>CANFJQ010000087.1 GCA_947447615.1 Comamonadaceae bacterium
AATGGAACATGCCGATTCGGGACTGGAAGGCTGCGCTCAATCGGTTTAGTATTGAGTTTGAGGACCGGGTCCCTCAGCAATGACCCTTAACTCCGTTTACACAAAAATTCGGACACCCTCAGCGACTTTTAACTGTGCCGTTAGATCTGCAATTTTCTTATCTGCTGCTGCTAAAGATGCCATTAGTGCATCAAGTTTTTTATCGGTGCTATCTCCAGCAGCGTCAGCTGTAGCGGCACGCATAGACCCTTTCATTACATCCATACCAGTCATGTCACCGTCTGCACCCAATACAGCGGTTCCGGAAATGACTAAATTAGTCGCAGTGTTGATGCTCTGTGTAGTTATTTTATTTTGTACCGAAGTAGAAAAATCATTGAATGCATTAGATGGATCATCACCTAATGCATTAGCAACTATCAAGTGAGTGACTGGATTAACATTGGCTACTTTAGAGCCCGCTTCAACGAATGAGTAAGCCGTGAATTTTGTTATTGGATCAACGACACGAATGATGCAAGGTCCTACCCCGTTTGCCACAGTTACCGAATAAGTTCCATCTGCGTTTGTAGTAGCCGTTCCGGTCCCCGACTTACATTTGACATCTACTGTCGAATTTGATAGCGCGGCGCCAGTCGCCGCAGTACCAGTTATAGCAAGACTTGTACTTTGACTTCCATTTGCGTTGTTAGCGTCAGTATTGGTTCCACCCCCGCCTCCGCCGCAGGCCGTCAAAGCAAGCACAATTGTGAACATTAGTACGGGAATGTGCTTCATTTTTAATACTCCAACGTTTATGTATTCGCAGATGTCGTTTAAAACGACGCCTCAAGCCAACCTATCTGCAGCCATATTAGCGGTTAATTTGCTGTAGTGCCTTTCAATCATCGCCGCACTATTGCCCAGCTAACAAGCAAGCGTGTATATGTCCCTCCTTTTCGCCAGTACTGCCAGCGAAGCATAGGTGTTTCATAGCGAGCAATGCGTGCGGGTATACCCTTGCTGATTCAATAAAAGACCAGCATCTCTTGGCAGTCGCCGAAATGTGCCGTTTAGGCTTACAGGCTGATAACCCGTGCTAATACGGGCCAACTTTTGCAGCAATCTTTGCTGGAATAACACTTCAAACTGCAAGTGCCGTATGTCTGTCTGCCTTTGATGTAGTCGTTTGAGCACTGCCACTGCCTCGTGCCGTGCTATCAGCCCCCTGCCCCGTGACTTTCCATCTACCCATACCCATAAACATCTAGCGCCATGTCGGTATGCCACTCCAATTGCCGCCAGCAGATGCCCATAGCCTCCGAGCCGCGCCGCATACCGGTGTAAAGGAGCATTTGCTGGGAAGCCACCAGCAGATAACAATTTCGCCTTCCACCGCCTTACCCCCCGGTCCTCCACGTGTGCTGGCACCATTACTCCGTCTGTACCAAACACCTGAAGCCAACCTAAAGCGGCATTGGGAGCGTTGGCAGCGGCCGCGGCGATTGACCGTCAATGCGCGATTACGCATGGCAATCTCCTTGGGTGGGTTGGTGGCGCGCTTACATCGCTTCGAAAACAAAACATAAATGTTGTTATTTTTAAACAGAAAAACAACATATATGTTATATTTCTTTGCATGAACTCGAAACAGATGAAGAAGTGGCTAGAGCAGCAAGGCGCAAGCTTTGTGCAAGGTAAGGGATCGCATCTGAACGTGTTCTTGAATGGTAAAAAATCAGTTCTCCCAATGCATGGAACGCAAGAGCTTGGCAAAGGACTGGAGTCTGCAATTAAGCGCCAGCTTGGATTGAAATGAAGGAGTAATAATGTTTGATTACCCAGTAACTCTGACCCCTGACGAAAGCACCGTGATGGTGACATTTGCCGATGTACCAGAGGCTATTACCTTCGGACTCGATGAAGACGAAGCCTTGCTTCAGGCCGTGGATGCGCTAGAGTCCGCCCTGACTTTTTATATCGAAGATCGCAAACCGCTGCCCACACCAAGCAAACCTAAAAAAGGGCAGAAGACGGTGCGCCCTTCGGCTTTGGAATGTGGCAAGCTGGGTGTTTATCAAGCGATGACTGAGCAAGGCATCAAAAAGTCAGAGCTAGCGCGCCGCTTAGGTTGGCACATGCCGCAAATTGACCGCCTGTTCGACTTGCGTCACGCTTCAAAACTTGACCAAATTGAAGCTGCGGCCGGCGCACTGGGCAAGCACGTTAGATTGCAGATTGCCTGACGTACAAACACGAAATGCGCCAACGCAATTGGGCGGTGTCTAGAGCTTTGGGGAGTGCCAGAGTTCCACAGCGGTTCGTAAGTTAGAGAGCTTCACTTGCTGTTGGCCATCGATAGTGGGCTTCATACAAAGCGACCGATCGACTCAGTACACAATGGGGCTTCCCTAAAACTGCCCCTGCCCAATGCAAACCCCTACCAATCTCTTCAAGCAATCCCTGCTCGCGCGCCAAGCGCAAATCGGCCTGTGGCTGGGTCTGGCCAACCCCTTGAGCGCCGAGTTGTGCGCCTGGGCCGGCTTTGACTGGCTGCTGATTGACGGCGAACATGCGCCCAACACCCTGCCCTCCATCCTGGCCCAGGCGCAGGCTATTGCCAGCGTCCCGGGTAACCAGGTGCTGGCGCGCCTGCCCGTGGGCGACCCGGTGTTGGTGAAACAGTACTTAGACCTGGGCGTGCAAAGCTTGCTGATTCCCATGGTGGAGAGCGGCGTGCAAGCCCACGCGATGGTGCAAGCAGCGCGCTACCCGCAAGCCGACGGCCAAGGCGGTGTGCGCGGCATGGCCGGCGCCCGAGGTTCGCGCTGGGGGCATATTGCCAACTATGCGCAAGAGGCAAATGCCCAAGTTTGCGTGCTGGTGCAAGTGGAAACCGCGCTTGGGTTGGAGAATTTGGAGGCGATTTGCGCCACGCCGGGTATTGACGGCATATTCATCGGCCCAGCCGATTTGTCGGCCTCGCTAGGCTTCCCCGGTCAAACCGAGCATCCGCAGGTGCTGGCCCAGATTGAAGACGCCATCGCGCGTATCTTGCGCGCAGGCAAGGCACCGGGCATCCTGACCACCAATGAAACCCTCGCGCAGCGTTATCTGGATTTGGGTGTTTTATTTATTTGCGTAGGCCTGGATACCAATTTGCTGATGCAACACACCCGCGCGCTGGCAGCCAGGTTTAAGGGGCAGACTGCTCCGCATAAGCCATCGGGCATGGGTTACTGAGATGCTCAAAAAGATTTTTCAAGTGCCGGCGCGGCTTGCCCATGGCCGCTAACACCAAAGCGCTTTCGGGCGCAGCCTTCGCCACTTTGCTATTGATCGCGCTGATGATGGGCGCCAACCATGTGTCCGCGCGCTTCGCTTTTAACAACGGTGTGGATGTATTGACGGCGGTTAGTGCCCGCAGCGGCGTAACGGCTATGGTGCTGGCGCTCATTCTGTGGCGCGCGCGGGTGCCATGGGCATTGAGCGAAAGGCACCGCATTTTTCTGCCCGCCATCGGGCTGGTGATTACCGCGCAAAGTATTTGCATCTACTCCTCGGTGGCGCGTTTGCCGGTGGCATTGGCTCTGCTTGCCTTTAACACCTACCCCTTAAGCACCGCGTTATGGGCACGCGCGCTCTACGGCCACCGACCCGAGCGCGCACTGCTGCTGGCGATTCCGTTTTTGCTGCTAGGCCTGTCGCTGGCGCTCGATGTCTCTGGCGCCATCTCGGGCTTGGGCGCGGTGGCGCATTGGCAGGAAATCGGTGTGGGCGTGGCTTTTGCGTTTGCCGCATCGGCGTTTTTTGGCTTGGCGCTGGTGCTGACCCAGCATGAAGCCAGCGCGCTGGACGGACGGGTACGCACCTTCACCACCATGCTTGTCGTCGGCACATTGGCATCGCTGGGCGCCGAGCTCAACGGTGGCATGCACTTTCCTACGGCGGATGCCGGTTGGATCGGCTTGGCTTTGCTCACGTTTCTCTATGGCACCGCCTTCACCATCATGTTTACCGTGCTGCCACGCCTGGGCGTGGTCGGCAATTCGGCCATCATGAACGTGGAGCCGGTTTTCGCACTGATGATGGCCTGGGCCTTTCTAGACCAAAAAATCTCTTGGGTTCAGGTGATAGGCGCGCTGATTGTGGTGGCGACGGTGATGGCATTGGGGTTGAGGAAAAGCCGCGCTTGAACCCGGCGGTTTGACCCCCCTAGGCATTCATTTATTTGATGTAGAAACCTGATGGGCGCTCATGCAAGCTGGGTGATGGCTTAGCCCCGCCTGTGCGACGTAGTCAAGGCTGGTTTATACAGGCGTAAAAAAAGCACCGGGCGTTTCCGCCAAGTGCTTGATTTACAAAGGTGTTTTGGTAGGCGCAATTGGACTCGAACCAACGACCCCCACCATGTCAAGGTGGTGCTCTAACCAGCTGAGCTATGCGCCTGAAATTCAGCCGCGGAGTATAGCAGTAGCCCACAGCGCCTTCCAAAGCTAGTGACTGAGGCTCTGGCGAAGCCGCAAGCACGGCCCTTGTAAGCCTGCCACCAGCCCGCTTGCCGGATAATTCCGCGTGGTGCCGTGCCGCTGCGGGTATGCCTTAGCGCATGCGCAATCACAGGCAGCAGAGCCCGGCCAACAATCCAATCTTTCAAACATCATCACGGAGTTATTCATGGACATCGCAGGAAAAGTATTTATCGTCACCGGCGGCGCGTCGGGTCTGGGTGAAGGCACCGCCCGCATGCTGGCAGCCAACGGCGGCAAAGTGGTCATCGCTGACATGCAGGCCGACAAGGGCGAGGCGATTGCGCAGGAAATCGGCGGCGCTTTTGTGCGTTGCGATGTCAGCAGCGAAGCCGATGGCCAGGCCG
Organism: Comamonadaceae bacterium; assembly: GCA_947447615.1. Taxonomy (GTDB): domain Bacteria; phylum Pseudomonadota; class Gammaproteobacteria; order Burkholderiales; family Burkholderiaceae_C; genus Allorhodoferax. The sequence goes on from CANFJQ010000087.1 coordinate 4,856, forward strand.
TGGTGGCCAAGGCGGTTTCCATGGGTAAGCTCATGGGTCTGGTCAATTGCGCTGGCATCGCCCCCGCTGAGAAAACCGTGGGCAAAAATGGCGCCCACAGCCTGGGCAGCTTCAGCAAATGCATTACGGTCAACCTGGTAGGCAGCTTCAACATGATCCGCCTGGCCGCTGACGCCATGTGCAAAAACGAACCCGAAGCCACCGGCGAGCGCGGCGTGATGATTTCCACCGCCTCGGTGGCAGCCTATGACGGTCAAATCGGCCAGGCCGCGTACAGCGCGTCCAAAGGCGGCATCGTGGGCATGACATTGCCGATTGCCCGTGACCTGTCGCGCAACGGTATCCGCAATATGACGATTGCCCCTGGTATTTTCGGCACACCCATGCTCTTTGGCATGCCGCAAGACGTGCAGGACGCACTGGCCGCCAGCGTGCCCTTCCCATCCCGCCTGGGCACGCCGCAGGACTACGCCAAACTTGCCAAGCACATCATCGAAAACGATATGCTCAACGGCGAGGTCATCCGGCTAGATGGTGCTATTCGCCTTGCGCCGCGTTAAAAAGCAGCGCTATGCGCCACCCAGCCAAGGGCGTATCGCGCGCCCTTGGCCTATGGCCTCAGAATGTGCAGTGTTTGCCTTGCCTAGCGACCTGGGCAGGCAGGCGCACAAGGCATAAAATCCGGCGGTTTAGCTTGGCGCCCTGACCGCACTCTTGCGGCCTACCGGCAGGCAGCCCGACATCCCAATCCTATCCAGCGAGATTTCCATGAGCCCACAAGACATCCTGGCCCAATTTGGCCCCCGCGAATCTATGGAGTACGACGTGGTCGTCGTAGGCGGTGGCCCGGGTGGCTTGTCCACCGCCATCCGTATCAAGCAAATGGCGGCTGAGCAGGGCAAAGAGGTATCGGTCGTGGTGCTGGAAAAAGGCTCGGAGCCCGGCGCGCATATTTTGTCGGGCGCCATCATGGACCCCAAAGCGCTGACCGAGTTGTTTCCGGATTGGAAAGCGCGCGGCGCTCCGCTGAACCAGCCCGTCACCGACGACGCCATCATGTTTTTCGGCGAAAAAAGCGCGTTTCGCATGCCCAATTTCTTGTTGCCGCCGTTTGCCGACAACCATGGCAATTACATCGTCAGCCTGGGCAATGTGACGCGCTGGTTGGCCGAGCAGGCCGAAAGCCTGGGCGTGGAGATATTCCCCGGATTTACCGCTGCTGAAGTGCTGTACACCGAGCAAGGTGCCGTAAGGGGCGTAGCCACCGGCAATATGGGCATCGGCAAAGACGGCATGCCCGGCGACAACTTTCAGTTAGGCATGGAGTTGCTGGGCAAATACACCGTGTTTGCAGAAGGCGCGCGCGGCCACCTGGGCAAGCAACTCATCGCCAATTACAAGCTCGACGCGGGCAAGGACCCGCAAAGCTTTGGCATCGGCATCAAAGAAGTCTGGGAAATCGACTCCAAGCGCCACCAACCCGGTTTTGTGATGCACACCGCCGGTTGGCCCATGGACGAGATGACTTACGGCGGCGCATTCCTGTACCACCTGGAGGGCAATAAAGTCGCCATGGGCTTTATCACCGGCCTGGGCTATACCAACCCTTATCTGAGCCCGTTCGAAGAATTCCAACGCTGGAAATCGCACCCCAACGTGCGCTGGTACCTGGAAGGCGACGCATCAAAAGGCGTTGCCCACGGCAAGCGCATTTCGTATGGCGCGCGCGCCATCAATGCCAGCGGCCTGTCGTCCCTGCCCAAAACCGTGTTCCCCGGCGGCGCCCTAATCGGCTGCAACGCCGGCTATCTGAATGTGAGCCGTATTAAAGGCAGCCACGCCGCTATTAAAACCGGCATGCTGGCCGGTGAGGCCGCGTTTGACGCGGTGGTGGCCGGTCGCCAGCACGACGAGTTAAGCGCCTACCCCGCGGCCTTTGAGCAAAGCTGGCTGCACGCCGAATTGCACAAAGACCGCAACTTCAAAAACTGGTTCAAAAAAGGCCTGACGGTTGCGACCATCATGAACGGCGTCGAGCAATTTGTGTTGCGCGGCCACATTCCCTGGACCCTGCACCGCGACAAGCCGGACCATGCGCAGCTCTTGCCCGCATCGCAATGCCAGCCCATTGTGTACCCCAAGCCGGACGGCAAAATTACCTTTGACCGGCTGAGCAGCGTGTTCATTAGCAATACCAACCACGAAGAAAACCAGCCAGCGCACCTGACGCTCAAAGACGCATCGGTGCCGGTGAATATCAATTTGCAAAAGTACGCGGGCCCCGAGGCGCGCTACTGCCCTGCCGGTGTGTATGAGTATGTGAAAAACGACGACAACACCGACCGCTTGCAAATCAATGCGCAAAACTGCGTGCACTGCAAAACCTGCGATATTAAAGACCCGACGCAAAACATTGTTTGGGTTACGCCCGAGGGCGGCGGCGGGCCTAATTACGCGGGCATGTAAGGCTTTATGCCCAAACTGCCTGTAGCCGAAGTGCCCCTAGAGGGCACTTCTTGTTTGCGCGTGCTAAGCATCATCCCGCCGATGACGCAACTCAACACGCCCTATCCATCGACGGCCTACCTCACTGGGTTTTTGCGCGGGCGCGGCGTGGATGCAGTGCAAGAAGACTTGGCGCTGGGCTTGGTGCTGGCGCTGCTTACGCCCCAGGGTCTGGAGCAAGTGCAACAGGTCGCCAAGACGCTGCCGCCTAAACAATGCAGCCACAGCGTGCAGTGTTTTTTGCAGCACTTTTCGGAGTACCAGAGCACCATCGCCCCCGTCATCGCGTTTTTACAAGGGCGTGATTCGACGCTGAGCCACCGCATCGCAGGGCGCGGATTTTTGCCCGAAGGGCCACGTTTTGCCGCGCTCGATGTCTATGGCGACGACGAGGCGCCGGACCCGCTGGCCTGGGCTTTCGGAACCTTGGGGCAAAACGACAAGGCGCGGCATTTGGCGACGCTCTACCTCAATGACCTGGCCGACGTGCTGCGCGATGCCATCGACCCGCGCTTTGAATTTGTGCGCTACGGCGAGTCGCTGGCGGCGAGCCAATCCAGTTTTGAGCCCCTGGCCCAAGCGCTGGGGCAAGCGCCTAATTTGATGGACTCGGCTTTGCACCAATTGACGCTGGCCGCCTTGCAAAAACACCAGCCCGATTTGGTCGTCCTCTCCGTCCCCTTCCCCGGCGCGGTGTACGGTGCGCTGCGTATCGCGCAAAGCATCAAGGCGCATAGCCCGCAAGTGCGGATTGCATTGGGCGGCGGCTATGTCAACACCGAGTTGCGAACCTTGAGCGAGCCACGCCTCTTCAACTATGTGGACTTTGTCTGCTTGGACGCCGGCGAGCGCCCTTTGCTGGCGCTGCTAGAGCACCTCCAAGGCAAGCGATCCGTAGAACGCCTGGTACGCACTTTTGTGCGAGACGCCAGCAGCCAGGCGGTGCGCCTGATGCAATGGCAAGAGCCGGATATTGCGTTCGAAGACGTAGGCACACCGACCTGGGACGGCCTGCCGCTGGGCAGCTATTTGTCGCTGCTGGACATGCTCAACCCCATGCACCGTTTGTGGAGCGACGGGCGCTGGAACAAGCTGACGATCGCCCAAGGCTGTTACTGGAAAAAATGCAGTTTTTGCGATGTCAGTTTGGACTATATAGGCCGTTACGAAACTGCTACCGCCCAGACGCTGGTGGACCGCATCGAGGCCATCGTGGCCGAAACCGGACAAACCGGCTTTCACTTTGTCGATGAGGCGGCGCCACCCAAAATGCTCAAGGCGCTGGCGCAGGAACTGCTGCGGCGCAAGCTGCATATTTCGTGGTGGGGCAATATCCGTTTTGAAAAAAGCTTCACGCCGCAGTTGGCCGAACTGCTGGCGCAAAGCGGCTGTATCGCCCTATCTGGCGGGCTGGAGGTGGCTTCGGACCGGTTGCTGGCCCTAATGCAAAAAGGCGTGACGGTGGAGCAAGTGGCGCGCGTGACCAAGGGCTTTTCAGAAGCCGGCATTTTGGTCCACGCCTACCTGATGTACGGCTTTCCGACGCAGACGGTGCAAGAGACGGTGGACGCGCTGGAGTATGTGCGCCAGCTGTTTGAGACCGGCTGCATTCAAAGCGGGTTTTTTCATCGCTTTACCTGTACGGTGCATTCGCCGGTAGGCCTAAATCCGTTGGATTACGGCGTGGCGCTACAAGAAGCTCCGTTCGCTGGCTTTGCCCGCAACGATATCGGCTTTAGCGACCCCACAGGTGTGGATCACGGGCGGCTAGGCTTGGGTCTGAAAAAAGCGATTTACAACTTTATGCACGGCATGGGCCTGGAAGAGGATGTGCGCTCTTGGTTTGAACTGGACACGCCCTGCCCTAAAACCCGCATCAAGCGCAACACCATTGCCCGAGCTTTGGCGCAGGCCCCAATTGCCGCTTAAAAGTCGCGGCGCAGTTCGACCCAGGCACTGCTGCGCGTGGCATTGCCGTTGGCCAATTGCGAAGGCTGGTCGCCCGTCGTTGTTGCCAGGCTCAGTTTGGCGCGCCAGCCTGCGGGGCTTTGCCAGTTCAGGCCCAAGCCCACGCCGCCAAGCGAGGCTTCATTGGACGCTGCCGACCAAGGGTTTTGGTTAATTTTTAGTTGCCCGTAGTCTGCGAATAAGACTGCTTGCCACTGCCCCAGACTCTGCAAAGCGGCCAGTGCTGGTAGCGCGTAACGCAGCTCGATCGTCGCCAACTGCCCGTTGTCACCGCTGATGGCGCCAGACTCGTAGGCGCGCACACTGTTGGGGCCGCCTAGTGAAAACTTTTGTGATGCATCCAAATTGCCGCCCGCCCACTGGCCCGACCAAGCTAGGTACAAAGAAGCAGCAGAACTTAAGGCTTGGTTGCGACTCACCCTGAGCGTGACGTAGCTGAATTTGCCCTCGGTCTTGGCCGCCGCGCTATCGGCCGCTTGCGCCTGCGAATCGTCAAACCCTAATTGCCCAAAATGCAAGGCTGTAGCAAAGTTGTGGTTGGCGTTCCCCAACCAAGCCACATTGCTATCGCCAGAAACTTCGATACTTTGCTTGTGCATCTGCCGCAAGGTTTTAGTGTCGCTGGCGGCTACTTGATCGCGCAAGTTCATCGCATCCCACTGCGCGCGGGCCAAGACATTGGTTCGAAAACCTCGCACTAGGTATTTTTGTAGCCACACACTGGTTTGCTGCACGCTGCCGCTGGCATCCAAGGCCGCCGCGGTACCGCCCAAACGGTAATCCAACCTGGAGCTAGAAAACCCCAGCACGGTGCCCGCACGCCAAACCGGAATTTCATAGGCTAAGCGCAGGCTATTGAGGTTTTCGCCGGTGGACATCAGACTCAGCGATGTCTGGTCCCCCAAACTAATGGGGTTAAAAATTTGGTAATTCAAGTCCAGGCGCTTGCGGCCGGTGTACGCGCTGCCATTGCCGTCCAGCGCGATGCTGCCGGCCTCTGTTTTGCCCGCACCGACATCAAACACCACATCCGAGGTGCCGGGTTCCGCGCCTGCCCGTATGCTGGCACTCGGTGCTATGCCGGGCAAATCGGCTAGTAACAGGGTGGCTTCGTCGATGTCTGCTCGTTGCACCAATGCGCCGATTTTTAGGCCAGATACCGCCCGCTTCAACACCGTATTGGCCACCGTGCTTTGATTGTTGAAAGTGATCTCGCCCCACTGCGCCTCCAGAACCTGCACCGTCACTTCAGCAAGTGCATCGATTTCCTGCGCCGGGAGCACTGCACGCGCCAGGGGATAGCCGTTTTGCTGGTACAGCGCGGTGATACGCGCGATGGCTTGCTCCATTTCGCGCAAGGTCAAGGCTTTCCCGCGCTCAGGCTCTAGCAGTGTCAATAGCTGCGGGCTGTCAAAGACAGTGTTGCCCACTACCTTCCAGCTTTTGACTAACACGGCGACGCCGCCTGGCGCAATGTCCGCTGATTCTGTGTCCAAACGCAAAGCCGGTGGGGGCTTTTGCGCGGGTGTCTGCTGATTGCTTTCCCTGAGCAAGGTGCCAGCGTTGGGCAAAATGGGCTCCGCGCTCCACGCACAACCTATGTTCGCCAAACAGGCGCCCAAAAAGGCATTGCGAGTAAAGGCTGATAGCGCTTGCTTGGGGTGGGAAAGCATTGTTGCTTATCGATACTTAAAATAACAATTTAAAATTATAACGATTTTAATAAATATTTCCGTCAATTTTTATGAAATTTTGCTTTTTAATCTTGATAAGACCAATACACCAGTGATGAAGCGTGCACAAGGGCCGACTGCACGCGGCGGTGCCATCAGCACACAGCAAAACCTAAGCAGATCAATTGCCAATCACTTGCTAAGCACCTCGTACGAAGCCAAGGTATGCGTGATATCCAACCTCAATGCGCCTGTTTTTTGCGCAGGCAACACGATCACGCATGGCTTGGCAAACCCGGTGCTCCCAGGCTCGGTGAGCGACGGCGTAGCGAACTCCACAGAAATCGCCAAGCATTGCGGACGCTTGCCCTGCTGGGAAAGGTTGTTGGTAAGTGGTTGGAAATACTTCATCACGCCAAAGTCTGGCGTATTCACCACGGGAGCAGTGCTTGGAGACTCCGGCTGGGGAGAATTGATAGAAATCACCGTTTCCACAGTCAACTTGCCGTTATTTGCAGTAACCAAATAATTCGGGTTAGATATCGGATTAGCCAATGCGCTGGCGTCAATAAGGTATTCACCGACCGCACTGGTGCGTGTAGCCGTGGTGCTGAGATTGCCAGCAAGTGCGTCACCATTTACCAGGCCCCTACTGGAGCCGACGCGGTCAGCGTCAACTGTGTAGCTCAGCGTGGGGTCAGCATCGCCATAGGTTTTACTAAGGTCATTGGCATGGACCGTGACCGGGCGCTTGGTAATCGCCAGCGTGCCGTTATTAAAAGTCGTGAAGTCGTAGTTGGTAGCGGCCAAGCTTCCCGCGCTGGCGTTGATGACCGCCGCGCCTGCGCCAGTTCTTTGGTCGGCGCTGGTGCTGGCAAGACCGGTGCCGGTGACGCCTGAATTGCTTAGGTTTTCCCCATTGACAAAGCCGCTTACCGTGGTGCTCAGTGCGGGGTTAAGGTCGCCATAGGTTTTGCTGGCGTTGTTTGCGCTTACCGTGAGGTGGGCCTTGGTAATCGTCAGCGTGCCGTTATTAAAAGTCGTGAAGTCGTAGTTGTTAGCGGCCAAGCTGCCGACGCTTGCGTTGATGACCGCCGCGCCTGCACCGGTTCTTTGGTCGGCGCTGGTGCTGGCAAGGCCGGTGCCGGTGACGCCTGAGCTGCCTAGGTTTTCTCCATTAACAAAGCCGCTTAGCGTGGTGCTCAGCGCCGGGTTAAGGTCGCCATAGGTTTTGCTGGCGTTGTTTGCGCTTACCGTGAGGTGGGCCTTGTCGATGGTCAGCGTGCCGCTATTAAAAGTGGTGAAGTCGTAGTTGGTAGCGGCCAAGCTTCCCGCGCTGGCGTTGATGACC
>CANFJQ010000088.1 GCA_947447615.1 Comamonadaceae bacterium
CGTTTTCGCTGCTACCCGGTGATTTACGAATGCTTCGGCCCGCATGCGCTATTCCCGCTGCCGCGCAAAAGCATTAACGACCAACGCGATTTGCCAGAGTCTCAATGGTCGGTGCTAAAGCACGCCTCGACGATTTTTTCGGTGTCTCCGCATGCGGTGCTCAATATCCCGATGGACGGGCATATGGAGTTGTGGGATTTCCAGCCCCTGGACGTAGGCCGTACGCGGGCGCGGGTACGGTTTTATATTCCAGAGGCCATTAGCAGCGAAGCCGATGCGGCGCGCTGGAACAAGAGCTGGAAAGTCTCCACCGAGGTGATATCCGGCGAAGACTTTACCCAGCAGCAGAACATCCACATCAACCTGGCCAGTGGTCGCTTGCCAGGCGTGGTGTTCGGGCAAAACGAGCCCATGCTGTCGCACTTTCACCGCGAGCTGGGCAAGCTAACGGGCGTGCCGGATGCGCCTTTGCCAGAATCTCTTATTTAAGCGCTTGGGCGAGCGCTAAGCGCTACTTCGCTCAATACGCAATAGGCAAACTCATCGCCGGGCTCTGGTGCCAGGCCCAGTAGGTGTCCGATAGCTTGCGGCTGACCGGGCCGATGGCGCCGTCAGCCACGTTCTTTCCATCGACACGCGTCACAGGCAACACACCGCCGCCGGAGCTGGAGATAAAGGCTTCGTCCGCCGCGCGAAATTCAGTGGTGCTCACAGGCCGCACCTGCACTTGCAAGCCAAGGGACTGGGCGATCTCTATCACGGTGCGCCGGGTGATGCCTTCGAGCATGCCCTGGTCCGGGGTAATGAGCTGGCCCGCGTGCACACAAAACACATTGAAGCCCGGACCCTCCACCACATGGTCTTTGTCGTCCACCAGCACCGCGGTGTCGGCACCGTCGTCCAAGGCATCGAGCAAGCCCATGGTCATGTCATTCCAGTGGTAATTTTTGGTCGTCGGGTCTACGGATGCCGCCGGGATACGCTGCACATGGCTGATGCGCATATGCAGGCCGGTGGCGCGCTGCTGTTCGTTGGCGAGCCAGACAAAAGGCACGGCAAAAGCATAAAACTGGTTCACCGCCTGGCGCGGATCGCGCGAGCCCCAGGGCGTTTGGCCGCGCGTACACAGCATTTCTACATAGGAGGCGCGCAAGCCGCTGCGGCGCACGCACTCGCTCAAGATGGCGGTAATCTGCGCATCGTCCACGCCCGGGGCCAGGCGCCAGCGCTGGCAACTGCGCGCAAAGCGCTCCAGGTGCGCATCGAGGCGAAAGAATGCGCCGTCCCACACGGTAACCACGTCGTAGGTGGCATCCGAATGCAAAAAGCCCAGGTCGGTAATCGGAATACTGGCCTGCGCAATCGGCACATACTGGCCGCGCACATAGGCGCAGCCCTTAGAAAAATCGGGGGCTTGGGCATCAGACATGGCGCACTCCTAGGGGTTAAGCTTTTCGCCCCATATCCCTTTGGGGCGCAGCACAAGCATAAGCGCAATCAAACACCCAATCAGCACCACTTGCAATGCAGCTGCCCTGGCCTGCTCACTGGGCGGCACCCAGCCACGCATCAGGCCACCGGCGGCCGTCCAAAAGCCCCACACCACCAAGGCGCCCAAAATCGCGCCCCGGTTATTACCCGACCCGCCGACGATCAACATCGCCCACAGTTGAAAAGTCAGTATGGGCAAAAAGTCGTCGGGGGCGATGAAGCCCACAAAGTGGGCATAGACGGCGCCTCCCAAGCCCATCAACATGCTGCCGATCACAAAACTCTGGAGCCGAAACACAAACGAGGCTTTGCCCAGGGCATTGGCCGCGTCTTCATCCTCCCGGATCGCACGCAATACCCGGCCCCAAGGGCTGTTCACCAGTTTTTCAAGTGCCCAATAGGCCACGCCCAATATCGCCAGCACCATGGCCAGATAGGCCAGCGTCCACACCAGCCCCGTGCCGAGCCAGGACTGCATAGGCTTGGGGATAAATTGCACACCAAAGGGCCCGCCCGTCAGCGCCTTGGCATTGTTCGCAAAGAGCTGGATCGTCACCGCAATGCCAAAGGTGGTGATCGCCAGGTAGTCCTGCCGAAGGCGCAGTGCCAACAAACCCACCACCGCGCCGACCAGGCCTGTGAGCGCCATCGCGGCCAGCATGCCCACGGCAACCGGCAGGTTCAAACCCGTAAGGTGGCCGGCCTGCACTGGAATGGTCAGCAAGGCGGATGTATAGGCGCCCAGCGCCACAAAACCGGCCACACCGACATTGAACAAACCGGTATAGCCCCATTGCAAATTCAGACCTAAAGTAATGATGGCGTAGGTTGCGGCAAAGACCAGAAAAAAACTGGCATAGGACAGCAAGCCGTCAAGTTCTTGCATCAATGCGTCTCCCCAAACAGGCCACGCGGGCGCAACATCAAGATGGCGATCAAGACCACAAAAGCTGCGGCCGAGCGGTATTCGGCCCCCACCAGGGTGACCGCCACACTCTCACTCAAACCCACAATAAAGCCGCCCAATACCGCGCCCCAAATCGAGCCCACACCACCCAAAATAACCGCCGCAAAAAGCGGCAACAACAGGTCCACGCCCATGGTGGGGCGCATCTGCACCGTAAGTCCTGCAAACACACCCGCAATCGCTGCCAGTACGCCGCCTATCAGCCAGGTGGCACGCAGTACCCGCTCCGGGTCAATGCCGGTAACCCGCGCCAGCGCAGGGTTCAGCGCCGTGGCGCGCATCGACCGGCCCAGGGTGCTATGCCGCAAAAACAAATGCAGCCCGGTGACGGCGACAAGGGCCAGCGTCAGCACAAAAATCTGGTCCGGCGTTACGCGCAGACCACCGCCCACACTGCGGGGCACCAGCACCATGGCAATTTGCAAATTTTCAGAGTAGTAGCGTGGAATGCCGCCCTGCCAAAACAAGAGTAAATTGCGCAGCGCCAGCGCCGCGCCAAAGCTGGCAATGACCAAGGTGATGGAGCCCTGCTTGCGCAAACGCTTGAACAAAATACGGTCCAGCGCCAGGGCCAACAGGGCCGTGAGGACACAGGCCAGCAACAGGCTAAGCATCAGGCCCCAGCCAAACGAGAAAGGTCCGACATTGGCGGCCCAGGCGGTATTCATGGCGTTGAGCGCAGTCGATGCGACCAGGGCCAGATACGCGCCCCAGCCCAATAATTCGCCATGGCTGAAATTGGAAAAACGCACAATCGACAGCGTCATGCTGAGGCCAATCGCACCCAGCGCGATGATGGAACCCATGATCAGACCGTCCGCCATGATTTGCAACATTAGGCCTGCTCCCCTGCCGCCTGTTTGCCGGTATGGCGACCCAGGTAGAGCGCAGCGACACGCTCGTCATTGAGTAAATCTTCGCTGCGGCCCACGATGCGCTCGCGCCCTTCCACCAAGACTACGGCCCTATCGGCCAGGGCCAATGCCGACTTCACGTTTTGCTCCACCAATAGGACGGTGATTCCACTAGCGCGTACCTCGCGCAACTTGGCAAACACCTGACCTACCAGCAAGGGACTCAAGCCCGCCGAGGGCTCGTCCAGAATCAACAGGCGGGGCTTGGCAATCAAGGCGCGGGCCACCGCCAGCATCTGGCGCTGGCCGCCGCTGAGTTGGCCCGCCAGCAAACTGCTTTGGCGCAAGAGATCGGGAAACATCGCATACACCGGCTCCAAGGCCGATTGGCGCTTGGCTTGTACGATGGCCGCGGCCAGCTCGAGGTTTTCCGCGACGCTGAGGTTGATAAACACATTTTCCGTTTGGGGTACAAAAGCCAGACCTTCAAACACCATGCGGTGCGCTGGCGTTTTAGTGATGTCCCGGCCATGCAGCCATACGCTGCCCTTGCTAATCGGCACCAAGCCCGCAACCGCCTTCACCAAGGACGATTTGCCCGCTCCATTAGGTCCCAGAATGGCTACGATTTCGCCAGGCGTCACCGTCAGCGATGCATTGCGCACAATGGGCAATCCCGGCTCATAGCCCGCTTCCAAACCTTCTACGTGCAGCGCAAATTCGCTCATGCTGGGCTGCCCAAATACGCCTGTACCACCTGCGGGTCGTTGAGTACAGTTTGAGCGGTACCCGTGATCAGTAGCTGCCCTTGCGCCATCACCATCACCGGGTCGCACAAGCTGGCCACCAAGTCCATATTGTGTTCAATGATTAAAAAAGTAGTACCTTGCGCATTGAGCACGCGCACCTTGTCCACGATCTGGTCCAGCAAGGCCGGATTAACACCAGCAGCCGGTTCGTCCAAGAGCACCAGTTTGGGTTGCGCCACCATCACGCGCGCCAGTTCCAGCAGCTTGCGTTGCCCGCCCGACAAAATGCGGGCGGCTTGCGTTTCCAGCGTGGAAAGGCCCACAAAATCAAGCCAATAACGCGCGGCTTCTCGGGTTTGGCGCTCTTGTGCGGTGACTCTACTTGGCTGCAACCAGTTGTTCCAAAAACGTTCGCCGATCTGGCCCCGGGGTGCGAGCATCACGTTGTCTAGCACGGTCATTTCTGGAAAGGGGCGCGGAATCTGAAAGGTGCGCGCCAGGCCTGCGGCAAACACCGCGCTCGATGACAAGCCTCCGATAGATCGTCCATCTAAATGCACGCTGCCGGACTGGGCTGGCATAAAGCCAGTCAAGCAATTGAACAATGTCGTCTTACCCGCGCCATTAGGGCCGATCAGGCCCCCAATGACACCGGCTTGCAGCACAAAAGAAACTTGTTTAACGACTTGGTGCCCGCCAAAACTTTTGGACAGGTTCACCACGTCAAGCAAGGCCCGCACTTGGGGAAGAGTCGGCCTTTGCATGTATTTAAGGTGCAGCAAGACTGCCGGGGGGCGGGCTGCCTGCATCGAGTAAGGCTTCAGCCTCGATCTCGACCAGATAACCATCGCCAATCAATGCAGACACTTCCAGCAAGGTATTGGCCGGACGGATGTCACCGAAATAGCTACCGTGCACGCGACTAACAGCTTCGCAATCGTCGGCATTAGCAAGATACACCCGGGTGCGCACTACATCATGCAATTGGCCACCCAGCGCCTTGATGCTGGCGATTATTTTGTCCAGTATGTAGCTGGTTTGCACTGCCGCATCGCCCCGGCCAAGGAGCTGGCCGTTGCCATGGGTGGCCGTGGTGCCAGAGACCAAAATCCGATCGCCGATACGCACCGCCCGCGCATAGCCGGCAATCGGCTCCCACTGGCTGCCGCTGTCCAAGGTCCAACGGTCCGCACGGCCCGGCACCGGCTTAGGCTGCCACATCGGGGCCACGGCGTCCAGGTGGTGGCTGAGATCGCCCGAGGCGGTTAAAAACGGCGGCTTGCGGTACTCGTCGCCGCAATCACCCGGCAGCCTGCGGGTAGCGGCAAAAGCGGCTTGCAAATCGGCATGGTCTTGCGCATCCAAGGCGAAATCAAAAACTTGCAGGTTGTCGGCACGGTACTCGGACTCGCCCAAACGCGCACCTACGATGACGGCGGCAACCGCTGTTTGTTCCAAAACCCAGCGGCTCGCGACATTGGACAAGGAAACCCCATGTTTGCGCGCCACCTTGGCGGCTGCGTGCAAGACCGTTTGCAAAGCTTCCCAACCGCCAATCGCATAGATGAAACGCTGGTACTTCATCTTGCTCCAGTCCAGCACCTGCGCCGGCTCTGCAGCGCCCAGCCAGCGCTCGCTCAAAAAACCGCCGCCCAGCACGCCATAGCAAAGTAGACGCACGCCGCTTTGCGCACAGAGCGCACTCATGGCCTCGGTGCCACGCCTATCGAGCAGCGACATGCAGACCTGGTTACTGGAAATGGGCACGCCTTCGTTCAAAACCAGGCGCATATGCGCGGTATCAAAGTTACATAGACCGATGGCTTGGATCAGGCCCTCTTGCCGCAATGCGGCTAATTCCACCAAGGCATCGATATAGCCGGGATGGTCAAAAGTCCACCAGTGAAACTGCAAAAGGTCGATGCACGAGGTTTGCAAGCGATCGAGCGAGCGCTGCACACCTTCACGTACCACCGCCGCGCTCATCACCCCCGGCGGCGGACACCATTTGGTAAAGGCGCGTACCCCCGTATGGGTCTTGGCTGCCAGCAGCGTGCCGGTAATGACTTCGGCCGAACCATAGTGGTCCGCCATGTCAAAGGTGTCAAAACCCTGCTGCGCGTACGCGGCCAATTGGGCCGCGCCGCGCACCGGGTCTAGCAGCGTGCCGCCGCGCTCCATATCCGCCACCTGCCATAGGCCGGTAACCAGACGGGAAATTTCCAGCCCCGGCGCCAGCAGCGTGCGGGGCGGGCGCACGCTGTGGTTTTGCTGGGCTAGGCCACTACTCATTTCATCTTGGCTTGGATGGCCTGCACATCTTCCGTGGACATTTGGCCCACGGTGGCCACCTCACCATTGGCAATTTTCCAGGTACGGAAAGGTCCTGCAATGTCGCCGTTTTTGTCAAACTGCACCGGGCCAATCACGCCGACGTAACGCAGCGGTTTTTTCTGCTTGATCAGTTCCATAGCGCGGGCAAAGCCTTCGGGGCCTGCATGCACGACTTCGCCCTCAGAACCGGTCACCTTACGGATGCTGTCGCGAATCGCCGCCGCTTCAAACTTGCCGGCATGGGCAATCGCCAGACCCAAAATGGCCGCCGCATCAAAGCCTTGCACGGCAGCGGGCGCTTGGGCATCAAAGCCACCGCTCATGGCCGGATAGACTTTGGTGAAATACGCAGTCGATGGCGTAGTGGTGGTGCCAGACGATGTGCCGATCGCGCTATTGAGGTACTGCGCACCTACGCCCTTGATGAAGTCGGGCGAATTCATGCCATCGTTAAACAAAAATTTCTGAGGGCCGCCTTGTTGTACCCAGGTGCGGATGATGGTGGTGCCGTCGCCGGGGTAACCCACAAAATACAGCGCAGCCGGGTCGGACTTGAGCGCCTTGGTTACTTCCGCGTTGTAGGACGATTGCTCCGGGTTGTAGGGTGTGACGTCCACAATTTTGCCGCCTAATGCCTCATAAGCGCGGCGGAATTCAGACACCATGTTGACGCCAAAGTCGTTATTTACATGGATGACTGTCAGGCTCTTGAGGCCTTGGTCCAGGGCATATTTCGCCGCGGCTGTGCCCTGCAAGGCGTCGCTGGTAATCGTGCGGAAGAACCAGCCACCGGTCTTGCCCTCCATCGCCAATTTGGTCAAGGTAGGCGAAGACGAGGCAGGCGATATTTGCACCACGCCCGCCGGTGCGGTGACGGAGGTCACCATCGGAATAGACACCGAGCTGATGATGCCGCCGATGATGGCCGGCGTCTTTTTCAGGTCCACCAATTGACGCGCCTGGTCCACGGCCACTGAACCTTGGCTCTGCGCGTCACGTACATCAAAGGCCAATTTGCAGCCTGCGATACCCGAGCTACCAGCCGCCTTGTTGAGGTCATTAAAGGCTAGTTCCACCGACTTGCTGGCCGCTTGGCCGTAGCGCCCGGCAGCACCTGTGAGGGACACCACCATGCCGACGGTGTGGGTACAGCTTGGTGTTTGGGCGTAGACGGCTGAAGCGTGGATGCTAGCCAACATAGCCAATGTAGTGACAGAGAGTAAATAGCGCATGGTAAAAATCTCCAGGTGGGTTGAAATCAGGTTTTATTGAGGTCGTATTTCATGATACGGCCATGGGGTCCATTCTTGTCGCGCTCCAGGCTGTAGGGTTCTCCGGTAGGACCGGGGCAGGCGTCAAGAATCGGATGGAGTACAGCGTGGTCTTTTGCGTCCAGCTGAAAACTAAATACTTGCAAGGTACTGGCAAGGCGGTCCGCATAGCGTGCGCCAACAATCGCGGCGGCCACGCCCGGCTGATCGAGCACCCAGCGTATGGCCACACTGGACAAACTGACTGCATGCCTTTGGGCTATCGCATGCAAAGCTTGTAGCAGACCCTGAAAATCCGCCCAGCTGCCAAATTCGTCAATGATGAGCTTGTATTTCACCAGCGATCGGTTATGCCGCAGGTCTTGGGGTTCGGCCTGACCCAACCAATGTTCGCTTAAAAAACCGCCGGCTAATGCGCCGTAGCACAACAAATGCACACCATGGCTTTGCGCCAACGCGGCTAGTTGGCGTGCCGGGCGGCGGTCTAGCAGTGAATATTGGGTTTGCATACTCACCAAAGGCACACCCGCATCGATTATTTCTTGGGCATGCGTGGTATCAAAGTTGGTACCGCCGATGCGGGCGATCAATCCTTCCTGCTGCAGGGCGTGCAAGGCCATTGCCGTCTCGACGTAGCGCGGCACCGCAAAGTCCCACCAATGGAATTGCACCAAGTCGAGCTGCTCGCAGCCCAAGCGCTGCAAAGAGCGGGTGATGATGCGCCGGACATACGCGGCATCGACGCTGGCCAGGTCGCCGTAATCGGGCACGAACTTCGTATGTACCTGCATACGCGGCAAGCCTGCGCCAGCCCGCTGGCGGTTGAAGGCGCCGTACATGTCTTCGACGCCGGTATAGATGTCGGCACCATCGACGGTGTCCATGCCCGCATCCAAAAAAAGCGCCATGTCCGCAATCGCCCGCTCGCGCTCTACCGGCCCATGGTCGCCCGCCAGTTGCCAACCGCCCCGGATGATGCGCGCGCAGCGGTAGCCCGGCGCCAAGGCAAAAGTCTCTATATGCGGCATGGCAGTCATGGAGCGGGAGGCAAGGGCACTGCGGTGGTATCACCGTGGCGGAAGCTGCGTTTGCCTAGGCGCGTAATGCGAAAGCGTGTCGGGCAATGGGGATCCGGGCAGGCCACTTCGGCATCGGTGCTCATCCAATCCGCAGCTTCGCTTGGCCTTTGTTTAGCCGGTAGCAATGGCAGTAAAGCGGCTAGCGAATACATGGAGAAGCCCTGCCCTGGCGGGAAATGCAAGACTTCACCACGCACTTCAAAATAATCGCCCACTTTGGCGTTGCACTGAATTTTGCGATCGTCCTGCACCACCACTTCCACGCGCAGGTCGTAAAGATCAAACTGGTCGGCTGCCATGGCGGGGTAATAACTTTCCTAAAGCAGTGACACAACGCAAATCAGGACTAGGTCGAATTTGCTACGATTTAAAACCAAATTCAGTATATTTATATACCAAAATTAGTTTTATTATTTCGTCATCCCTAGTTGCTGTCAAGCAGATTTAAGCAAATGCGGGTTTGTCCTAGTGACTGCGGCGCGGCGCTGCAATTGCGCCTCGCGAAACCGTGCGCCGACGCAGGCGCTTGCCAGCGGCTTTTTCCCAGGCGGACTCCAGCAAACCGATGCGCGATGCGGTGGCGGCATCGATTTGCACCGGGTCACCACTCTCGATGGCAAGCAGGCTGTCGCGCAGGGTTTGGGTGGACAGGCCGATGTCGGGCAGCGCATGCACTGCCATCGTACGCACCATTTCCATGCGGCGCAGCATCACTTCCATCATTTGCACAATCATCTCGTTTTGTGTGGCCCGTGCAACCGCAATATTGAAACGCGTACTGGCCAGCGTCATACCTTGGGCGCCCTCCTCGCTAATTTTTTTATTTTTGAATTTTTTGCAGGTTTCTTCGCTCAGACTCACGGCTTCGCGCATGCGCTCAAAGTCGCTGGGCGTAGCGTACATGGCTGCCAGGCGCGCCACATGGGGCTCGAACAAGCGGCGCGCCTCCATCACACTGTCGATGTCTTGCAAAGGCAGTTCTGGCAGTGGGAAACCGCCGAGTTCAGGCGGTATGCGTTCACTGGTAACAAAAATCCCACCCGATGAGCCAGGCAGCACCTCCACCACACCAGCTTGCACTAAGAGCTTGAGCGCCTCGCGCAGCGTTGGCCGGCTCACACCCAATTGGGCCGAGAGGCTTTGCTCAGAAGGAAGGCGCTCCCCAATCTTGACATCGCCAGAGCGGATCGCCTCGGTAATGCGATAAGCCACCACCTCGCAAGGCCGCACCAATTGCACGGGCTGGAACACGAAACGGGTGGGCTGAATGCGCTTCACAAAATCTCCTCAGCGCCAAATACTAGCCGATTCATTCGGGCAGCCCCATTTTCTGCCTGCCTAGCTAAGGTGGAGAGGTGCGTATGGGTCGGCACCAGATCGCAGACAGACTTGCAATGCGGCGATCTGACCGCATCTACAGAGAGTTTCGTTGGAAACAAAATAAATTAAAGGATTAACCATGCTTTTTGAGAGTTACTCGGCGGGCAAGCTGCCGCTTGCCAACCGTATCGTGATGTCACCCATGACGCGCAGCCGCGCCGTCGAGACCAACACCCCCAACGCACTGATGGCCGCTTACTATGCGCAGCGCGCCAGCGCCGGGTTGATCATCACCGAGGGCACCTCCCCTTGCGCTAATGGCCTGGGCTATGCCCGTATCCCCGGACTTTTTAGCCAAGCGCAGGTCAAAGCCTGGAAAGTGGTGACCGACGCGGTGCACGCCAAGGGTGGAAAAATCGTCATCCAACTCATGCATTGCGGCCGCGTGGTGGGCGAGGCTAATTTGCCCGCAGGCGCCAAAGCCGTGGGCCCAACCGACCAGATACTCGAAGGCGAGATGTATACCGACGCCAAAGGCATGCAGCCCCACATGCAGGCCCACGCGATGTCGATAGACGAAATTGCCGAAACCGTGGCCGAATACGCCCACAGCGCGCGTTTGGCCATCGAAGCGGGCTTTGACGGCGTCGAACTGCATGCCGCCAATGGGTATTTGATTGAGCAATTTCTCAATGCCAAGGTCAACACACGCGAGGATGCCTACGGCGGCAGCGCCGCCAAGCGCAATCGCTTTGCGCTGGAAGTTATGCGCGCCACGGTGGCAGCCATCGGCGCCGAGCGCGTGGGCATGCGCATTTCTCCCTATGGCGTGTTTAACGGCACCGGCGGGTTTGAGGGCGTAGAGGCCCAATACGAGGCCTTGGTTAGCGAAGCGTCCACGCTAGGCCTGATGTACATGCATCTGCTCGACCATTGCGCCATGGGTGCGCCCGCGGTGCCCGCTGAACTAAAGGCCAAACTGCGTAGCCTCTTCAAAGGAAGCTTCATCCTGGCCGGCGGCTTTACCGGCGAGACGGCAGAGCATGCCCTAGCGGCAGGCCAAGCCGATCTGATTGGATTTGGCCGCCCCTTTATTTCCAACCCGGACCTGGTGGCGCGCTTACAAAAAGGCGCAGGACTGGCCGCCCCTGATATGGGCACCTTCTACACGCCGGGCGAAGCGGGCTACACCGACTACCCGGCAATGGCCGCTTAATCGACCAGCGTCCAATTGAAAAGGGTCTCCCGCCTTGGCCTAGCCGGGGCCAGGGCGGGGCACCTTGCCCCCAACGCTGCCACACCATCTTTTTGGAGAAATGCACTCATGGTTTCGATCAAATTGCCGATATAAGCTGTGTCCCGGGGCGGCCTGTATGTGAATGCGTTCTAGGCGATAAACCGCAGGTGTCGGGTTTTCGGGGCACATTTATTGCTTAATTTTTTCCATTTGCCGCTGCGAGTGGCACCTTTACGAATGGTTGTGACATGGAAGCGAAACTGAACTTTTTGACTCCTACACCGGCCTCGCCGAGTGTCGGCAAAGCGCCGCCCAGCGCCAGGAAGCTCGATGCGAAGTCGCCGGCAACTGATTTTTCTCAGGTTCTGTCAGGGCAGATGTTCAAGACCCAGCAGCAAGCACTTGCCAGCGCCCACAGCGCCAGCACTAGCGCTGGCTTACAAGTCGTCCCGCTGGGAAAGACCATGAACGTGATCACCAGCAACGCGGCCGTGCCCGACGCGACGAGCTTGGCCGACTTTGCACGCTCCCAAGGCTTTGACGAAGCCGCCGTACAAGCGCTTTTTGGCCCTAAATCGTCGACTTAAAACGCAAAGGCCTTACGCCATCGTGTCAGGCGCCATCCATTGGCGCCTTTTATTTTGAAAGTTACTAGCCCCGAGCCATGCTGGTGGCGGTGTCTAAGGCCATGGGGCTAGCCAAGTCCCAGCTAATGTTCGGGATTTAACACTGAAGTAATGTATGTTACTTAAAAGATAGTTCTATAAGCCATCAGCCCTCATGACCTGCTGACACTAACTTAATAAGCCCCATTTGATCTATCAAAATTAAAACAGGTTTTTACCAATAAGGATTGGTTCTTATTCCCCAAAAGGGGATGGCGTTGAAATTTGAAATGAGTTCAAATTAATGGCATAAGCGTAATCTAAGCTCAAGGCCAAGGCGTGAAGCCTTAAAGAAATTCATATGACCAATCAAGTTAGACAAATTGATTTTTACTCCTATAACTCTAGGAAGATTCTGAAATGAGAGAAGATGATCA
>CANFJQ010000089.1 GCA_947447615.1 Comamonadaceae bacterium
TGGCCAAACTGATGAAGCAATAAGGCCATAGCGGCATGTTTTGAATACCGACGAAAGGAAACACCATGGAAATGCAAGGAAGCCGCGATCTGGCGATCACGCAACAACAGGCCTGGGACGCACTCAACGACCCCGAAGTCTTAAAGCAATGTATTCCCGGCTGCGACAAAGTCGAGGCCAGCGGCCCTGATACTTTTTCCATCGGCATGGCCCTGAAAATCGGGCCGGTCTCTGCCAAGTTCACTGGCAAGATCACGCTGTCGGATATCAATCCACCCAACAGCTACACCATCAGTTTTGAAGGCCAAGGCGGCCCGGCCGGATTTGGTAAAGGCAATGCCAAAGTGCTGCTTACGCCCCATGGCCGGGGTAACACCCTGAGTTACGAAGTGCAAGCCTCAGTAGGCGGCAAAGTAGCGCAAATGGGCCAGCGGCTGATTGACGGCGTGGCCAAGTCCATGGCCGAAGATTTTTTCAAGCGCTTTGACTTAGCGATGCAAGCCCGTTACCCCGAGGCCTATGCCGAGCCTGCGCAAGATGCCGCTGCCGCGCCGGCATCGGCCCAAGAAGGCAACGAAGGCCCCGGCATGGGGGTACTGGTTTTCGGCGCCATCGTCGTGCTGGCCTTGGCTGCTTACGTGTTTATGCGCTAAAGCTGCGTGCGACAATCGCCGCTGGCATCAACTCAGGGCACCGACGAACATGGGCTTTTTAACAGGCAAAAAATTACTGATTACTGGCGTATTGTCGAATCGCTCGATCGCCTATGGCATCGCCAAGGCCTGCCGCGCGCAGGGTGCCGAATTGGCGTTTAGCTACGTGGGCGAGCGCTTCAAAGAGCGCATCACCGAATTCGCTGCTGATTTCGATTCCACACTGGTGTTTGACTGCGATGTAGGCGACGACGCGCAAATCGACAAGCTGTTTGCGGACCTGGGCGCGCACTGGCCCGAATTTGATGGTTTCGTCCATGCCATCGGCTTTGCACCACGCGAAGCGATTGCCGGTAATTTTTTGGACGGCATCAGCCGCGAGGCTTTCAAGATCGCGCACGATATCAGCGCCTACAGCTTCCCCGCCATGGCCAAAGCCGCCCTGCCCCGTCTGCGCACCGGCTCGGCCCTGCTGACGCTGAGCTATCTGGGCGCGGACCGCATCATTCCTAACTACAACACTATGGGCCTGGCCAAAGCTTCGCTCGAAGCCTCGGTACGCTACCTGGCCGAAGCGGTGGGCCCACGTGGCATCCGCGTCAACGGCATCAGCGCTGGCCCGATTAAAACTCTGGCTGCCAGCGGCATTAAAGATTTCGGCAAACTGCTCAAAGTCGTGGCCGACGCCTCCCCCATCCGCCGCAACGTCACGCTGGAAGACGTGGGCAACGTCGCCGCGTTTTTGCTCAGCGACTTGGCATCGGGCGTCACTGCAGAAATCACGTTTGTGGATGGTGGGTTTAACAAGACGATGGGCGTGCAAACCGAATAGGCCACTGCCTGCATATCGCAAAAAAAGAGCGCTAAGGCGCTCTTTTTTCTAGTCCATGATGTGGCAAGCGCGCCGTGGAGAATCCTGCGACGCGCCTGCCAAGCGGCTCATTAAGCCCGCACACAATCCGCGTAATAACGCGTCTTACCGTTGTCGTCGGTTTCCTCCACCAGGCCGTGGATGTCGGTCTCAAAGCCAGGGCACAAGGCATTGAACTCGCGGGCGAATTTGAGGTAATCCACAATTTTCTTGTTAAACACTTCGCCCGGAATCAGCAGCGGAATACCCGGTGGGTAGGGTGTGACCAGGCCCACGGTAACGCGGCCTTCCAGGTGATCAATCTCCACACGCTCAGTTTTGCGCAAAGCGATGTGTGCATAGGCGTCGCTAGGCTTCATCGCGGGCGTTAGGTCGCTCAGGTACATCTCGGTCGTCAGGCGGGCGATGTCGTACTTGGCGTAGAGCTGGTGTACGTGCTGACACAAATCGGCCAGGCCCATTTTTTCGTAGCGCGGGTATTTTTGAACGAACTCGGGCAGCACGCGCCACATGGGTTGGTTTTTGGCGTAATCATCTTTGAACTGCTGCAAGGCGGTGAGCATGCTGTTCCAGCGGCCTTTGGTAATGCCAATGGTGAACATGATGAAGAAACTGTACAAGCCGGTTTTCTCCACCACCACGCCGTGCTCGGCCAAAAACTTGGTGACGATGCTGGCCGGAATGCCTTGCTTGGCGAACTTGCCGCTGAGGTCCAGACCCGGCGTCACGATAGTGGCCTTGATCGGGTCCAGCATGTTGAAGTCGGTGGCCATCTTGCCAAAGCCGTGCCAGTTGACGCCGGCCTTGGCTTTGGCCGCTTCGCCCTTCAATTTCCAATTGTCCGCGCGGCCAACGCCTTCGTCGGCTATTCCGTCTGGACCCCAGACTTTGAACCACCAGTCCTGGCCGTATTCCTCGTCCACCTTGCGCATGGCGCGGCGGAAATCCAAGGCTTCCAAAATGCTTTCTTCTACCAGCGCGGTGCCGCCGGGCGGCTCCATCATGGCAGCGGCCACGTCGCAGCTGGCGATGATGCTGTACTGCGGGCTGGTACTGGTATGCATCAGGTAAGCCTCGTTGAACAAATGCTTGTCCAGCTTGACGGTTTGGGAGTCCTGCACCAGCACATGGCTGGCCTGGCTGATACCGGCCAGCAGCTTGTGAATCGACTGCGTGGAATACACCATAGCCTCTTTGGGGCGCTTGCGCTTTTTACCCATGGCGTGGTAGCTGCCGTAAAACGGGTGGAAGGCCGCATGCGGCAACCAGGCTTCGTCAAAGTGGATGTTTTCTACATAACCGTCCAGCATGTTTTTCACCGTCTCGGTGTTGTAGAGCACGCCGTCGTAGGTGGACTGGGTTAGGGTCAGCACGCGCGGTTTGATCTTATTGACGTCCACGTCGCCCAAATGCTCATTCACCAGTGGGTTGGCTTTTATCTTGGCGCGGATGGTGGCGGGCTCGAACTCCTCTTTGGCAATCGGGCCGATGATGCCGAAATGGTTGCGCGTGGGTTTAAGGAAGACCGGAATCGCGCCAGTCATGATGATGGCGTGCAATATAGATTTGTGGCAATTGCGGTCTACTACCACGATGTCATTGGGCGCTACCGTGTGGTGCCAGACCATTTTGTTGCTGGTGCTGGTGCCATTGGTCACGAAAAAGCAATGATCGGCGTTAAAGATGCGCGCTGCATTGCGCTCGGACGCGGCCACCGGGCCGGTGTGGTCCAGCAACTGGCCTAGCTCTTCCACCGCGTTGCACACGTCGGCGCGCAACATGTTCTCGCCAAAAAACTGGTGGAACATTTGGCCTACCGGGCTTTTCAGAAAAGCCACGCCGCCCGAGTGGCCAGGGCAATGCCAGGAATACGAGCCGTCCTCGGCATAGTCCAGCAGGGCTTTGAAAAATGGTGGCTGCACGCCTTCGAGGTAGCTCTTGGCCTCGCGGATGATGTGGCGCGCCACAAACTCAGGCGTGTCCTCAAACATATGGATAAAGCCGTGCAGCTCGCGCAAGATGTCATTGGGGATGTGGCGGCTGGTTTTGGTCTCGCCATACACGTAAATCGGCACATCCAGATTTTTGCGACGCACCTCTTCAATAAAGTTGCGCAGATTCAGCACCGCAGGGTCCAGGTCCGGGCCGGGGGTGAATTCTTCGTCGTCAATCGACAAAATAAAGGCGCTGGCCCGGCTTTGCTGCTGGGCAAACTGGCTCAGATCGCCGTAGCTGGTCACGCCCAGCACCTCAAAGCCCTCGGTTTCTATCGCTTGGGCGAGGGCTCGGATGCCCAGGCCGGAGGTGTTTTCCGACCGAAAGTCTTCATCGATGATGATGATGGGAAAGCGAAACTTCATTACAGGGCTCCGGCGCAGGCCATAAGTCAAAAAGAGGCGCAAGTGTAAGGATTTATTGCGTCGCCCAGCTTGCAATCCACCCCGCCGGGCGCACAATACAAAAGACAAAAGCATCTAAATTGAAGGAATTTCCCATGGAGCCGTCAACAATTTGGTGGGTTTTGGCTGGCATCACGGTGGCCGCCGAGCTCTTAATCGGCAGTTTTTACCTGCTCATGCTGTCCCTGGGAATGGCCGCCGGGGCGATATCGGCCCAAGCGGGCAGCCCACTCACGGTGCAACTGCTCGTCGCTGCGGGCGTCGGTGGCGCTGCGGTGCTGCTGTGGCGCCGCATGAAGCAGGGGCGTGGTGCCGAGCTCGAAGCCCAGTCCAACCCCAATGTGAATCTGGACATCGGCGCACTCGTTACTGTGGAGGCATGGGCCTCGGACGGCAGCACACAGGTGCACTACCGAGGCGCCAATTGGACCGCCCTGCACCGGCCCGGGCTCGCACCCGAGTCGGGTGAACACCGTGTCGTGGAAGTCCAAGGCAGCCGCCTCGTGCTTGAAAAAACGTAAGGGAAGAACATTATGGAAATCGCAATCGTCCTACTGGTTATCGCCGTTATCTTTATCACCCAATCGGTCAAAGTGGTGCCCCAGCAGCATGCCTGGGTCATCGAGCGCTTGGGAAAGTACCAGGGCACGCTGACCCCAGGACTCAATTTTTTGGTGCCGTTTATCGACCGGGTAGCCTACAAACATGTGCTTAAAGAGATACCGCTGGACATCGCCAGCCAGGTCTGCATCACGCGCGACAACACCCAATTGCAAGTGGACGGCATCCTCTACTTTCAGGTGACAGACGCCATGCGCGCCAGCTATGGCTCGTCGAATTATTTGGTGGCGATTTCGCAGTTGGCGCAGACCTCGCTGCGCTCGGTCATCGGCAAGCTGGAACTGGACAAAACATTTGAAGAACGCGACCTGATCAACGCCCAAGTGGTGGCAGCGATTGACGAAGCGGCGCTGAACTGGGGCGTCAAAGTGCTGCGCTACGAGATCAAAGACCTGACGCCGCCCAAAGAAATCCTGCACGCCATGCAGCAACAAATTACCGCCGAGCGCGAAAAACGCGCCCTGATCGCCGCCTCCGAAGGCCGGCGCCAAGAACAGATCAACATTGCCACCGGCGAGCGCGAAGCCTTTATCGCCCGCTCGGAAGGCGAGAAGCAAGCCGTCATCAACAAGGCCGCCGGCGAAGCCGCCTCCATCACCGCCGTGGCCAATGCCACCGCCGAAGCCATCGAACGCATCGCCGCTGCCATCCGCCAACCCGGAGGCGAACAAGCCGTGCAACTCAAAGTTGCCGAGCGTGCGGTGGATGCGTATTCCCGTATAGCCACCGACGCGACTACCACGTTGATCGTGCCTAGCAATATGAGCGAAGTGTCGGCTTTGATCGCGTCGGCGATGAAGATGGTGCAGGTGGGGAAATAAATTCTTGAGCAACTATGCCGGCAGGGCATGGCGAAAGGCATGACCGGATGATCCGCTGGCTTGAATAACATCATTGAACTGTCATTGCAATAATCGTCAAACCGGCACCTATGCAGGCAAGACTGAAGCCAAGGTTGAGTCGACTTTGCGTAATGCGCGAGTTAATTCGGGCGCCTAAGGGGCTACCCAAACATCCACCTAAAGCCAAGGCGGCGCACACCGGGGGAGAAATTTGCGGTAATCCAATCTTGCTGACCACGAGATAAAGCAGCACCATGGAAACAACCAAGCCCGCCAAATTGCCAGTAGCCATGGAATGCCTCAAGCTCAACCCACACTTGCGCAGTAAGGGAATAGAGACAGTGTTGCCGTTAAAACCTACAAAGCCCCCCAAGGCCCCGCTAAGGAATCCAACCCCTAGAAACCGTGCGTTGGAGCCGTAGCCGCTCGCGCCGTTAAGAGGTTGAAACCAGGAAACACCAGCCAACACGAGCAAATAGGCTCCAAATAGGACGTCCATAAATGCAAGCAGCCCTAGCTGCTGGGAAAGTACAAATCCAGCCACAGCGCCCATAGCAGCGCCCATCGCCAGGGGTGGGACCTTGGCATACTGAATAGAGCTTTGTCGATGATGGGCTACCGAACTCACCAGGCTAACCAATACCACTACGAAAAATGCATTGGCCAATACGGCACCGTTCAGGTCTTGATGCCGGAGGTAAAGGGGTTGAAAAATCCACAGCAAAACCGGTATGTAAACACTCATACCACCCAAACCCAAGAGCCCACTGAGCACCCCAGAGAAGCAGCCTGCAGCAAAAAGCAGTCCAATTACCTGTACCGAAAAAAGGGGGGGTGCCAAGGGCGATTCCGAATGTAGGTAGGGTTTCGAATGCTGCCCTAGTCGCCACGCACGAAATAGGTATCGGCTTCAGGGCTTTGCACCAGGAGTAGCCATTGGGCATATTCCGAGGGCGTGCTGCTCCATCCGCTTCCATACAAAGTTTCACCATTGGCGACCATAAATAGCGCAATACGTGCAGCGGCCTTGTCGCCGCCATTGGCAAGCCATCTGAAGCGGCCGTAGGCCGCAGAAAAATCCCCTTTCCGGTAGAGCTCCGTTGCATAGGCAAAAATCTGGCGGTGGTTCAGCGTCTCCGCCGACGCGGCCAAAGCCGTCAAATTTCCAAACGTAAACCATACGGCTATGGAGACAGCGAGGAATTTCAGTCGATGTCCGCGCCGCAAACCTGACTTCAAAAGAGATACAAATCCGCGTGTTTTGCGGGCTTGCTGGGCGGTAGTGGCGGGTGCAAGCTTGTGCATCGATTGCTCCTATTTCAGGGGGCACAGATGTACCACTCGCCGGAACCACCACAGGCATCGGGTTGCGCACTGATAAGCGAGGATTTCCCAGAAGAAGCCTGCCGATTGGGAATCATCAGAACACCGGAAAATGCAATTTCAATAAACAATCCTAAAATAACTAAGATTTTAAATTTTTTTATATATGCCTCCTTGGTAATATATGGCTCGCATTGTCAAAGAAGGAAATAAGCTTTGCCATTGAACTGAAGTCCCCCTACTTAGGTAGGGGCGCAAAGCATACGAAATTGATTAGCATCCAAGGGCTTACGGATGCTTGGCACGGAAAATATTGCAAATAATCGAATCGCTTAGACGAGCTACTTTTTTTCACCCATTGCCGGAATGGATTCAGTATTTTGGTGCTAATGAAAATAGAAAAATGAATATTCTCATCGTCGACGATCACCCACTCATGCTGCTCGCTTTGCAACAGACCATCGCAGCGGATTTACCGAACTGCAACATCACTGCCGCCGAGTCATTGGGTGCAGCTTTAGAGGCACTCAATCAATGTGATTTTGAATTATTGATTCTGGACCTCTTTCTAGCTACCGACTCAGCTAATAATCCCTATGACAACTTGGAGAAATTAAGGCGGAGCAAGTCGGACTTGAAAATTGCATTGATTTCCGGCGCGGATGCAGCAGAACATGCCATGCACGCCGTCGCGCTTGGCGCACAGGGGTTCATATCAAAAAATGAAGATCCAAAACTTTTTATAGCAGCAATACAAATAATTTTGCGTGGTGGAACTTATCTACCACCCAATGCTGCGGGCATGCGTCGCAATTCGACCGGAAATTACCTTATAAATCCGCGCTTAGTAAAGCTCACAGCGCGACAATTGACGGTGCTTAACTTGTTATTTGCAGGCCTTCCCAACAAATTGATTGCCAAAAAACTAGATATCAGCCTGCAAACGGTAAAAGCGCATGTGACTTCCATCATGGGAGCGCTGAAAGTTGAAAATCGCACCCAAGTTGTCTTGGCGGTTACGCAGCTTGACAAGCGTTTTCCGGGCTGGCGCAATAACTGATCAGGCTGTTTATGGCTAAGTGGGTACTTTATCGACTCGGACGGATGGGTGGCAATGGCTGGTGGACCTTGCCCGAGGATCGCGTTTTACTGGAGCAATTGCGCATGATCTACTCCGGCATGACACAAACGATTATTCAGGTTTTTCCCGCTATAGCTTTTGTTGCTTGGGTGGTCATGAATCCTATAAACAAAGGTAATGTAATTGCCCTAACCATTTTTTTGTTGGCCACAAATTTGTATTCCCTTTTCAATGCACGCCGTCAATTGGCGCGCGGACTGGAATTGAAACATGCCAGATCACTCGCATGCAGCCTATTTTTTTCAATTAGTGTCGGCGGCATTTCCTGGGGACTGTTTGCCTTCGGAACCCTTGGCACCTCCGATCAGACGGGCGACGTGATAGTAATTGCATTATTGTCCGGACTTTTGGGCGGCGCAGTGGGTTTAATGGCCCCCCTTCTGACCGCATTCATCGCATTTTCGATTCCCGTAGTGGGGCTTACCGTATTTAAACTTTTGCTTCTTGGGGGAACGACCTATGTGGCGCTCAGTGCCATTACAGTCTTATACCTTTGCGTACTTATTGCCCGAACACGCGATGGTTCGCGCGACGCGTTAACAGCTATTACTTTACGGTTTGACAACGCAGAACTATTAACCCAAACAGAAATTGCCCGCAAGGAAGCTGAGCAAGCGAATGCAGCAAAATCCACTTTTTTGGCGGCAGCAAGCCATGATTTGCGACAACCCATCTACGCGCAAGGACTATTTATAGATCTTATGTTGCAAACCCGCTTGACCAGCCGGCAACGGGAATTGATGGGCCATATCCGCGCTGTCGGGGAAGCTACATCCGACATGCTCAATACATTGCTCGATTTTTCACGCATTGATGCTGGCGTGGTGCAGGTACGCATGCAGTCAATCGATATCCAAAGCCTGCTGGTAAAGATAGAACGCGAATTCGCCCCACAGGCCCAAGCCAAAGGCTTGCGCTACCATTCAAGCGGGAAAGCGATACGCATTGCCTCAGACCCCATGCTGCTGGAGCAGATGCTCCGTAACCTGGTTTTTAACGCTATTCGTTACACCGAAAAGGGCGGCGTGTTGGTGGCGCTGCGCAAACGCGGACACACCGTGTTGCTGCAAGTGTGGGACACCGGCATTGGCATAGGTGCAGACCACCAGGCCAAGATATTTGACGAGTTTTACCAATTAGGCAACCCAGAACGCGACCGAAAAAAAGGTTTGGGCCTAGGTTTAGCGATTGTGCGCGGATTTGCCAATGCACTGGGCCATGCTTTGCAATTGCGATCCGCGTTGGGGCGAGGCAGCGTATTCCAATTATGTTTGCCTCTGGCAAGGGCAGAAATAATGGAAGACCACCCCTACGCCGATACGGTCAGGCCGAACGCCACGAAGGTACTACAAGGCGTTTATGTGCTTTTAATAGATGACGATGATGCGGTGCTCACCAGCACCAGCGCCATACTTCAAAGTTGGGGATGCACGGTAGCCGCTTCGCGCACAATGGCAGAAATGCGTGAACATGCCGCCAAAGGAATGCCAGGCTTGATCATCAGCGACTACCGCTTACGCGAACAGGCTACGGGTGCGCAACTCATTGCCGAGATTCGCACTCTCGTCGGCGTCGAGGTTCCAGCCATCATCATCACGGGCGAAACATCACCCTCTCAACTTCGCGACGCCCACAACAGTGGCATTCCCTTATTGCACAAGCCATTGACCAGTAGTGATTTGTATGCCGCCTTGGTCAAAATCGTCCCCCTTACTGCTTAAAAAATGCGCGGTGCCCGCCTGGAGGCGCGCATCAGCCATGAACAAAAAACGCTGTTTCAGCAAGCTGCCCTGCTTTTGACGCGAACCCTTAGCGAGTTTGTAGTCGAAAGTGCCCAAAAGTCGGCGCAGCGCATCATTAACGAGCATGAAAACCTGCGCCTGACGCGCGAAGAACAACTTCGGTTCGTTAACGCTCTACTCAAACCACCCGCGCCGAGTAAACGTCTACGACAAGCAAGTGCGCAGTACCGTGCGATGACTGGACTTTGAACCTGTGCCAAGCACACCCTGGCGTGGCATTTTTGGGCTTTTGGAAAGAAAATTCAATTGTCTGCTTTTCACATCGCGCAGGTCAACGTTGCCCAGGCGAAAGCCGATATGGAGTCGGAAGTGATGCGGGGCTTCGTATCGGGTCTGGACCAGATCAACGCCTTCGCCGACGGTGCCGACGGATTTATATGGCGTCTCAAGGAAGATAGCGGAAGTGCAACCGCGATCCGCGTGTTTGATGATCCTTTGCTCCTGATCAATATGAGCGTTTGGGCCGACCTGGAATCGTTAAAGCACTACGTTTACAAGTCTCTCCACGTCGAGTTGATCAAAGATCGCGAGGCCTGGTTCAACAAAATGGGCGAGTCACACCAAGTGCTCTGGTGGATTCCGGCGGGCCACATTCCAAGCACCGAAGAAGCCCAAAAAAAACTGGAATACATAAGGAAGCACGGACCCAGTGCACAAGCCTTTAACTTTGCTAAGCCTTATCCGAGGCCGATACCACCTTGATTTGAAATTGCTGAGGGAAAGGTCCAGGCTATTGCCCCTACTGCATCGCCAAACCCCTACTTCCCGCCCAAGCCCATAGCCCGCGTAATCACTTCCTTCATGATCTCATTGGTGCCGCCGTAAATGCGCTGCACGCGGGCGTCGGCGTAGGCGCGGGTGATGGGGTATTCCCACATGTAGCCGTAGCCACCAAAGAGTTGCACACATTCGTCCATCACTTTGCATTGCATGTCCGAGCACCAGTACTTGGCCATGCTGGCCGTCGCGGTGTCTAGCTTGTCTTGCAGCAAAAGCTCGGTGCATTTGTCCACAAACACGGCGGCAATTTGCACCTGGGTTTGCAGCTCGGCCAGGGTAAAGCGCGTATTCTGAAAACTGCCTACGGTCTGGCCGAATACTTTGCGCTCTTTCACATAGTCCACCGTCCAGTCGATGGCCGCTTGGGCTGCGGCCACGGCGCTAATGGCGATTTGCAGGCGCTCCCAGGGCAGTTGCTCCATCAGGCAGATAAAGCCTTTGTTTTCCAGCGCGTCGCCACCCAACAGGTTCTCAGCGGGCACGTGCACTTGGTCAAAAAACAATTCCGACGTGTCTTGCGCCTTCATACCCATTTTTTTCAGGCGCTTGCCCACCGAAAAACCGGGCATGCCGCGCTCTACCAGCAGCAAACTGGTGCCCTTGGCGCCGGCCGCGGGGTTGGTCTTGGCGACCACAATCACCATGTCTGCATGCCAACCGTTGGTGATAAAAGTTTTGCTGCCGTTCAGGATGTAGCTGCCATCGGCTTGTTTGAGGGCCGTCGTTTTGATGCCTTGCAAGTCTGAACCGGCAGCGGGCTCGCTCATGGCGATAGCGCCAATCATGGCGCCGCTGGCCATGGCGGGCAGGAACTTGGCTTTTTGCGCCTCGGTGCCGTAGCGTTCGATATAAGGCGCCACTATTTCGTTATGCAGGCTGTAGCCTATGCCTGAAAACCCGGCCCGGCCCAGCTCTTCCATCTGGATGACCGAATACAAGCGGTCCGCACCCGATCCGCCATAGGCCTCGGGCATGGACATGCACAAAAAGCCGTTGTCACCGGCCTTGTTCCACACCGCGCGGTCCACATAGCCCTG
This sequence comes from Comamonadaceae bacterium, assembly GCA_947447615.1. GTDB lineage: Bacteria > Pseudomonadota > Gammaproteobacteria > Burkholderiales > Burkholderiaceae_C > Allorhodoferax. Next base: position 11,470 of record CANFJQ010000089.1, read on the forward strand.
TTCTTCCCAATCGGCATGGAAAGGGGCGATTTCCTTGTCAATAAAGCGCCTAAAGCTATCGCGAAAGGCTTCGTGGTCCGGGGAATAGAGTGTGCGTTCGATCATGGTGCGGGTTTTCTCACTAGTCATGCAAGGGACATACAAGGCGGGCGCTGGCCTACGCTTGCCGTTTTCAGAACAATATACTCCAGCGCAGATATCGCTGGCCCGTGCGCGCGCTGAGCGGCCCCCATTAGCCAACGGGCTTTCCCGCCCTATTCCACAGGAGACCGACCATGACCGAAGCCTATGTGTTTGACGCCGTCCGCACCCCCCGCGGCAAGGGCAAAAAAGACGGCAGCCTGCACGAAGTCAAGCCTATCAACCTGCTGTCAGGTTTACTCAGCGACCTGCAAAAGCGCCACCAGTTTGATACCGCCATGGTGGACGATGTGGTGATGGGCGTGGTCTCGCCCGTGGGTGAGCAAGGCAGCGTCATCGCCAAGGTGGCCGCGCTCAAGGCCGGTTGGGATTTTCAATGCGCCGGGGTGCAGATCAACCGCTTTTGTGCATCGGGCCTGGAGGCGGTAAACATGGCGGCGCAAAAAGTGCGTTCGGGTTGGGAAGACCTGGTGGTGGCCGGTGGCGTGGAAAGCATGAGCCGCGTGCCGATTGGTTCAGACGGCGGCGCTTGGGCGCAAGACCCCGAAACCAATATGCAAACCGCTTTTGTGCCCCAGGGTATTGGCGCTGACCTGATCGCCACCATGGAGGGCTTTAGCCGCACTGACTTGGATACCTACGCGATGGAGTCGCAGCGCCGCGCCGCGTATGCCCAAGCGCAAGGCTATTTCGACCA
>CANFJQ010000090.1 GCA_947447615.1 Comamonadaceae bacterium
AAGGGCCTGAACGATTTGCTGCGCGACTTCAAAGGCAACCGCAACCACCTGGCCATCGTGATCGACGAGTTTGGGCGTGTGGCAGGCTTGATCACCATCGAGGACGTGCTGGAGCAAATCGTTGGCGAGATCGAGGATGAATTCGATATCGACGACGACGAGGGCGATGTGTTCGCGCTGCCCGACCGCAGCTTCCGCGTAAACGGCGACGCGACGCTGGAGCGCGTGAGCAGCGCCTTTGGCGTGGACCTGCTGGCGCGCGAAGACGCCGACGACTTTGACACCATAGGCGGACTGGTGGCCCACGAGATGGGCCATGTGCCCCAGCGCGGCGAGCGCCACACTATGCTGGGCTTGCAGTTTGTGGTGCTGCACACACGCGGCGGTGCGGTGCGTTGGTTCAAAGTGTCACCCCTGGTCGCCCCGCCCGCCCCGTGATGCGCCCGTCTGCGCAGCTGCTTATGCCTTTGCTGGCAGGCGTGCTGCACGCAGCTGGCGTGGCTTGGCCTTTTCGTTTTTTGCTGGACTACGGCCAGCCGCAATGGGCGCTGCAATTGCTGTCGATGGCCCTTTTGGCCGGCGCTTTGTTGGGTGCCAGTTCGGCACGCCAAGCCGCATGGCGCGCCTGGGTTTTCACCACGGTTTATTTAGGCTGCACCTTTGGCTGGCTGTTTACTGCTATGCACACCTATGGCGGCATGCCCGCGCCCCTAGCGGCGCTGGCTGAGTGGCTGCTGGCGGGCTTGCTAGCGGTGTACTTTGCACTGGCCGGTGGCCTGTGGTGGCGCTTGGCGCGGCGCGGTGCTTTTTCAGGCGCGCTGCTGTTTGGCTTGTTGTGGATGATGGCCGAGCTGGCGCGCGGCACCTGGCTTACCGGCTTTGGCTGGGGCGCGGGCGGTTATGCGCATGTGGATGGCCCCTTGTCTTTCTTTGCTCCCTTGCTGGGCGCGTATGGCATTGGCGCGGTGGCTGCTTTTATCGGCATGGCAGTAGCGCAGGCACGCATGCGCGCCATGGGCCGACGCGCGCCCGGTGGTGTCTGCCCTTCGGGTACGGCGGCTTTGCTGACGGCCTTGACGCTACTGATCGCGCCCTTTTTGCTTCCGGCGGCTTGGAACCAGTGGACGCGTGATGCAGGCACTTTTAGCGTCACGCTCTTGCAAGCCGGCATCGCGCAAGACGAAAAATTTGAGCAGTCCAGCGGCGTGCCGCAGGCCTTGCAATGGTATGAAGCGCAGTTGCTCAGTGTCAGCAGCGATGTGGTCGTCGCCCCCGAAACGGCGGTGCCTTTGCTGCCCCAAGAATTGCCCGAGGGCTATTGGGATCGGCTGAGCAGCGGTTTGCGCAGCCAAGGCCATGCGGCCATATTCGGAATTCCGCTGGGCGATAGCCAAAACGGCTACACCAACTCGGTGATCGGCTTCATGCCCAGCCAAGCGCAAATTCAGCGCTACGACAAACACCATTTGGTGCCTTTTGGAGAATTTATCCCGCCTTTGTTCCGCTGGTTTACCAACTTGATGCACATCCCCTTGGGGGACTTCAACCGCGGCCCCTTGGGCCAGGCCTCGTTTGTCATGCCAGGCCAACGCTTGGCGGTGCATATTTGCTATGAAGATTTGTTTGGCGAAGAGCTGGCCACCCGTTTTACCGACCCAAGCACCGCGCCCACGGCGCTGGTCAATGTCAGCAATCTGGCTTGGTTTGGCGATGGTTTGGCAATCGATCAGCACTTAAGCATCGCGCGCATGCGGGCTTTGGAATTTGGCTTGCCGGTGCTGCGCGCTACCAATACCGGCGCCACCGCCATCGTTGCGCACACCGGCGCGGTGCAAGCGCAATTGCCTTATGGCCCTGCCGGTGTCTTACAAGGAAAAGTGCAAGGCCGCACGGGCCTGACGCCGTTTGCCTGGTGGGCCGCGCGCTGGGGTTTGTGGCCGCTGTGGCTGGCGGGTTTGGCAGCCTTGTCCTGGGCGGCATGGTCGCGCAGGCGCCAAGACTGAAGTGTCAAGGCCTGCGCCGCCAGGTGCGCGTCGTGCAAACCTCCAAAGCGCATGTGCGCGTTTCGGGTCACGGTACAGGCTGCGTGAGCCGTCGACGCAAAAGGAATATGTCGGCTTTTGCAACTGCAATTGCATAAGCCTTGGGTAGTCCAGGCAATGGCCCGTAAAATTGAGCGCTTACGCTACAAGCCCTTGTAAGCATCCTGAACGACGGCGCCAGTGCTGCGCCCAGCCACTCCATGTTGACATTCCAGCAAATTATTTTGACCTTGCAGTCCTATTGGGACCAGCAAGGCTGTGCGCTCTTGCAACCCTACGACATGGAAGTGGGCGCCGGTACCTCGCACACCGCCACCTTTTTACGCGCCATCGGCCCCGAGCCTTGGAAAGCCGCTTATGTGCAACCCAGCCGCCGCCCCAAAGACGGGCGCTACGGCGAAAACCCCAACCGCTTGCAACACTATTACCAGTACCAGGTCGTCATGAAACCGGCCCCGGCCAATATTCTGGACTTGTACCTCGGTTCACTACAGGCGCTGGGCTTTGACCTGAAGCAAAACGATATCCGCTTTGTCGAAGATGATTGGGAAAACCCGACCCTAGGCGCCTGGGGCTTGGGCTGGGAAGTGTGGCTCAATGGCATGGAGGTGACGCAGTTCACCTATTTCCAGCAAGTCGGCGGCATCGACTGCAAGCCCGTCACCGGCGAAATTACCTATGGCCTGGAGCGCCTGGCCATGTACTTGCAAGGCGTGGACAACGTCTATAACTTGCAATGGACCGCCGATATGTCGTATGGCGATGTGTACAAGCAAAACGAAGTGGAACAGTCCACCTACAACTTCGAACATAGCGACACCGACTTTTTATTCACCGCCTTTTCCGCGCATGAAAAACAAGCCAAGCATTTGATCAACGTGCCCCTGGCCCTACCGGCGTATGAGCAAGTGCTCAAAGCGGCGCATACTTTTAATTTGCTGGACGCACGCGGAGCCATCAGCGTGACCGAGCGCGCTGCTTATATGGGCCGCATCCGCAATCTGGCGCGGGGCGTGGCGCAGTGCTACTACGAGAGCCGCGAACGATTGGGCTTTCCGATGGCCCCGCCCGCATGGATTGCGCAAATGGCAAAGAAGGTGGCATGAGCATGAATACGCACAACCTGCTGGTCGAACTCTTTGTCGAAGAACTGCCGCCCAAGGCTTTGAAAAAGCTGGGGCTGGCTTTTGCCACCGTGCTGGCCGACAGCCTGAAAGCGCAAGGACTGGCGGCGGCGGATGCAGCGGTCACGGATTACGCATCACCCCGCCGCTTGGCGGTGCATGTGGCCGGGGTTAGCGCGCAAGCGCCTGACAAAGCGGTATCGCAAAAACTGATGCCCGTGGCCGTGGGCTTAGACGCCAGCGGCCAAGCCACACCGGCCCTGCTGAAAAAACTGCAAGCCCTGGGCGCGGGGCCTGAGGCTATCGCCGGTTTGCAAAAACGCATGGACGGCAAAGCCGAGGCTTTGTACTTTGACAGTACGGTGCGCGGTGCCAGCTTGGCTGAAGGTTTACAAAAAGCCTTGCTCGATGCGATTGCCAAACTGCCTATTCCCAAAGTAATGAGCTACCAGCTGGAGCGCGATTGCGAATTGCCCGGCTGGAGCACCGTCAGCTTTGTGCGCCCGGCGCATGGTTTGCTGGCTCTGCACGGTAGCGCGGTGGTGCCGGTGCAGGCACTGGGCTTGCAGGCGGGTAACAGCACCCAAGGCCACCGTTTTGAAGCAGCGTTGTCGCCCGTGGTGATAGCCCATGCCGATGACTACGCTACCACCCTGGCGCGCGATGGTGCGGTGATTGCCAGCTTTGACGAACGCAGCCGCGCCATGGTGCAAGCACTGCGCAGCGCTGCCAAACGCCTGGGCCGCCGTTTGGAAATAGAGCCTACCTTGCTGACCGACGCAGTAGCGGAAGAAGTTTTGCTGGAGAACGCGCTAGTGCAAGAAGTGACCGCGCTGGTGGAGCGCCCCACCGTAATGGTCTGCAACTTTGACGAAGTGTTTTTGCAAGTGCCCCAAGAGTGTTTGATTCTGACCATGAAGGCGAATCAAAAATACTTCCCGCTACTCGATGCCGATGGCAAGCTGAGCAACCAGTTTTTAATCGTTAGCAATATCAACCCGCAAGACCCCAGCTTTGTGATCGGCGGCAATGAACGCGTGGTGCGCCCGCGACTGGCAGACGCCAAATTCTTTTTCGACCAGGATCGCAAGCGCAGCTTAGAGTCGCGTGTTGAAGGTTTGTCCAAAGTGGTCTACCACAACCAATTGGGTACGCAGGGCGAGCGTATGGAGCGGGTGTGTGCGATTGCGCTAACCATCAGCCAGGCGCTCCATATGGATGCCAGCCTATCCTCACATGTGCAAACTGCAGCGCGCTTGGCAAAGGCAGATTTGTTAACCGATATGGTGGGCGAATTCCCCGAGCTGCAAGGCACTATGGGTGGTTACTATGCCCGCCACGATGGCTTGGGCGAAGCCGCGGCGATTGCGATTGAAGACCACTACAAGCCGCGGTTTGCGGGTGACGAATTACCGCGCAGTCAGATAGCGCTGGTCGTCGCTTTGGCTGATAAATTAGAAACCTTGGTCGGTATGTTTGGCATCGGCAATTTGCCCACCGGCGACAAAGACCCCTTCGCGCTGCGCCGCCATGCGCTAGGCGTGATTCGGATGTTGATGGAAAGCGCGCAACCACTTGCGCTAGAAGCGCTGCTACACGACGCTGCCACCGCATACGCTTCCTTGCACACTGGCTTGCAAGATGCCAACGCAGCTTTGGCGAATTTCATTTACGACCGCCTCTCAGGCGCATTGCGCGAACAAGGCTATAGCGCGCAAGAGATAGAAGCGGTGCTGGCTTTACGCCCGCAACTGCTGGCCGAAGTACCCAAGCAGTTGGCGGCCGTGCGTGCCTTTTCCGCCCTGCCCGAAAGCGCCGCGCTGGCGGCGGCGAACAAACGCATTGGCAACATCCTGAAAAAATCTGACGCCGCGCAAGGCCAGGTGAATGCCGCCTTGTTGCATGAAGCCGCCGAGCAGGCCCTGTTTGCCGCTATGCAAAGCATCGTCCCGCAGGCGGATGCTTTGTACGGCGCCAAGGACTACACCGCCAGCCTGCAGGCCCTGGCCGCACTACGTGCCCCAGTGGATGCGTTTTTTGATGGTGTCATGGTCAATGCCGACGACCCGGCGCTCAAGGCCAACCGGCTGGCGCTTTTGCAGCAATTGCACAGCGCCATGAACCGCGTGGCTGATTTGTCCAAGCTGGCCGCTTAAATTCTTTTTAGCACCATGAAACTTTGCATCCTTGACCGCGACGGCACGATCAACGAGGACAGCGACGACTACATCAAGTCCGCCGACGAATGGATACCGCTGCCCGGCGCGCTCGAGGCGATTGCGCGTATCAACCACGCCGGCTGGCATGTGGTGGTGGCCAGCAACCAGTCGGGCCTGGGGCGCGGGCTGTTTGATGTGGCGGCACTCAACGCCATGCACACCAAAATGCACAGCATGCTCGCTGCCGTGGGCGGACGCATCGACGCGGTGTTTTATTGCCCGCACAGTCCTGCTGAAAACTGTCATTGCCGCAAACCCGCCTCGGGTTTGTTTGAGCAAATTTCCGAGCGCTACGGCATGGGTTTAGCCACCATGCCCGCGGTAGGCGACACGGCGCGTGACATGGTTGCCGCCATAGGCGCAGGCTGCACGCCGCATGTGGTGCAAACCGGTAAAGGCGCGCTCTGGCGCGGCCAGCCACTGCCAGCCGACTTTCCGCCGCAAACCATGGTGCACGCAGACCTGTCCGCGTTTGCGGACTACCTGGTGGCGCGCAGCTAGCGCCCCTTTCATTTGCGTACCCCATTTATGTCTTTCATCCGCTCGGTCTTGCACATGCTGTGGATGATGCTGACCGTCGTCCCTTTTGCGTTTGCGATTTTGGGCGCCTCGATTTTTATCCGGGGCAATCCGCTATGGGCCATGGCACGCGCCTGGTTGCGCACGGCCATTGCCGGTGCGCGTGTTATTTTGGGCATTCGGGTGCGCGTCAGCGGCTGGGAACATTTGCCCACTGGCGAAAACAGTGCCGCTGTGTTGCTGGTCAAACACCAGTCCACCTTAGAGACTTTTTTGTTGCCATCGCTGATGCCGCACCCGCTGGCTTTTGTGTTCAAAAAAGAGTTGCTCTATGTACCGTTTTTCGGCTGGGCGATGAGCCGTTTGGACATGATCCACATCGACCGCAGCCAGCGCTCGCAGGCCTTTAACAAAGTGGTGTCGCAAGGCCAAGAATTGCTGGCTCGGGGAGTTTGGATCATTATGTTTCCCGAAGGTACGCGCATACCGCGCGGCGAGAAGGGCGTGTACAAATCGGGGGGTACTCGCCTAGCGATCGAAACGGGTGCGCCGGTGTTTCCCATCGCCGTTAATTCGGCTCGCGTTTGGCCGCGCAAAGCCTTTGTCAAATACCCCGGCTTAGTGGACGTATCCATAGGCCCGGCGATAGATAGCACAGGCCGCAGCCCGGATGAAATGATGCGCGAAGTAGAGGCCTGGATTGAAGCCGAAATGCGCCGGCTAGACCCGGACGCTTACCCGCCCCAAGCCTAGCGGCCCAGAGCACCCAGGCCATGCATCCCCTGCTGCGTTACACCCTGAATTTGTTTGAATCGCTGGGCACTGCGCCACCGGCAAAAACTGCGGCGCCAAAGCTGCCCGCCCGCTTACCACGCCGCGCTGCAACACCCGATACGCCCAAGGCACTAAGACCCAAAGCAGTAGCCCCCAAAGCAATTGGCTCCAGCGCAATCAGCCATAGCGCCCCGGCGCCCCTATTGACAACGGAGACGGGCTTTACCCATCCCCAAGCCACGCGCAGCTTGCGTTTGCAAGGCGTGCAGGTGGCGTTTTCGCTGGTGCGTGCGCGCCGCAGCAGTATTGGCATGAGCATAGGGCCCGATGGTTTAAGCGTGCGGGCGCCGCGCTGGACCTCGCTACCGGAAATTGACCAGGTTTTACAAGCGCGCGCCGAGTGGATCGTGCGCAAATTGCACGAAAGCCGCGAACGGCATACGCAATTACTGCAAACCCGTATCGACTGGTGTGATGGCGCGGTGTTTCCATATCTTGGCGGCTTGCTGCGCTTGCGCCTGGACCCCTCGCATGGTTTTAGCGCAGTGGGCGCGGCCTTGGCAGAGGCGCATAGTGATCAAGACGGACCGCTGCTGCGCGAGTTGCGCATTGCGCTGCCTGTGGACGCCAGCGCTGCGCAAATCCGCGATGCCACGCAAGCTTGGCTGATGCGCCAGGCCAAGGCCTTGTTTGAAGAGCGGCTCAATCACTTCGCGCCGCAATTGCAAGTGCGCTGGACGCGCTTGTCGCTGAGCAATGCCGACAAGCGCTGGGGCAGCGCTAAAAGCGACGGCTCTATCCGCTTGAACTGGCGCTTAATGCATTTTGAATTGCCGGTGATCGACTATGTGGTGGCGCATGAGCTGAGCCATTTGCGGGTGATGAACCACAGCCCGCGCTTTTGGCAAACCGTGGGTAGCGTGATGCCCGACTACCCGCAGCGGCGCAAAAAGCTCAAAGACCCGACTGCGCCGCTTTGGTAAGCAGCGCCTTAGGCAGGCAAGCTAAAGCGGTAGACGCCATCGGCACCCAGGCTGCGGCGCAGTTTTTTCTGGAACCACAGCATATGCAAATGGGCTACCGCCTCGCCCATGGCAAAGGTCATTTGATGCAAATCTAGCGCCCGGGTGAACAGCACAGGCACCACATCGCGCGCGCTTTGTGGCCCGGCGGCGCAGGCTTGCATCACTTCAGCCAAGCGATCGCGGTGGTGGGCGTGCAATTGCTCGATGCGCACATGCAATCCAGTAAAAGGCTTGCCATGCGCCGGTAGCGTCAAGGTATCCACCGGCAGGGGTTTGAACTTGTCGATCGAGTCCAAAAACAGCTTGAGCGCATCGGCCTCGGGCTCTTGCTCGTAGACGCTGACGTTGGTGGAAATACGCGGCAGCATCATGTCGCCGCCGATCAGCACCTGCAAGTCATCGCAGTACAGCGCAATATGTTCAGGCGCGTGGCCGTAGCCGCTGATACAGCGCCAGCTGCGCCCGCCGATGTCCAGCAGCGTGCCGTCCATCAGGCGGTGGTAGCTGTCAGGGATGGAGGACACCAGGTTGGGAAAGTAGTTGGTGCGCGCACGCACTTGCTCCACCGAGCCTTCGTCGTTCATGCCGTGGGCCGCAAAATAAGCCGCCGAACGTTCGCCGCCAAAGCCGTTGGCGCCCATGCAAGCAAAGCGCGCCACTTGGTAGTCGGCAGCGCTGATCCACAAGTCCACCTTCCAACGCTCGCACAGCCAATGGGCCAGGCCGATGTGGTCCGGGTGCATATGGGTGCAGATCACGCGCAGGATCGGCAAGCCTTGCAATTCATTGCTAAATATTTGTTCCCATTGGACCTTGGCTTCGTCGCGGTGGATGCAGCAGTCCACCACGCTCCAGCCCTCTACCGGGCCGTTCTCACCTTCCATGCAATCGCGCAACAGCCAGAGGTTGATATGGTCTAGCGCAAAGGGCAGCACCATGCGCACCCACAAAATACCGGGCGCCACTTCGATGCTGCCCCCAGGCGCCGGTAGGGCATTGCCCAGGGGATAGTGCAAGTGGGATTCGAGGGCGTTCATGGCGGGGGCATATAGTTCATAATTGACGTTTACGTAAACGTCAACCCCGATTCTAGACAGCATGGCATTGCGCCTGTGTCGCATTGGTTTGTACCTTGCACCTCGCCCCTTTGTTGCCAACGACTATGAGCAGTACCTTCAGTATCAGCGACCTGTCGAAAGAGTTTGACCTGACCACCCGGGCCATTCGTTTTTACGAAGACCTGGGCTTGTTGCAGCCCGAACGCACCGGCCCCGGCGGGCGCAACCGGGTGTACAGCGTGCGCGACCGTACACGCCTGAAGCTCACCTTGCGCGCCAAACGCCTGGGCCTGAGCCTGACCGAGGCCAAAGACATCATCGACACCTACGAAAGCCCGCGCGACACCGGCATGCAGCTGACCAAGTTTTTGGAAGTGCTGGACGTGCACCGCAGCCGTATCGAAGACCAGATGGCCGATTTGCAGGCCAACCTGGACGAGATCAAAGTGCATCAGCGCGAAGCCCGCACCCTGCTGGGCAAAGTGGCCGCCAGCGCGCCCAAAAGCAAAAAACCCAAAGCCCAGGTCGCGCATGTCCGCTAATGCCGCTCCCCAGGTCGCGCCCTATCCTGCGCTGTGGGAGCGCATTGCCGACAGCCTGGCGCGTCAGGGCATGTCGCAGGCCATGGGCGTGCGCCTGCTGCGCGCCGAGCCCGGATGTGTGGAGTTGGCCCTGCCGTATTCGGACTCAGTGACGCAGCAGCAAGGCGGCTTTCATGGCGGCGCTACCGGCATGCTGGCAGATATCGCAGGCGGCTATGCCGCGCTCACGCTTGCGCCAGATGGGCTTGAGGTCACCACGGTGGAATACAAAATTAATTTTTTGGCCGCTTTTAGAGATGGCGAGTTGCGCGCTACCGGTAAAGTAGTGCGCGCCGGTAAGCGGGTGACGGTGGCTGCGGTAGAGGTGCTGCATGTCGATGCGCAAGGGCAGATCAGCCCCTGTGCACTAATGCAGCAAACCCTGACCACGGTGCCTGCCAGCGCGTGAACCATTTTTCTTAGGGGATAAAAAAATGACATTACCAGGGCTGGACTTTCAACTAGGCCAAGACGTGGATGCGCTGCGCGAAGCGGTGCATGCTTTTGCGCAAGCCGAAATCGCGCCGCGCGCCGCCGCTATCGACCGCGACGACCAGTTCCCCATGGACTTGTGGGGCAAGATGGGCGATCTGGGCGTGTTGGGCATCACGGTGGAAGAAGAATATGGTGGCGCTGCCATGGGCTATCTGGCCCACATGGTGGCCATGGAAGAAATCTCGCGCGCCAGCGCCTCGGTGGGTTTGTCGTATGGCGCGCACAGCAATTTATGCGTCAACCAAATTCGCCGCAATGGCACGCCCGAGCAGCGTCAGCGCTACTTGCCCAAGCTGATCAGCGGCGAACACGTGGGCGCCCTGGCCATGAGTGAGCCCGGAGCGGGCAGCGATGTGCTGTCCATGAAACTGCGCGCGCAAGACAAGGGCGGTTACTTCGTGCTCAACGGCAGCAAGATGTGGATTACCAATGGCCCGGATGCCGACACTTTGGTGGTTTATGCCAAAACCGACCCGGAGCTAGGCGCGCGCGGCGTGACGGCGTTTTTGATTGAAAAAGGCATGCCGGGTTTCTCGGTGGCGCAAAAGCTGGACAAGCTGGGCATGCGCGGCAGCCACACTGGCGAGCTGGTGTTTAACAACGTGGAAGTACCGCTGGCCAACGTGCTGGGCGGCATCAACAACGGCGCCAAGGTGCTGATGAGCGGCCTGGACTATGAGCGCGCGGTATTGAGCGGCGGGCCTTTGGGCATCATGCAAGCGGTGATGGACAACGTCATGCCCTATATCCACGAGCGCAAGCAGTTTGGGCAAAGCATTGGCGAGTTCCAGCTAATTCAGGGCAAGGTGGCCGATATGTACACCGTGTTGCAAGCAGGTCGCTCGTTTGCGTATATGGTGGCAAAAAACTTGGATTCACTGGGCACCGAGCATGTGCGCCGCGTGCGCAAAGACTGCGCCAGCGTGATTTTGTGGACCGCCGAAAAAGCCACTTGGATGGCCGGCGAAGGCGTGCAAATATTTGGCGGCAACGGTTATATCAATGACTACCCGCTGGGCCGTTTGTGGCGCGATGCCAAGCTGTATGAAATCGGCGCTGGCACCAGCGAGATTCGCCGTATGCTCATTGGTCGTGAATTGTTTTCCGAGACTGCTTAAACCTGCTTGCGCACCGCAAAATTTGTATGACCCAGCTACATGATTTATTTGCCCGTAACCGCACTTGGGCGGCTGAAATGGAGCGCAAGCAGCCGGGCTTTTTTACTGGCCTGACGGCCCAGCAAAAGCCGCGCTATATGTGGATCGGCTGCTCTGACAGCCGCGTGCCTGCCAACCAGATCATTGGCCTGGCGCCGGGCGAGATTTTTGTGCACCGCAACGTGGCCAATGTGGTGGTGCATTCGGATTTGAATGCCTTGTCCACTATCCAATTTGCCGTAGAGCGCCTCAAGGTACGCGATATTTTGCTGGTCGGCCACTACGGCTGCTCGGGCGTGCAGGCGGCGCTAGAAGGCGCGCGCATTGGCCTGGCAGACAACTGGCTTCGCCACATCCAGGACGTGCGCGACCGGCACCAAGCATTGATCGACGCTGCGCCCGAGTCGGCGCGCGCCAATATCTTGTGCGAACTCAACGCCGTGGAGCAAGTGCTCAACGTAGCGCAAAGCACGGTATTGCAAGACGCCTGGGCGCGCGATCAAGAGGTGACCTTGCATGGATGCGTCTATGGCTTGCACGACGGTTTGCTCAAAGATTTGCAAATGCATCTGGGTGGCAAAGACGATATTGCCGCGATCTACCGCGCCGCGATTGCCGCCATCGCCGCCGCACCGCGCTAACCGGATACCGCCATGTTTCCCACCCGCCTGGACTCGCCGCTGGCCATTGACATCGCCAAAGCGATGATGGACGGCTTTAACCGCCACTACCGCTTGTTTCGCACCGAGTCCGCGCGCGCCAAACACCGCTTTGAAACTGCCGACTGGCACGGCCAGCAGCGCGCGCAGCGCGAGCGCATCGAGTTTTATGACTTGCGCGTGCTGGAATGCTCCAACCGGCTAGAGCGCGAGTTCAAGGCCGGTGAGCAGCCCATGGAAGTCTGGCAGCAAGTGAAGCTGCTTTACATCGGCCTGCTGGTGGACCACCACCAACCCGAGTTGGCCGAAACGTTTTTTAACTCGGTCACCACGAAAATTTTGCACCGCAGTTATTTTCAGAATGACTTTATTTTTGTGCGCCC
>CANFJQ010000091.1 GCA_947447615.1 Comamonadaceae bacterium
GCCACCTGGTTGAGCGCCTGCGCGCCCTGGGCCAGCGGCGCGTAGCCGTCAAAGCGCAGCAAGGGGTTGAGCCACAAAATCCGCCGCGTGTGCAATTTCAGCCAGGCCAGTTCCTCGGCCAATTCCTGCGGCTCGCCGGTATCCAAACCATCGGTCACGATCAGCACCATGGTACGCCGCCCTACAAGCTTGCGCGCATGGTGCTCCCGCAAGCTTGCAAGCGACTTACCCAACTGCGTACCACCAGCAAAGTCTTCAATCAATGCATTGGCATGGTCCAGCATCGCATCGGTGTCGCCCAGTTTGAAGGCGCCGCTCAATTCGGTGAGTTGGGTGCCAAAGGCAAACACCGCCCGGCGCGGGTGCTTGCGTGTGGCGGCATGCAAAAAAGCCAGCAGCAAGCGCGCATAGCGCTCCATAGAGCCTGACACATCTACCAGCACCAGCAAAGGCAAAGGCTGCTGACGGCGCTCGCGCTTGGGCAGGTGCAGGGTTTCGCCACCCAAGCGCACGGCGCTGCGCAATACGCCAGACCAGTGCAACTGGCTGCCATGCACGCCCGGGCGCATGCGACGGCTGGCATGCTGGGGCAGGGGCAGGGCGATATCGCGCGCAAGGCGCTCTACCAGGCGGTATTCGCTGGCGGACAAGGCGTTGAAATCCGCATGGCGCAGGCGGTGGATGTCGCTGGCCGTCATGGCGGCGTCAAAGTCCACTTTTTGGTCTTCGGTTTTGGGTTTGGCTTGTTGGGCGCGTATTTTGGGCGGTGACAGTGCTTCACGCACACGGGGCCGTCGCTTGCTGGGTTCGGCCTTGCCTTCGGCGCTGGGCAGCATTTGCGACAAGAGCTTGTGCGCCATATTCGGGTCGCGGAAAAAGGCCTCGAAGAGTTCGCGAAAGACCGCGCGGTCTTGCACGCGGCTGATGAGCACGGATTCCATGGCGGCACTCAGGTCGTGGCGATCGCCCAAGCCGACTTCTAGCGCCGCTTGCGCACACAGGCCGATACGCGCGCTGTCCACCTGCACACCCGCACGGCGCAGCGTGCGCCCGAAAGCGGCCAGGTTGCCCGCCAGCTTGCCGGTACGCGAATCGCCCAGGGTCATGCGGCGGCGTCGGCTTCAGGGGGTGGAGCGAGTACGTCTTGCGCCAGCGCCAGCGTCAGTGCGGCGACGTCTTCACGTTGCTTGAACATGATGCCCGCGGTATCGCTCATGGTTTCCGGGTCCAGCTCCAGTGTGTCCAACGCTACCAAAGCCTTGGCCCATTCCACGCTTTCGGCAATGCCGGGCGCACGCTGAAACGCGTTGGAAAACGGTTGGTTGCGCAAGCGCGTGACCACGTCGGCCACTTGTTGCGCTAATTTTTCGGACGCGCCTGGCACTTGGGCGCTGATGATGGCCAGTTCGCGGTCGCGGTCCGGGTAGTCCAGCCAGTGGTAAAGGCAGCGCCGCTTGACGGCGTCATTGAGTTCGCGCGTCCGGTTGCTGGTGAGGATGGTGACCGGTTTGACCACGGCGCGGATCGTGCCGATTTCCGGAATGCTGACCTGGTATTCACCCAAGTATTCGAGCAAAAAGGCTTCGAAGGGCTCGTCGGCGCGGTCTACTTCGTCGATCAGCAGCACGGCGCCAGGGGCAGGTGCTTGCAAGGCTTGCAGCAAGGGGCGGCGTATCAGGTAGCGGTCTTGGTAGACCTCGCGCTCCATAGCGTCTACGGCAGGCGCAACGCCTTGTGCGCTTTCGCTGTGGCTTTGCGCGGCGCGCATGTGCAGCAATTGCGCAGCGTAATTCCATTCGTATAGCGCATCGCGCTGTTCCAGTCCGTCATAGCACTGTAAGCGCAGCATTTGGCGGTGCAGTGCAGTGGCCAGGGCCTTAGCGAGCTCGGTTTTGCCAACGCCGGGCTCACCCTCAAGCAGCAAAGGACGTTCAAGCTTGAGCGCCAAAAAAACGGCAGTGGCCAAGCGCCTATCTGCAAAATAGCCCGCTTGGCGCAAGGCTTCGATCAGGGCGTCAATGGAGGGAAACAAGTTCATAGCTTGGCTCAAAAAAATGGCCCCGCGTTGTGCACACGGGGCCTTGTTGCACCGGCCCTTGAGCCGGGGGCGCGATCAGGCCAGGCAGTGTGCCACAGCCCGCTGCGTCAGCACGCTGATCAGGTTGGCCCGATAGGCCGCGCTGGCATGGATGTCAGCGTTAAGGCCGTCGGCATCCACATGTACCGATGCGGCCGAGGCCACGGTAAAGCTCTTGTTGAGCGCGTCTTCCAGGCCTTTGTGGCGGAACACGCCCTGGCTTGCGCCCGTGATGGCCACGCGCACGCCGCCTGCGGTCTGGGCCAGGAACACGCCCACCAAGGCAAAACGCGAAGCCGCTTGCACGAACTTCATGTAGGCCGCCGATTTGGGTTGGGGAAAGCTGATCGCGGTGATCAACTCGCCTGGCTCCAGCGCGGTGGTGAACATGCCTTGGAAGAAGTCGTCTGCTTCGATGCGGCGCTTATTGGTGTGCACGGTGGCGCCCAAACCCAATACTGCGCTGGGGTAGCAGGCGGAAGGGTCGTTATTGGCGACCGAACCACCCATGGTACCCATGGCGCGGACCTGGCGGTCCCCGATGTGCGAGGCCAGATCGGCAAGCGCCGGAATCATGGACTTGACAGTGCTGCTATTGGCCACGTCCATATGGCGCGTCATCGCGCCAATGACCACGGCATTGCCGTTGGGCTCAATTCCCGACAGTTCTTTGACGCCGCCCAAATCGACCAAACGGCCGGGTTGGGAAAGGCGCATCTTCATGGAAGGCAGCAGGGTTTGGCCGCCGGCCAGCACTTGGCCACCGGAAGCTGCGGCGCTTACGGCATCAGCCAGGGAAGCAGGACGGTCTAGTGTGAATGCATACATGTGTGAACTCCTTTGCTGCTTTAGGCTTTGGCTGCCTGGATGGCTTCCCAAACGCGGTGGGGCGTGGCGGGCATGTCAAATTCTTTGACGCCCAGACCATGCAGCGCGTCGAGCACGGCATTGATAACGGCCGGCGGCGAACCGATGGCTCCGGCTTCGCCGCAGCCCTTGGTGCCCAGCGGGTTGTGGGTGCAAGGGGTGCAAATATTGCCGATCTTGAACTCGGGGAAGTCGTCAGCGCGAGGCATGGCGTAGTCCATGAAAGAGCCGGTGAGTAGCTGACCGGTTTCGCGGTCATACACACAGTTTTCCATCATGGCTTGGCCAATGCCTTGCACCAGTCCACCGTGCACCTGGCCTTCGACGATCATCGGGTTGATGATGGTGCCAAAGTCGTCCACTGCAGTGAATTTCTCCACGCGGGTCACGCCGGTAGCGGGGTCGATTTCCACTTCGCAGATATAGGTGCCTGCGGGGAAGGTGAAGTTAGTCGGGTCGTAGAACGCGGTTTCGTTCAGGCCTGGCTCCAACTTATCCAGCGGGTAGTTATGCGGGACATAGGCCGTGAGGGCGACTTGGCCGAAGGTGACCTTTTTGTCGGTGCCTTTGACGGTGAACTCGCCGTTGGCAAATTCGACGTCGGCATCGCTGGACTCCATCAAGTGGGCCGCGATTTTCTTGGCCTTGGTCTCAATTTTGTCCAGCGCCTTCATGATGGCAGCGCCGCCTACTGAGATGGAGCGTGAACCATAAGTTCCCATACCAAAAGGCACGCGACCGGTGTCGCCGTGCACCACGTCGACCGCTTCGACTGCGACGCCCAAACGGGCGGCAACCACTTGCGCAAACGTGGTTTCATGGCCTTGGCCGTGGCTGTGCGAGCCGGTGAACACCGTTACGCTGCCAGTGGGATGGACGCGGATTTCGCCGCACTCAAACAGGCCGGCGCGGGCGCCCAGGGCTCCGGCGATATTGCTAGGTGCAATGCCGCAGGCTTCGATGTAGCTGGAGTAGCCGATGCCGCGCAACAAGCCTTTGGCCGCGCTGGCCGCTTTGCGTCCAGGGAAACCAGCCACATCCGCCATATCCTGCGCTTTGACCATGCAGCCGAGGTAGTCACCGGTGTCGTATTGCAAAGCTACTGGCGTTTGGTAAGGCCAGCTGTTGATGAAGTTGCGCTTGCGGATTTCGTCTTGCGACAAACCCATCTCCCAGCCGCAGCGGCTGACCAGGCGTTCCAGCAGGTAAGTGGCTTCGGGGCGGCCTGCGCCACGGTAGGCATCGACCGGAGCGGTATTGGTAAACCACGAATCGACTTCCACATAAATTTGCGGGCAGGTGTATTGGCCGGCCAGCAGCGTGGCGTACAAAATCGTCGGCACGGCGGTGGAGAAGGTGGACAGGTAAGCGCCCAGGTTGGCATGGGTGTGGACCCGCATTCCCAGGAACTTGCCGTCTTTGTCCATGGCCATTTCGGCGTGGCTGACGTGGTCACGGCCGTGCGCGTCGGTCAGGAAGGACTCGGAGCGCTCGCAGGTCCATTTGATGGAGCGGTTGACTTCTTTGGCCGCCCAGGTGAGGGCTACGTCTTCGGCGTACAAATAGATTTTGGAGCCGAAACCGCCGCCTACGTCGGGCGCTATCACACGCACTTTGTGCTCGGGCAAGCCCAGCACAAAAGCCGTCATCAGCAAGCGCTCGACGTGCGGGTTTTGGTTGGACACGTAGAGCACGTATTCCTCAGTGGCGCGGCTGTAATTGCCGATCGCAACGCGGGGCTCCATGGCGTTGGGCACCAGGCGGTTGTTGATCAAGTCCAACTTGGTCACATGGTGGGCGTTGGCAAAGGCGGCATCGACATTGCCTTTGTCGCCTAGCACCCACTTGTAGCACTTGTTGTTAGGAGCGGCGTCGTGCAGTTGCGGGCCGGTGGCGGCATCGCGCACGTCCACCACGGCGGGCAGCACGTCGTAATCGACTTGCACGGCTTCGGCCGCGTTTTTGGCTTGCTCCAGCGTGTCGGCGATCACCATGGCCAGTTGGTCGCCCACGTGGCGCACTTTGCCTAGGGCCAGCACTGGATGCGGCGGCTCATTCATAGGCGTGCCGTCGGGGTTGTTGATCAGCCAGCCGCAAGGCAGGCCGCCCATCTTGCCTTCGAGGTCTTTGCCGATAAAGATACGCACCACGCCCGGCATGGCGGACGCCGCGCTGATATCAATGCTTTTGATAACGGCATGCGCGTGCGGGCTGCGCACAAAGACGGCGTAGCTTTGCGCTTGCATGGTGATGTCGTCGGTGTACTGACCGGCGCCGGTCAGGAAGCGGTAATCTTCTTTGCGACGAACCGACTCACCGATATGCGGGAGGTTGGAAAAATCTGAGGCACCCATATTGCTTGCTCCTTGAATGGTTTAGGCAGAAGCCATGGCAGCAGCACCCTGCTGCACGGCTTTGACGATGTTTTGGTAACCGGTGCAACGGCACATATTGCCTTCCAGGTGCGAGCGCACTTCGTCGGCGCTGGCATTGGGGTGCTTTTTGCACAGGTCGATAGCGCTCAAGACCATGCCTGGGGTGCAAAAGCCGCACTGCAAACCGTGGCAGTCTTTGAAAGCCGCTTGCATAGGGTGCATGGTTCCGTCCGGCGCGGCCAGGCCTTCGATGGTGGTGATTTCGGCGCCATCTGCCTGGGCGGCCAGGATGTTGCAGGATTTGACGGCGTGACCGTCTTTGATCACGGTGCAGGCGCCGCACTGGGCGGTGTCGCAGCCCACATGGGTGCCTGTCATATGCAAATGCTCGCGCAGCACCTGCACCAGCAGGGTATGGGGCGGGACGTCCACTGAAACCTGGCGGTTATTAACCTTCAATTGAACCTGCATAACGTATGTCTCCGGGAGGGGTTGTTAGAACGAATGACTCGATCATTATGTTCCTTGGGAAAGGCCGTTTACCCTAGTGAAAACCCTTGAATACGCCCTTATTAAGTGGGACGTGTTCCATATTGGTGCGTTTGCCTTGTCCCTTTGAAATCCTCGATAAGCCAGTGACGAAATCCAGGCCCCGCTGACGAGTTAAGCGTTTGCGCACAATGAGGTCGTAACCGTCTATGCCCACGGCCTTGGCGATCGCAAATTGCCTAAGACCCATGTCAACGCCTCGATGTGCATGCGCGCCGCGTATCGGCCAAATACACCCAGTCCGACCAAAACAAAGGCAAAACCGACGCTAAGTGCTTGGTTTTTACCGGTTTTTGCCATTACAATGCCAGCTTCACGACCAAACGGGCGGGTAATTACCGCCCGTTTTTTTTGGTCGATCGTTTTTAGAGGCTGCCTATTTGGGCGGTCGGACAGCTTGGAAAGCGGGCATCAGCAACGTGGCTTGGCAAGATACTGTGCGGCAAATTGTGGTCGGACTGGGATACGACCTGGTAGAGCTAGAACGCTCTGCCGGCGGCCTGTTGCGGGTCACGATAGACCTGCCTTGGGCGCAAGCGGCACCGGGTGCTCTGCAAGTGGAGCAATTTGTGACGGTGGAAGATTGCGAGAAGGTGACGCGCCAGTTGCAATTTACCTTAGAGGTGGAGGGCACGGCTTACAGCCGCTTGGAGGTGTCCTCGCCGGGGATTGACCGTCCCTTGCGGCACGAGGCAGATTTTGAGCGTTTTGCCGGGCAGGTGGTTGATATCACCCTGCGCGAGCCGATTGGCGCGGCCGGCGGCGGCGTGGTCAATGCCAAGCGTAAGAAGTTTCGCGGCACGCTGGAGCGGGTTGCTGAGGCAACCGGCGCTACGCATTGGCAGATTGTGTGGAGCGAGGCGCCGGCCATTAAGCCGGGCCAGAAGGTGAGCAAAAAGCGGCCCGCGCCGCCATTGCAGGCCATGGGCTTTGCGCTGGATGAATTGAAAGAGGCGCGTCTGGCGCCCATTGTCAGCTTTAAGGGGCGTGGCAAGGGGCAGGGCGAGGCGCTGCCGGAGCCGGGAGCCGATGGGCCCGGTGAGGCGGGTTAGCAGTACGAAGTTGCGATGAACAAGGCTTTGCATAGCACTTGTTTTTGTTTGTGAATTGAATTGTCAGGAGAGTGAAGGCATGAATCGCGAATTGTTGATGTTGGTAGAGGCGATCTCCCGTGAGAAAAACGTGGAGCGCGATGTGGTGTTAGGCGCCGTGGAGGCCGCCCTGGCGCAAGCCACCAAAAAACTCTATGAGGGAGATGTGGATATCCGCGTCGCCCTAGACCGCGATAGCGGTAATTACGAAACCTTCCGCCGTTGGCACGTGGTGCCCGACGAGGCGGGTTTGCAATTACCAGACCAAGAGATTTTGCTGTTTGAAGCCAAAGAGCAGATCCCCGATATCGAGGTGGATGAATACATCGAAGAGCCAATTGAGTCAGTGCCTATTGGCCGCATCGGCGCCATGGCGGCCAAGCAGGTAATTTTGCAAAAAATTCGCGATGCAGAACGCGAAATGCTGCTCAACGACTTTATGTCGCGCGGCGACAATATTTTTGTCGGCACCGTTAAGCGCATGGACAAGGGCGATGTGATCGTGGAAAGCGGGCGCGTCGAAGGACGACTGCGCCGCGCTGAGATGATTCCCAAAGAAAACCTACGCGCTGGTGACCGTGTGCGCGCCATGATCATGGAAGTGGACTTGACCTTGCGCGGCGCGCCGATTCTGCTGTCCCGTTCAGCGCCTGATTTCATGATTGAGCTTTTCCGCCAAGAAGTGCCGGAGATAGAGCAAGGCTTGCTGGAGATCAAATCGTGCGCCCGTGACCCCGGTTCGCGCGCCAAGATAGCAGTGCTTTCGCACGACAAGCGTATCGACCCTATCGGCACTTGTGTGGGCGTGCGCGGCAGCCGCGTCAACGGCGTCACCACAGAGCTCGCTGGCGAGCGCGTAGATATCGTGTTGTGGAGCGAAGACCCGGCGCAGTTTGTGATCGGTGCGCTGGCGCCAGCTAACGTCAGCTCGATCGTGGTAGACGAAGAGCGCCACGCCATGGACGTGGTGGTGGACGAGGAGAACCTGGCGATTGCCATCGGACGCGGCGGACAGAATGTGCGCCTGGCATCCGAATTGACCGGCTGGAAGATCAACATCATGGACGCCGCCGAGTCGGCCCAAAAGCTGGCCGTCGAGACCGATTCAGGTCGCCGCTTGTTCATGGACAAGCTCGATGTGGACGAAGAAATTGCCGACATCCTGATCGCCGAAGGCTTTACCAGCTTGGAAGAAGTGGCTTATGTGCCTCTGCAAGAAATGCTGGAAATCGAAAGCTTTGACGAAGATACGGTGCACGAGTTGCGCACCCGCGCCAAAGATGCATTGCTGACGATGGAAATTGCGCGCGAGGCCAGCGCAGCCACTGTGTCGCAAGACCTGCGCGATCTAGAAGGCTTGCAGCCTGAGCACATTGGCCTGCTGGCAGAACACGGTATCAAAACCCTGGACGATCTGGCCGACCTGGCAACTGACGAACTTACAGAAATCACCGGCCAGTCTATTGACGAAGCCACTGCCCTGATCATGAAGGCGCGCGAACATTGGTTTACCGATGACGCCGCCGCTCAAGAGTCACGGCCATGAAAGGTTACCCGCTAAATGTCCAGTACGACCGTCGCCGAGTTTGCCAGTGAACTCAAAAAATCCACCGAAACCCTGTTGGAACAACTGAAATCCGCAGGTATCAGCAAAAGTACGGCCAGCGATGTCCTCACCGACGCTGACAAGCACAAATTGCTAGGCCATTTGCAAAGTGCCCACGGCACGGCTGGGGCCGAGCGCAAAAAAATTACGCTGGTCAAAAAGCAGACCACGGAAATCAAGCAAGCCGATGCCAGTGGCAAGGCCCGAACCATTCAGGTGGAAGTGCGTAAGAAGCGCACTTTTGTGCGCCGTGAGGATGGCTCCGACGCCGTACCGGAGTCCGCAGAATTGCCCGAAGCAGCGGCTCCGGCAGCGCCAGTCATCGATCAGGCCGAATTAGCGCGCCGCGAGGAAGAAGCACGCCACCAGGCTGAGTTTCTACGCAGACAGGAGGAAGAATTAGCCGCACGCCGCCAGGCGCGGGAAGAACAGGAAGCCAAATCCCGTGCCGCCCAGGAAGCCGCCGCCCAAGCCCAGGCTGCTAGCCAAGCCGGTAGCGCCGACGCACCGGCCAGCGATGCGCCTGCGGCCAAACCCCGCAAATTGACCAAGGCCGCTGAAAAAGCTGCATTGGATGCCGCCGCACAAGCCGAGGCTGCCGCCGCAGTCCAGGCCGCCGAACAGGCGCAACGGGAACAGGATGCTGCCCAAGCTGCAACTGCATCGCGCGAAGCGGCGATTGAGGAAAACAAGCGCGCCGCCGATTTAGGCGACCGCCGTCGCAAAGCCGAAGCCGAGGCTGCTGCCATTCGCATAATGATGTCTGCGCCCGCCAAAGTTGCGGTAGCACCCAAAAAAGAGGAGCCCAAACCGGCAGTGGACGCTAAAGGCGCCATCAAAGGCACCTTGCACAAACCAGCGGCCGGTTCAACCGTGGCCAAGCCGGCCAAATCGGGCGGCACGGCGGCACCAGGTTCGGGTAAAGAGGTCAAATCTGCCAAGCTCTCGAGTAGCTGGGCGGGCGACCCGGCCAAGAAAAAAGAACTCAAAACGCGTGGCGATACAGGAGCGGGTACTGGCCGCTCCACCAACTGGCGTGCTGGCCCGCGTGGCAAGCGTGGTGGTGACCGCGACCGCGAAGACCACGCACCTATGCAAACGCAGGAAGTGCGCGTTATCGAGGTGCACGTGCCAGAAACCATTACGGTGGCTGAGCTGGCGCACAAGATGGCGATTAAGGCTTCGGAAGTCATCAAGCAATTGATGAAGCTGGGCCAGATGGTCACTATCAACCAGCCGTTGGACCAGGACACCGCCATGATCGTGGTGGAAGAGTTGGGCCACACCGCGGTGGTTGCTGCCTTGGACGACCCCGAGGCCTTTACCGACGAAGAGGTGCATTCGCAGTCTGAGTCCCTGCCTCGCGCCCCTGTAGTAACCGTCATGGGCCACGTGGACCATGGCAAGACGTCGCTGCTGGACTACATCCGCCGGGCCAAAGTGGCATCGGGCGAAGCCGGTGGTATCACGCAGCATATCGGCGCCTACCATGTACAAACGCCGCGCGGCATGGTGTCCTTTTTGGATACGCCGGGACACGAGGCGTTTACCGCCATGCGTGCACGTGGCGCCAAAGCGACGGACATTGTGATTTTGGTGGTGGCCGCAGACGACGGTGTGATGCCGCAAACCAAAGAAGCGATCAAGCATGCCAAGGCGGCCGGGGTACCCATCGTGGTGGCGATCAACAAAATCGATAAGCCAGATTCCAACCCGGAGCGCGTGAAAAACGAACTCGTAGTCGAGGAAGTCGTTCCTGAGGAATTCGGTGGCGAATCGCCTTTTGTGTCGGTGTCAGCCAAAACCGGTCAGGGCATCGACGAATTGCTGGAACAAGTCTTGTTACAGGCCGAAGTGCTGGAATTGCGCGCGCCGGTCGATGCCATGGCCAAGGGCCTGGTCATTGAAGCGCGTTTGGACAAAGGGCGTGGCCCTGTAGCTACCGTGTTGGTGCAATCTGGCACGCTCAAAACCGGTGACGTGGTTTTGGCCGGACAAACCTTTGGACGCGTACGCGCTATGCTCGATGAGAACGGCAAAGCGATTAAAGACGCAGGCCCGTCCATTCCGGTGGAGATTCAAGGTCTGACGGAAGTGCCGCAAGCGGGCGATGAGTTCATGGTGATGTCCGACGAGCGCCGTGCGCGCGAAATCGCCACCTACCGCGCCGGTAAATTCCGCAATACCAAGCTGGCCAAGCAACAAGCGGCTAAGCTGGAAAATATGTTTAGCGATATCGGTGCGGGCGACGTCAAGATGCTGCCCATCATCGTCAAGGCTGACGTGCAGGGCTCGCAAGAAGCCTTGGCCGCTTCGCTGCTCAAACTCTCGACCGACGAAGTCAAAGTGCAGATGGTTTACTCCGCCGTGGGCGGTATCAGCGAGTCGGACATCAACCTGGCTATCGCTTCCAAAGCAGTAGTAATCGGCTTTAACGTGCGCGCCGATGCTGGTGCTCGCAAGTTGGCCGAAGGCAATGGGGTCGACATCCGTTACTACAACATCATTTACGACGCGGTTGACGAACTTAAAGCGGCGATGTCGGGTATGTTGGCACCCGAGAAGCGCGAGGAAATTATTGGCTTTGCCGAGATCCGCACCGTGTTCGTGGCGTCCAAGATCGGTACCGTGGCTGGTTGTATGGTTACCGGCGGCTTTGTCAACCGCAGCGCGCACTTCCGTTTGCTGCGCGAGAACGTGGTGATTTACACCGGTGAGCTCGACTCGCTCAAGCGTATGAAAGACGATGTACGCGAAGTGAAAGAAGGCTTTGAGTGCGGTATCAAGCTCAAGAACTACAACGACATTGCCGTGGGCGACCAGTTGGAGTTCTTCGAGATCAAGGAAATCGCGCGCACCATCTGAGCGTTCACCTTGCATGCGCAAAAAGTCCTCCACCCCCAACCGCGGTTTTCGCGTGGCCGATCAGATCCAGCGCGATCTGACCGAGCTGATTGCGCGCGAACTCAAAGACCCACGCGTAGGTATGGTGACGATTCAGTCCGTGGAAGTGACGCCCGACTACGCACATGCCAAGGTGTATTTCAGCCTGCTGGTGGGAGACGCGGCGCAGTGTGCCGAGGGGCTTAACCAGGCAGCGGGATTTTTGCGTGCCGGTTTGTTTAAACGCCTGCATATTCATACCGTGCCAACTTTGCATTTCATTTTTGACCGCACCACGGAGCGCGCTGCGGACATGAACGCGCTGATTGCGCGGGCCGTGTCCTCGCGAGCCAAGGAAGACTGATCCGCATGAACGCGCCGCATGCACGGGTTGCAAGGCGCCCCGTGCATGGGGTGCTGCTACTGGATAAGCCCTTGGGTTGGTCC
>CANFJQ010000092.1 GCA_947447615.1 Comamonadaceae bacterium
AGTCATCGCGCGGGTCTTGGGCGTCTTCGCTGGCAGGCTTGCGCCATTGCCACGGCCAGCGCAAGGCGCGCAGCCTGCTGGTCGCTGGCGCAGCACCATCGGCCTTGCGCCCAGAGGCAAGACGGGCCGCCGCGCCAACCGGAGCTTGGCGCATGGGAGTTGGCGCATCGGTGGCAAACAAAACCGCCACCGCCACAAAGCTCAGCCAAAAACCGGCCTGCAACAGCGACCAAGGGTCATAGACCACGACCAGCAGCAAAGCCAATATCCACACATAAGGCCAGGGCCAGCGCGCGCCTGACAAGCGCAACAACGTCACCCAAGCCAGCATGATGCAAGTGCGCTGCGCGGGTATGCCCCAACCGGCAAACACCGCATACGCGCAGGCCACCAGCAAGCCGCCCAGCCAGGCCGCCGATGGCGCGGGCCACCACAAACACAAGCGCTGCGAGCGCCGCCAAAGACAGCCAATCAGCCAACGCGCCGCCCAAGCAAACATGGTGATGTGCAGGCCCGAAATACTGACCAAATGCGCCACCCCCGTCGCCCTGAACAAGGCCCACTGCTGCTGGTCCAGCGCCGATTGGTCACCCACTACCAAAGCCGCCAGCAAAGCCGCTTTGCCCGGCTCGGGCACTGCCGCAAGTATGCGATCGCGCACGCGCTGGCGCCATTGCTCTACCGGGTGAAGCAAGGTCGCGTCCAGGCGCAAGGGCGGCGCGTCACGCACCCCAGCGCGCACATAGCCGGTGGCTTGCACGCCCTGCTCCCACAGCCACAACTCGTAGTCAAAACCCTGAAAATTGAAGCTGCCGTGCGGTGCTTTGACGCGCACCGTCATGCGCCAGCGCTCGCCCGGCGCCATGGCCTGCGGCTGTTTTTGTAAATCCCAATCGCTCAAGTCCGTTGGTACGCTGAGCGGCGCCATGCCCCGGTACCAACCTAAGTCCATGCGCGGGGGCAGGCGCACCGGCTGCCCGTCCAGCGTGGCGGATTCCAGCTCCAGGCGAAAGCGCAAACCCATGGGGTTGCTATGCGTCATCTCGCGCACCACCCCCACGATTTGCACATCGCGGCCTTCCAGCGCTGGGTTTAGTCTTTCGCTATCAAACCAGGCAGCGCGCCCGCCGGTCCAGGCGAAGCCAATGAGGGCGCACAGGCATAGTGTCAGCAAAGACCGGTAAAAGTGCGTCATCGCCAGCAGCGCCACCAAACCCAAGCTCGCGTAATGAGCCAGCGGCCACAAAGCGCTTTGTTGCAATTGCAGGGCTGCGCCGGCCACCAGGGCCGCTGCCATCATCCATCCCTGTGCGCTGGACGGCGCTGCCCTGCTGTACGGCGTATTCATTCAAATATCTTAAAGCGATATGCCTGCCCGCACTGCGCGACAATGCAGCTAGACCCGATTGCCCCTGCCGCCCCTGGTGCGCGCTTGCAGCGGGACTGCAATGACCAACCCCTGCCCGCTCCGCGCGGCACCCACAAGGACACGACGCCATGAATGTTTACGACACCTTAAAAGACTTGCACATCAGCCTGCCGCCTGTGGCCGCACCTGCTGCAGCCTATGTGCCTTTTGTGCAAACCGGCAATCTGGTGTTTATCAGCGGCCATATCGCCAAAAAAGACGGCAAGCCTTGGGTCGGGCAATTGGGCGCCAACATGCAAACCCCCGAAGGCCAAGAAGCCGCCCGCGCCATCGCCATCGACCTGATGGGCACGCTACACGCCGCCGTGGGCGATCTCAACCGCGTCAAGCGCATCGTCAAACTCATGTCGCTGGTCAACTCCACCGGCAGCTTCACCGAGCAACACTTGGTGACCAACGGCGCCAGTGAATTGCTAGGCCAGGTATTCGGCGAACGCGGCGCCCATGCCCGCAGCGCCTTTGGCGTAGCGCAGATTCCGCTGGGCGCTTGCGTAGAGATTGAGATGATTGCCGAGATCGGGGATTAAGCAAATTCCGATTGGCGCAACCTTGGTGCGATCCGCGCGTTTCGCACGAAAAGCGCGAATTAGATTACACTGAGGGCATGCAAACATTTACCGCCAACCAGGCCAAAACCCAGTTCGGCCACTTCATAGACGCTGCGCAGCGCGAGCCGGTGCGGGTGCTCAAGCATGACCGGGTGGTGGGCGTGATGGTGTCGGCGAAAGACTACGAAGCCATGCGCCTGTTTTATGCAGATCGCTTACAACACCGCCTGCGCCAAAGCGCGGCCCTAGCCAAAGCGGCGGGCCTAGGCACCAAGCAATTGCAAGAGCTTTTAAGTGACCCTGACTGAGTGGGTGCTGGACACCAATGTCCTGATCAGCGCGGCCTTGTCCGCCCAGGGCGCGCCGCACCAATTGGTGCAACAGGTGTTGCAACAGGGTTGTCTGGTGTTTTCTGAGGCCAGTTTTGCGGAGTTGAGCTCGCGCTTGCACCGTCCCAAATTTGACCGCTACCTGAGCCTGGACATGCGTGAAGCCTTGCTACACGACTTTGGCGCCAGCGCCCGCTGGGTGGAACCTGGCACCATCACCGCCTATTGCCGCGACCCGGATGACGACGTTTTTATCGCCACCGCCCTGGCTGCTGGTTTGCAATGCATGGTCAGCGGCGACAAAGACTTATTGCAATCGCCCGTACCGCCGGGCTTTCGGGTGTTGACACCAGCGCAAGCCCTCAAGCGCCTCGCGGGCTGACCCGCTCAAGCCTTGCGGCGATTAAGCCAAAGCCGCGATCAAGTCCGCCGTCGGCAGCACCTTGGCAAACGAACCATTGAGCCCGGCCAGGTAAGACGCATGCACTTGGGTGGCAGGCACTTGCACGCCATTGAAGGCCAGCGCTTTGGTGGCGCAAGCATCGTGGGCCAGTGAACAGGCAAAGCCCAGGTCGGCGGCGGCGCGTACCGTGGTGTCTATGCACAAGTGGGTCATATTCCCGGCAAATACGATCTGCTTGATGTCTTGCAGGCGCAAAAAATCGAGCAAAGGCGTATCGCGCAAAGCATTGGGGAAATGCTTGGTAAACACCGACTCGCCCGCTGCTGGCTGCACGCTGCTGTGAATGTCCGCCCCGGGAGTGCCCGGCAGAAAAAACGTGGCGCCGGGCCGGGTGGCAATGTGCTGAATATGCACCACCGGCTGGCCCTTGGCACGAAACGCGGCAAGCAATTGGGCGGCTTTTTGCGCAGCAGCCTCTGTGCCAACCAACTCCATGGCACCGCCAGAGAAATAGTCGTTTTGAATATCGATGAGGACGAGTGCAGTAGACATAAAAACTCCAAAAAATAAACGGATTAAGGATCCATGGCCGCAGAAGGCGGGTTATCGATCATCGCTTTAAGAATATGCAAGCCCGCTTGCAATTGCTCCACCGAATCGGGCGCATTGAGGCTAATGCGGATGGCGTGCGGCGCTGGTGAGCGGCCTACGGCGAAATGGTCCGCGGTACGCACCAGCACACCGGCCTGGCGCAGCGCCGCGGCAAACTGGCCGGCGCGCCAGGGCTCTGGCAGGGGCAGCCAAATCAGCGGGTATTCGGCATCGGTGCGGAACTCCAAGCCGTGCAAAATCTGAAGCGCGGCTTTCAGGCGCTCGTGGGTGAGTTGGCGCTGCTGCGCGATGAGCGCTTCCATGGCGCCGCTCTCCAGCCAGCGCGTAGCCACTTCGGGCAGCAGCGGCGCCACCATCCAGCTGTCAGCACGCATGCTGGCGGCAAATTTGCTCAGCCATTCGGGCGCGGCCTCGACATAGCCCACGCGCAGCCCTGGCGCCAGCACTTTGGAAAAACTGCTCAGCAAAAACGACTGCTGCGGCAGCCAGGTAGACAGCGCGGGTAGTGGCGCGGCCTGCATGGCTGCATGCACGCAGTCTTCGATGATGTACAGCCCATGCGCGCGCACCACGGCGGCAATGGCTTCGCGCCGCTGCATGCTCATGGTGGCACTGGTGGGGTTGTGCAGCGAGGGCGCACAGTACAAAAACTTGGTGTCAAAAGTCTTGGCCGCACGCTCAAGCGCTTGCGGCGTAATACCTTGCTCGTCGGTCTCTATGCCGATCAATTGCAAGCGCATAGACCGCGCCAGCGCTTGCAGGCCAGGGTAGCTGAGCGACTCGGTCAGGAGCGCATCACCCGGGCGTGCCACGGTGCGCAGCACACAGGCCAAGCCGTGCTGCGCGCCATGGGTCACCATCACCCGGTTCCACTGGCCGGTGGTGCCAAAACGGCACAGCCACTTGGCACCGGCCTCGCGGTGGCGGCGCATGCCGGTTTCGCTCTGGTACATCAGCACCTGGCGCATCATCTCTGGGTCTTGCGCCAGGCTGGCAAACGCCGCTTGCAGCGCCTGCGCCTCGTCGCCCACCATGGCCACGTTGTGTGCCAGGTCGATAGGCGCGGGGTGTAAGTCCGTATCCCCGCCCTGCCCCACATGCTCGGCCGAGCGCACATAGGTGCCGTCGCCCACCCGCGCCGTCGCCAGGCCCTGGCGCTCCAAAATCGCATAAGCGCGGCTGATGGTGCCGGTGGTCACACCCAAACGGCGCGCCAGGTTGCGCTGGGGCGGCAGCTTCTCGCCCATGGGCACCTGGCCGTTCAAAATGGCCTGGGCCAGATCCTCGGCGATGGACTGGTACTTGGGCTTGCTACCATCGCCCAAGCTGGCAGATGAAATCAGTTGTTCAAAGGACATAAAAATAGATGCATGCTGCGGCGCAAAGCCTGGCGGGGCCGGGACGATCAGCCCGCCAATGCCTCCCGCCGGGGGCTAAAAACCTTGTTCAATTACTTTTTTTGACCGCATTGTTGGCATGCAATCTTATGCATAGTATGACCTTTGTACCTGTCGCCTTCGCCAAAGCCCTGCCCATCGCAGCCCCCATGTCCCTGATTGCCACCCGCCAAGCCTGCTGTTTATGAACCGTTTTGACTTCATCATCGTGGGCGCGGGCTCGGCCGGTTGTGTGCTGGCCAAGCGCCTGACCGAGAGCGGCCAACACCGGGTATTGCTGCTAGAGGCCGGTGGCTCGGACCGCAGCCCGCTGATCCAGGTGCCGCTGGGCTATGGCATTACCTACGCCGACCCCAAATACAACTGGATGTACACCGCCGAGCCCGACCCGGCCATGAACCACCGCGCCATTTACTGGCCTCGTGGCAAAGTGCTGGGCGGCAGCAGCTCGATCAACGCCATGGTCTATATGCGCGGCCAGGAAGGCGACTTTGACGACTGGCGCGACGCGGGCAACCCCGGCTGGGGCTGGGCAGATGTGCTGCCCTATTTCAAAAAATCCGAAGACCATTGCTGGGGTGCGTCCGACCACCACGGCGCGGGCGGCGAGCTACATGTCAGCGATTTTGCCGACCAGGTGCATCCCTTGTGCGAGCGTTTTTTAAAGGCTGGCGATGCGCTGGGCTTCAACCGTACTGCCGACTTCAACGGCCCCACCAAAGAGGGTTTTGGTCTGTGGCAAATGACGATACGCAAAGGCCTGCGCGAGTCCACTGCCAAAACCTTTTTGCGTAGTGCCATGCAGCGCCCGAACCTGACCGTCATCACCCACGCCATGGTGCGCCGCGTGGTCATCGACAAACACCGCGCCACCGGCATTGAATGCACCATTGATGGCGTGCTGCAAAGCTTTAGCGCCGATAAAGAAGTGATTCTGTCCGCCGGTGCGGTCAATTCGCCGCAGCTCTTGCAAGTCTCGGGCGTGGGCAATGCGGCGCATTTGCAAAGCAAAGGCGTGCCGGTCTTGCACCACTTGCCGCGCGTAGGCCAGGGCCTGCAAGACCATTTGGCGGTGTCGTATTTTTTCAAGTCCAAAGTGCCTACGCTGAATAACACGCTGGGCCCCTGGTACGGCAAGCTGTGGGCGGGTATGCGTTATCTATGGGACCGCAAAGGCCCGCTGGGCATGAGCGTGAACCAGGCCGGCGCCTTTGTGCGCAGCCGCCCGGAGCTGGAGCGGCCTAATTTGCACCTGTACTTCAATCCCATCAGCTACACCGCAAGCAGCGCGCCGGTGGGCAAGCGCTTCCAGTTGCAGAACCCAGACCCTTTTGCGGCCTTCCTCATCTCGTTTAACACCTGCCGCCCTACCAGCCGGGGCAGCGTGCTCATTACCTCGCCAGACCCGCTGGCCAAGCCACGCATCGAAACCAACTTTCTCACCACCGAACACGACCGGCAGGACATCTTGGACGGCTCGCGCCTGTTGCGCCGCATTGCCGCTGCCGCGCCGCTGGCCGAGGTCATCAGCAGCGAACACCTGCCCGGCGTCCAGGTGCAAAGCGAAGCGCAAATTTTTGCCGACTTCGGCCAGCGCGCCGGTTCGGTTTACCACGCATCCTGCACCTGCGCCATGGCGCCCGATGACACGCGCGGCGTGGTCGATGCGCGCTTGCGCGTGCATGGTGTTGCGGGCCTGCGGGTGATAGACGCCTCGGTGTTTCCGGCGGTGACGTCGGGCAATACCAACGCCCCCACCATCATGGTCGCCGAAAAGGGCGCGGCCATGGTCTTGCAGGACAATCGCTGACCGGCCTTTAGCGCCGCTGCTGCGAACCCATCCACTTTTACAAAAAAGGCAAAACCATGGACACCACATTCAATGCACTGGTCGTTGACCAAATCGAAGGCAAATCGGTTCCCGCGCTCAAGGAGCTGCATGTGTCGGACCTGCCTGCAGGCGAGGTGCTGGTCGCTATCGACTACTCCAGCATGAATTACAAAGACGCCATGGCCTTGTCCGGCCTGGGCAAGATCATCCGCAGCTTTCCCATGGTTCCAGGCATCGACTTTGCCGGCACGGTGGTGGACTCCACCAA
Organism: Comamonadaceae bacterium; assembly: GCA_947447615.1. Classification (GTDB taxonomy): domain Bacteria; phylum Pseudomonadota; class Gammaproteobacteria; order Burkholderiales; family Burkholderiaceae_C; genus Allorhodoferax. The sequence continues at coordinate 6,818 of CANFJQ010000092.1, forward strand.
CCCGGCCTACCGCTCTGGCGACCATGTGGTGCTAACCGGCTGGAGCGTGGGCGAGCGCTACTGGGGCGGCTACAGCCAGATGGCGCGCGTCAAGGCCGATTGGCTGGTGCACCTGCCACCCTCCATGAGCAGCGAAAGCGCCATGGCGATTGGCACCGCAGGCCTCACCGCCATGTTGTGCGTCATGGCCCTGGAAGACGCGGGCGTCAAAAGCGGCAAGATTTTGGTGTCAGGCGCCAATGGCGGCGTAGGCAGCGTGGCGATCAGCCTGCTGGCGCGCCGGGGCTATGAGGTGACCGCGCTGACGCAACGGCCCGACGAGAACCGCGATTACCTGATGGGCCTGGGCGCCGTGGACGTGATCGGCGGCCCCGAATGGAAAGAAAAACCCGCCCCGCTGGGCACGCAGCGCTGGCAAGGCGCGGTCGATGTGGTGGGCGGCACGGTGCTGGCGCGCATGCTCAGCGAGATCGACTACGGCGGCGCCGTAGCCGCTTGCGGCCTGGCTGGTGGCTTCGGGCTGGACACCACAGTGATGCCCTTTATTTTGCGCGGTGTGCGCTTGTGGGGCGTGGACTCGGTGATGTGCCCCTTAGACAAACGCAATGCCGCCTGGGCGCGCTTGGCTGCTGAATTTCCCGCTGAGGCGCAATCGCAAATGCAACGCACCGTGGGCCTGAGCGAAGTGCCGGCGCAAGCCGCTGCCTTTATGGCCGGTACCTCACGCGGCCGCGTGGTGGTGGACGTGAACCGTTAAACCCTTTTTAAAAACCCACTCTCTCACAGAAGGACATTTTCATGAGTGCCAACAAACTCCGTATCGGCTTCATTGGCTTAGGCGCTTTGGGCGAAGGCCTATGCAACAACTTGGTCAAAGCGGGCTACCCGGTGGTCGTGAACGACCTCAACAAAGACCTGGCCAAAGGCCTGCTGGCCGGTGGCGCCACCTGGTCGGACGATGTGGCGGGCACGTGCCGCAATGCGGATGTGGTCATTACCGTGTTGCCATCGCCCGCCGTGTCGCGCAAAGTGGTCGAAGGCGCGGGTGGCGTGTTTGAGAACCTGCAATCCGGCGGCACCTGGATTGAGATGAGTACCACCGATATGGAAGACTTGCTGCGCTTGTCGGAAGTGGCCAAGTCCAAAGGCATCACGGTGCTGGAATGCCCGGTCACGGGCGGCGTGCATTTGGCCAATTCGGGCGAGATCACGGTGCTGGTGGGCGGCGAGCAATCTACCTTTGACCGGGTGCAGGACATCCTGTCCACCATGGGCGGCGAGATTATTTATATGGGCAAGATGGGCAATGCCTCAGTGGTCAAAGTGGTGACCAATATGCTGGCTTTTATCCACCTGATTGCAGCCGGCGAAGCCATGATGCTGCCGGCCAAATACGGCGTCGATCCAGACGCCACCTACCGCGCTATCCGCGCCAGCTCGGGCAATAGTTTTGTGCACGAAACCGAGTCCAAGCTGGTGCTCTCGGGCAGCTACAACGTCAAATTCACCATGGACTTGGCCTGCAAAGACTTGGGGCTGGTCAACGGCATTGCTGAAAAAATCGGCGTGCCCTTAGAGCTGGGATCTATGGCGCAACAAATTTTTAGGCGCGCACGCGGTCTGTACGGCAGCCAAGCGCAATCGCCCGAAGTGGTGCGCATGATTGAAGCGGCCTGCGGCCTGGAACTGCGTGCCCCCGGCTACCCGACCGAATTGGTCGCTGAATAATTCAAGAAGGTTTTTTATGAGCACGCATTGCAATTTTTATATCGATGGCCAATGGGTAGAACCCGCTGGGGCGCACACCGTACACGCAGCGGTGAGCCCTGGCGATGAATCAGTGGTCGGCCAAGTAATGATGGGCGGGCAGGAAGACGTGAACCGCGCGGTGATGGCCGCGCGCCACAGCTTTGACAGCTTTAGCCAAACCAGCTTAGCGCACCGCACCGCGCTCTTAGAAAAACTGCAAGCCGTGTTTGAACGCCGCTACGAAGAAATGGCCCGCGCCATCAGCCTGGAAATGGGCGCACCTTGGGACTGGGCTTACGACCAGCAAGCCGAATGCGGCCCCGGCCATATCAAGGCCACGCTGGCCGCAGCCAAAGACTTCCCCTGGGAAACGCGCAGCGGCGCCAATGCCGACCTGGTCTGCGAAGCCATTGGTGTGTGCGTGCTGATCACGCCCTGGAACTGGCCACTGAACCAAATCGTCTCCAAGCTGGCGCCTGCGCTGCTGGCCGGTTGCACCGTGGTGCTCAAGCCCAGCGAATACGCGCCTTTGTCAGGCAAATTGGTAGCCGAGTTTGTGCATGAAGCCGGCTACCCGGCAGGCGTTTTCAATATGCTGTATGGCGATGGCCCGCACATCGGCCCTATGTTGAGCAGCCACCCCGAGGTGGACTTTATTTCCTTCACCGGCTCTACCGCTGCGGGCATCTCGGTGGCCAAGCATGCCGCCGACACCGTCAAGCGCGTAGTGCAAGAGCTGGGCGGCAAATCACCCAACATCATTTTTGCGGACAGCAAAGTGGACAAAGCGGTGCGCTTTAGCGTGAACAAATGCATGAGCAACACCGGCCAAAGCTGCAACGCGCCCACGCGCCTGTTGGTGGAGCGCAGCGTCTATGCCGAGGCTTTGCAACATGCGGCCGAGGCGGGCGCCAAAGTGCAAGTCATCCACAGCGCGGACAAAGGCAAGGGCATTGGCCCGCTGGCCAGTAAGCGCCAGTGGGAAACGGTGCAGCGCTATATCCAGATCGGGATCGACGAAGGCGCGCGCTTGCTCTGCGGAGGCCTGGGCCGGCCCGAGGGCATGGACAAAGGCTATTACGCCCGCCCCACGGTGTTTGGCGATGTGAACAACCAGATGCGTATTGCGCGTGAAGAGATTTTCGGGCCGGTCTTGGTGATCATTCCTTTTGATACCGAAGCAGAAGCGATTGCCATTGCCAACGACACGCCGTATGGCTTGGCCGCCTACATCCAGTGCGCTGACGTGCCGCGTGCCAAGCGCGTGGCGCGGCGTCTGCGGGCCGGTATGGTGTCCATCAACGGCCAAGGGCAGGACTATTGCTCGCCCTTTGGCGGCTACAAGCAAAGCGGCAATGGCCGTGAGTGGGGCCGCTTTGGTTTGAAGGACTATTTGGAATACAAAGTCATCAACTGCGCTAGCTAAACGCCTGTAAGTGCGCCCCTTTCGAGGGGCGCTCGGGCAACAACTAAAAAAACGGAGACCGCATGAAAATCACCGACGTAAAAACATTTGTCGTGGGCAACCCGCCGCCCGGCTTTGGCGGACGCTACTTTGTGTTCATCAAGCTCATCACCGACGAAGGCATCGAGGGCCTGGGCGAGGTCTATAACCTGCCCTACCACCCCAGCGTGGTGGAACACATGGTGCGCGATGTGGTGGAGCGTTGTGTGGTCGGCAAAGACCCCTATGACACCGAACGCATCTGGCGCAGCGTTTATGGCAGCGGTTTTATCCACCGGCCCGATATCAGCACCATGGGCATCCTGAGCGCCATCGACATGGCCTGCTGGGACATCGTGGGCAAAGACGTCAACAAGCCGGTCTATAAATTGCTGGGCGGCCAGGTGCATGAAAAGCTGCGCAGCTACACCTATATCTACCCCAAAGAAGGCGACAAAACCAATGTCTATGCCGACCCGGTGCTGGCCGCCGAGCGCGCCGCCGAATACCTGGCGATGGGTTTTACCGCCCTGAAATTCGACCCGGCGGGCCCTTACACCGTGTACGACGGGCGCCAGCTGTCGCTGACCGAGCTAGACCGGTCGGAAACCTTTTGCCGCATGCTGCGCGAAGCCGTGGGCACCCAAGCCGATTTGCTATTTGGCACGCACGGCCAGATGACAGCGGCGGGCGCCATCCGCCTGGCGCGGCGCCTGGAAAAATACGACCCGCTGTGGTTTGAGGAACCCATCCCGCCAGACAACCAGCGCGAGATGGGCAAAGTGGCACGCGGCACCACCATCCCAGTGGCCTGCGGCGAACGCTTAGCGACCAAGTGGGAATTTCAGCGCGTACTGGAAGAAGGCGCGGCAGCGATTTTGCAAATGAACCTGGGCCGCGTGGGCGGCATTTTGGAAGGCAAAAAAATCGCTGCCATGGCCGAAGCCTGCCATGTACAAATCGCCCCGCACCTGTACTGCGGCCCGGTGGTGGGCGCCGCCAACATCCAGCTAGCGACTTGCAGCCCCAACTTCCTGATCCAGGAAAGTATTTTGGACTGGAGCGGTTTTCACACCGAGATTCTGAAAAAGCCCATCCAATGGGAAAACGGCTACATCATCCCGCCCACCGCGCCCGGCCTGGGTGTGGAGCTAGACGAAGACGTGGCCCGTGCGCACCCGTACACCGGCACCATGCTGCATCTGGATATGACGCACGAGCCTGCGGGGGTGTGAGGACTTTGGCGCGCGCAAGCGCTTAGGGGGAAGCGGCTTTATAGGCCGCTTGCACTGCGCGCACCATAGACGGGTGCAAGGTGCCCAGCAATGGCCGCTGACCATGGGGCGCTGTGGGTGGCACCGAAAACCATTGGCTGGAGTATGGCAAATCCAGCGCCTGCTTGACATTAAATTTAGTGTCAAAGCTCAGATGCGCCGCCGCATAAGCTGCCGGGTTTTTACTTTGTGCAATCAGGAACTCGCCTGCAAACAAACGATCTGTTTTTTGGCTGGTGCCATAAGCCACCTGCACTATGAATTGCGGTGCCTCGTCGTCATAGACCGTCAGCACCAAGGCCGGACGCGGTTTGGGGCGGGGCTCTATGTTGTCAGGGAAATGGCACCACACAATGTCCCCCGCCATAGGCTCGGGCCACCAACGCAGGATCATGCGCCCTCAGCACCAAAAAGGCTGGAGCGCGCCGAGCGCTTGGTGGAGGGCAAGGCGGCCGTCTTTTTGATCTGACGCAATTGCGCCGCCGTCAAGGGGCCATCGTCCGCCTGGTATTGCGGCAACACTTTGACGGCCAATTGGTACATCGCCACATGCAGCGCCTGCGTCTCATCGACACCTAGTTGCGCCGCCACCCG
>CANFJQ010000093.1 GCA_947447615.1 Comamonadaceae bacterium
AGCTGAATCATGCCGCGCGCGCCCAGCGGGTCGCTCCACTCGCTGTTGTAGCGGATCTCGGTTTTGGCCGGGTCCAGCACCAGCGAGGCTTGCTTGTAATAGGTTTGGGCGTTGGCTTCGATCTGTTCGCGGGTCAGCGGCGGGCGGGTACTGTTGCGGCCCGACGGGTCGCCAATCATGGTGGTGAAGTCGCCGATCAGGAAAATCACCTGATGCCCCAGGTCTTGCAACTGACGCATTTTGTTGAGCACCACGGTATGGCCGACGTGGATGTCCGGCGCCGTCGGGTCCAGGCCCAGCTTGATGCGCAGCGGGGTGTTGGTCACTTCAGAGCGGACCAGCTTTTTCACCCAGTCGTCTTGGGGAATCAGCTCTTCACACCCGCGCAAGGTGACGGCCAGCGCCTCTTGGACGCGCTCGGACACTGGGGGGGAGGGGGGCGAAGCAGGGTGCATAAAGACAATGTGGAGGCCTGGGGCAGGGCCCGATATACTCCGTCCTCTATTTAAAAGGTTCGGGCGTGGGCGAGAAAAGCATTTTAGCCCCCGCCTCCGATCGCCCGGTGCGCCCGCACAGTCGGTTTGCGCACTTGCCAGGGAGGCTGAAATTGGTGTCTGACATTCTTCATACCGCGCAAAGCGCAGCCCTTGAGGCGCTGCTCACCGTGCGCCGCCATCCGGCCCGTTTTCTCTCGGGCCTGGCCCTGTTGCTAATTGGTGCAACCGGGGGCAGCTATGCGCTCGTCTCTTTGGCGCCCGAGGCCTCCGAATTGCCGGTGCGCACTGTGGTGCAAGCCGTCGAGCCCCTGTCGATTGAGCCCCAGCGCGATTTGCTGGCCACCCAAGCCATGCGCTTGTACCGCAGCGAAGTGACCCGCAGCACCGATACCGCCGATAGCCTGCTGCGCCGCCTGGGCGTGAGCGATGCGGCTGCATCGGCTTTTTTACGCGCCGACCGCAATGTGCAGAAAAACCTCCTGGGCCGCGCTGGCCGCATTGTGCAAGCCGAAGTTGATGAGCGCGGGCGCCTTGTCTCCATGACGGCCCGCTGGAGCCCCGAGGATGACGGTACCTTCAACCGCCTCACAGTGCGTGCTGCTGCAGGCGCTTGGAAATCGACGCTGGAAACGCTACCGCTCACAGCCAGCACGCGCATGGCTAGCGGCACCATCCAAACCTCTTTGTTCGCAGCCACCGACGATGCGCGCATTCCGGATGGCGTGGCCGTGCAAATGGCCGAAATCTTCTCTGGCGACATTGATTTCCACCGCGCCTTGCGCAAGGGCGACCGCTTTGTGGTGGTCTATGAAACTCTAGAAGGCGACGGCGAGCCTTTGCGCGCCGGGCGGGTGCTGAGCACCGAATTTGTCAACGCCGGTAAGTCTTACCAGGCCTTGTGGTTTGAATCCCTGCAAAGCGCCCAAAATGGCAAAAGTCCGCTCAAGGGCGCCTACTACAACATGCGCGGCGAGAGTTTGCACCGCGCGTTTTTGGCTTCGCCGGTGGCGTTTTCGCGCATTACCAGCGGTTTCGCCATGCGCTTCCATCCTATTTTGCAAACCTGGCGCGCGCATTTGGGCGTGGATTACGGCGCAGTGACCGGCACCCCGGTGCGTACCGTGGCCGATGGCGTGGTGGACTTTGCCGGTGTGCAAGGCGGTTATGGCAACGTGGTGATCGTCAAGCACGGCGGCAACACTACCACCGTGTATGCCCACCTCAGCCGTGTCAATGTCCGCAGCGGGCAGCGGGTGCAGCAAGGGGACAACGTCGGTTTGGTTGGCGCTACCGGCTGGGCCACCGGCCCGCATCTGCATTTTGAATTCCGGGTCAACGGCCAACACAAAGACCCGATGACGATTGCCCGCCAGGCCGAGGCCACGCCGGTGACCGCGGCTTTGCGCCCTGCGTTTGATCGCGCCGCTGGTCTTGCCCGCCAACAGCTGACGGCTGCGGCCCAGGTGCACGTCGGCAGCGTTCAGTAAGGCGTCCGGCCGTAGCGCAATGCCCGGCCTGTATATTGGATTGATGTCGGGCACTTCGCTCGACGGTGTCGATGGCGTACTGGCTCAATTGGGCGAGGCGCCTACCCGGCCCAAGGTTCTGGCATCCGCGCACATTCCCATGCCTCAAGCCTTGCGGCAGGAATTTTTATCTCTCAACAGCGCAGGCCAGGACGAACTCCATCGCAGCGCACTTGCGGCCAATGCCCTCGCGGGCGTTTACGCAGAAGTGGTCGGACAGTTACTGACATGTTCTGGCGCCGAGCCTGCGCAGGTCCAAGCGATTGGCGCACATGGGCAAACTGTGCGTCACCAGCCGCAGGCTTTTGATGGAGTTGGCTACACCCTACAACTCAACCAAGCGGCCTTGTTGGCGGAGCGCTGCGGCATTACCGTGGTGGCCGACTTTCGCAGCCGCGATCTGGCCGCCGGTGGCCAGGGGGCACCGCTGGTGCCACCATTTCATTTAGCGGTTTTCGGCGAGGCACAGGAGTCCAGAGCGGTTCTCAATATCGGCGGAATTTCTAACATTACCCTTTTGCCTGCTGGCGTCACTCAGTCGAGTGGATCGGGTTTGATGGGCTTTGACTGCGGCCCTGGCAACGCATTGATGGACGCCTGGTGCGAGCGCCATACCGGCGCTGCTTACGATGACCAGGGAGCGTGGGCAGCGCAGGGCCAAGTGGATGCGGGTTTGCTTGCCGCTATGCAGCAAGAGCCCTTTTTCCGGCAAGCGCCACCCAAGAGCACCGGGCGGGATTTGTTCAATGGAGCGTGGCTGGGGCAGCATTTGTCGGCATGTCCCTCCTGCGCACCGGCGGATGTGCAGGCCACGCTGACAGAACTAACGGCTTGGGCCTGTGCGCAATCCTTATCCAATGCCGCTGGCAAGTACCAGCGCCTGGTGGTGTGTGGCGGCGGAGCGCGCAATGTGTTTTTGATGCAGCGGCTGGCTGCTTTACTGCCTGGCGTAAAGGTCAGCACCACACAGGATTGGGGAGTCGCACCATCCGATGTGGAGGCGCTGGGTTTCGCCTGGCTGGCGCAACAGGCAATATTGGGAAAACCTGCCAGTGTTGCTGCTGTGACAGGTGCGCGTGGGGCGCGGATACTAGGGGCGATTTACCGCGCCTGAGTGGGCGCGGTGGTATCAAAAAATAGACGCTTGATCAGGCGGAGAACGAAGAACCGCAGCCGCAGGTGGTGGTGGCGTTGGGGTTTTTGATGACGAACTGCGCGCCTTGCAAATCTTCTTTGTAGTCAATTTCGGCGCCCACCAAATATTGGTAGCTCATTGCGTCAATCAGCAGCGACACGCCATTTTTGGTCATCGTGGTGTCGTCTTCGTTGGTGATTTCGTCGAAGGTGAAACCGTATTGGAAGCCGGAGCATCCGCCTCCTTGCACAAAGACACGCAGTTTCAGATCGGGGTTACCTTCTTCGGCAATCAGATCTGCAACTTTGGCTGCCGCACTGTCGGTAAACAGAATCGGTGAAGGCATTTCGGTCGGGAGAGATTCGGCAACAGCGTTCATATGAATTTCCAGGGAAAAGGCTACAGGTAAATAGTACAGTATTTCAGTCGGAAATCAAATCAAGCCTGATTTGACTCGGTTGGCAGTGGGGCTTTTTCGTCGTGCGCCAGGATGGGCGTCAATCGCCCGGCGATCAGCGCGCCCTGGTGCATCTCCAAAGCCCCGTAGGCCACATCGCCCTCAATACGCGCATTGGGCTGCAACTCCAGCATCAGGCGGGCCGTCACAGCGCCCTTGATGGAGCCGTTGATGATGATGTGATCCGCAGTGATATTGCCTACCACCGCAGCGGACTCGGCTACCACCAAAATGCTGGGCTGGTGGTCAATGGCCGCGATATTGCCCGTGATTTCGCATTCGATACGGATTCCGTCGGCGAAAAATATATCTCCCACCACCCGGGCGCCCTGCGCCACAAGGCTTTTCAAGGGCGGTTGTTTTTTCTTATTGAACATGGCATTCCTTGTGGAGTTACTACCCTGACAGCAGGCATTACAGCTTAATCGTCTGGCTGGCCCTGACCATGGAACCGTCCATGACTTTGGCCGTCAGCCCCTTCACCGTTACTTGGGCCGGAATATCCAAAGACCCCTCGAGCCGCCCGTATTGGGTGATTTTCAGAGGCGTGGCGCTTGCCGCACCCGTCCATGGCTTGCCATTGGACACGCCGGTGAGCATGATTTCTAGCTTGCCGACCAGCTCGGGTGCATTTTTCTTGCTCTGAATCACCAGCACCTGCCAGCGGATTTTGCCATTGTCAAAGGACTCGGCCTGCAAGCCGCGAATAGCCACTGGGTCGGTGGAGTCGGCGGGGATGAGTTTTTCGAAAAAGCCCAGGTCATCGCGCAGGCGCCGGTTTTCCGCTTCCAGTTGCTTGACCTGCGCGTTGACCTGCTCACTGGACGCTTTTTCTGCCGCGACCAGGGTGCCTGCCGTGTTGGCAATAGATTGGGCTTGGTCGCGCTGCTCGCGCGCCGCCTCCACTTCCACCTTCAGGGCTTCGAGTTGCGCGCGCAGTTGTTGCATTTCTGCCTGGCCGCCATTTTCCAAACCGGCAATATCCCGCCCGAATTCGAAAGCCCACAGCGCGATCGCGGCGCAAAAGCCCAGCACGATGGCCGCCACCGCCCAGCGCAGCGGCCAGGGCATGGCGCTGCGTACCGCCATGCGCGGTGCACTGATGGTGAGCCTGCGTCGTAATAATCTGAATCGCACTGGATAGACCTCCCACAAACACAAAGACCGCCCATGGGCGGCCCTTGAGGTAAATCCTAAAAAAAGGATTAACGCTTGGAGAACTGCTTACGACGGCGAGCACCGTGAAAGCCGACCTTTTTGCGTTCCACTTCGCGCGCATCACGCGTCACGAAGCCGGCCTGGCTCAGCATAGGTTTCAGCGTCGCATCGTAATCGATCAGCGCACGGGTGATGCCGTGGCGTGTTGCGCCCGCTTGACCCGATTCGCCGCCACCGGCCACATTGACCATGATGTCAAAAGTTTCCGCATGGTTGGTCAGCAGCAAAGGCTGCTTGCAAATCATGATGGAGGTTGCGCGGCCAAAGAAGTTTTCGATCGCCTTACCGTTAACCACGATTTGGCCCGAACCTTTTTTCAGGAATACGCGGGCGACGCTGGATTTGCGACGGCCGGTTCCATTGTTCCAATCACCGATCATTTTGCGACTCCTGGAATGTCAAGCACTTTGGGTTGTTGTGCGGTATGGGGGTGCTCGGCGCCGCCGTATACCTTGAGCTTTTTGATCATCGCGTAGCCCAAGGGGCCTTTTGGCAGCATGCCCTTGACGGCTTTTTCCAAAGCGCGGCCGGGGTGTTTGGCTTGCATATCGCGGAAATTGGTGGCTGTAATGCCGCCGGGGTAGCCTGAATGGCGGTAGTACACCTTGTCCAAGGACTTGGCGCCGGTGACGCGCAGCTGGGCTGCATTGATGACGACAATATAGTCGCCAGTATCGACGTGAGGCGTATAAATGGCCTTGTGTTTGCCGCGCAAACGGAGAGCAACTTCGCTGGCTACTCGTCCGAGGACCTTATCGGTCGCGTCAAGCACAAACCACTCGTGAACGACCTCAGCGGGTTTTGCGCTGAAAGTTGACATGAGGTTTCTCTTTAAAAAAGAAGGTTTGCAGGACTCTTTTCCACGGTCGGCGCTCCACTACCGGGAGCCTCTTAGGTGGGGTTTTCAAGCTTCGCCGCGGAGCCACTCAATCGCTGCGAAGCCTTCCATTGTAGCCTGACTGGCAGAATTCCTAACCGATGCGGCTTCTGCTGACAGCTAAAGGCGGATTTACTATTAAAAACTGGCTTTCACGGCGCCAATGAGCAGCCCGGGCTGGCTGCTGGGACTAGCCAATTTTTCGCAATAGCGCCGGGGCAACGCCCACAGAAAGCGGTTTGCTCATCATTTCAATGAGCACCATGACCCGCTTTTCCCCCTCCGCAATTTGAAATATGCCTTCAATGCCGGTAAACGGGCCATTGGTAAAACGCACCCTGTCGCCCGCTTCAAATAGCCGGGCGGGCTGCTCTTTGTGGCGGGATTCGCTCGATTGGAGTTGTGCGATCAGGCAATCGTCGATGCGCGCGGGTTCTGCGCCGAAACTGACCAGACGGCTCACCCCCGTGGTGTAGCGTATCGGCCCCCAGCCCTTGGCGGAGAGATCGTTTCCTAGGCGGATAAATAAGTAGCGGGGGAAAAGTGCTTCGTCAGCGATGGTGAGTGAGCCACGGCGCATTTTCTCCGTAGGCAACACGGGTAAGTAGCATTGGTAGCCTTGACGCTCCAAGTTCTCCAAAGCGAGTCGCTCTTGTCTGGGTTTGCTGTGTACGAGATACCAGTGCATCGCAACTCCCCCGAAGTTATTGAATCAAAATTGTAAAAAGATGATTTGTTCCGCACTGACCTAGCCTGACAGAGCGCATAAATCAGAACCAGCATTGTCTGGAAAATGCAGCCTAATGTTTACGTTATTGAGCAGTATAGAGGCGTTTTTGGCAACCAGATGACGGCAAACGCACTATGGAAACTGTTGGGAGAATTTGGTGGCCTGGGGCGGAATCGAACCACCGACACAAGGATTTTCAATCCTCTGCTCTACCGACTGAGCTACCGGGCCAAGGAGCGAGATTGTAGCGCTGAAAAGTTCTCTTTTTTGTACTAGCTGCCATCCACTGCTCGCCTCAGCGTGTGAAACCGAGGGCGGGCTGCGAGACAGTTCGGGTGCTCCAGCAAACGTCTTCGCACAAAACCCACACACCGAAACTGGGCTGGTTGCCCAAACCCTTGGGTAGAAATTACGCTTGCGGTTTGACAGCCAGAGCTTGTGAAAACTACCCAAATTTCTTACCCCAAACCTGATGCTGTGGGGCCGCCGCAGGAGCTGCCCACCCCGCCCACCCCAAGCACCTTGCCTGCGCTCAAGCTGGTGGCAGGCGTTACACCCGAGGCAAAGCGTATCCACCACCTGCGTGATGGTGCTGTGGTTTTGTACCGCCGCAGCCGCAGCCAAGTCTGGGAAGTGCGCTACAAACTGGAAGACCGTCGCTGGCACCTCAGCACCACTGGCTATAGAGAATTGGCGTACGCACTGAAAGCAGCTGGCACTATCTATGACAGGGCACGCTTTAAGGAAGAGCTGGGATTGCCCCAACGCACCGCGGGCTTTGGCGCAGTGGCAGCTCTGTGCCTCAAGCAGCTGGACGCAGAGATTGAACAAGGCTTGCGACCCATGACAAATAGGGACTATCAGCGAGCCATACGCAAATACCTCATACCCCATTTCGGCAAATACAACCTGACCAGCATAGATAACAATCTGGTGCGTGAGTTTGAGCTATGGCGCAATCAGCAGATTGGACACATGCCTGTCGCCAGCACACTAGCAAACCACGCAGCAGCCTACAACCGAGTGATTGACTTGGCGGTGGAACGTGGCTGGCTCAGTGCTAACAATTTGGTTCCGCGTCTGAGCCGCAGAGGACCCAAAAGTACCGCACGTCCTGGCTTTACAGCGGCTGAGATTGAACAACTGCTGGCTTACATGCCTGAGTGGGTGGCGGCAGGCGGACACAGGCACACGGGCAGACAAATGAAGCTGCTGCTGCGGGATTACGTGGAATTACTCATTCATACAGGCATGCGCTGCGGCAAGGAAAGCATGAACATGTGCTGGCAGCATATTGAGTGGTACAGGGAAAAGCAGCAGCGCTATCTACGCATTTGGGTGTCTGGCAAGACAGGCGGCAGGTGGCTGATCGCCAAACACAGGGCAGCGGAGGCGTTGGAGCGGCTGGCAGAGCGAGGCTTGGGCATGTCGTTAGAGGCAGCCATCCAAGAAAAATCGCCAAAGCGGGTATTCACTTTGGACGATGGCAGCCAGCCTTATGGGCTCGCGGGTACTTTTATGCGGCTGCTGGCAGCGGCAGGGCTCGGCAAAGATATGAGCACGGGGCAGCAGCGCACCCTCTATTCAATCCGGCATACCTACGCTACCATGGAACTGCTGGCTGGCACTGACATACACACGCTGGCTAGACAGATGGGAACTAGTGTCACCATGTTGGAGCGCCACTATTCCAAATTGACGGCGACCATGGCGGCAGACAGGTTGGCTTGAAGCATAGGCTTTGCGGTGAGAAAGAATTATTTCAGTGAGCATCCGAAATGAACAAATATATTTTTATTATTACTTTACTTTTTAAAATTAGTTTCTTTTCATTTGCAAGCGCAGAAAGCACTGATGAATTTTTAGCGAGGCAACAGTTAAAAAAGCCCTTGCCAATAGAGGGCTTGCAACCATATGGTTTGCCTAACTTCTGCAAGGATACAAACTGCACAGTCTCATTAGGGTTATATAAACGATTATATAAATTCACCCCAAGCAAAGAAACAAAGAAATATTCTATAAAAGAGGAACTTGGATTCTCTGAGAAAATGTTAGTTAGAAAAGCAGATAGCATATTTTCATCGCAATCAACGCTTGCGCTATTAATGGTAGATGACGGAAAAATAATATATGAAAAATACAAGCCTGGAACGGATGCAAATACCCCATTTCAAGGACAATCACTATCAAAGGGAGTTGCAAGCATGACTGTCGGAGCAGCATTATGTGCTGGATATATTAATAATCTAGACGATCAAGCAAAAAAATATAATGACGCGCTTGATGGGACTAAAGAGGGAGAGGCGACGTTAGCGCAATTAATGTCAATGTCAAGCGGAGGGCTCAGAGGATTTAGTCCATTCGGAGGTTTCCCGGAAAATGGATGGGATATAGGTTCTTTTTATAACCCTGCCTATAAGAATATTGAATTAATGATAAAAAAATATAGTGGTTCGCAAATCAAGAGTGATGGAACAATGGTGAAGGCAGGTGAAGAATTCTCTTATAAATCCTTTGACCCTCTTGCAATTAGTCTTGTTTTAGAGGGGACAGAGCCCGGAAGGTTTAAAAAGATTTTCCAAGAAGAATTGATTGATAGGGTTGGCTTTGAAGGCAATGTTTATTGGGTGCATGATGAAAAAGGATATCCTCATCTTGCAAATGCCTTTATCGCTAACTTAAGGGACTGGGGCAGATTTGCTGATTTCGTAATGCAGTCTATAAACTCAAAAGAAAATAACTGCATGGACAATTATGTGAAAGATGCTACAAAAACGCAAATAAAAAATAGAACAAATATGTGGGGATCAAATTTTACTTTCCATGAAATGATGGGAGGATATGGATACTATTTTTGGACAGACAAGAAGAACTCACGAAACGGAGGCGTCCATCTCGTTGGAGGTTTTGGACAAATGCTATCAATAAACCCATCCAAGAGAAAATATATTGTTATGATATCGTCAAAGGATAATAATGAATTTATGAGTTTCTATGATTTATACGAGATGTTTTAGTGTGTCTTTAAAAATAAATGGTTTTGAAGTGAGTTTTATTTTCGTCCGTTTTTAAATATAAGGTTTATCTAATGAAAAAATTATTTATTGCGATATTTGTTGCTTTGTTTGCCTCTGCGAGTTTTGCTGCGGGCGAAAAAGATTTTGTTGAAATATGCCCAAAAGTGGCAAAAGTATTATTTGAAAATGAAACTGTCAGAATGTTGCTGCTCAAACAAGCTAAAGGGCAATCTTGCGGCGTTGGGTTTCATAGGGATCATATTGATTATCATATTAAAGCAGTGGAATTGAAAATTGGGCAGTCTGATGGAACTAGCATGAATATTAAAATACCTGAAGGTGCCTCATTTAGGGCTGAGCAAGGTGTTTATTCTTTTGAGGTAATTGGCGGTCAGTTGGAGTTAGTCATTATGGAATTCAAATAGGATTTTCCCGAAGTTTTCTCTCCCTGTTTTTAGTAGGCTTCAAAATGGGGGGGCATGGCACCGCAAGTATTACTTCAAGTGACACTTTGCAGCGCGGCTTATAAAGACGTCAAATCGCAAGGATTTTCCCGATGAGCGCTAAAAAGCCTACAGCCAACAACCGCCAAAATTCTGCCAAATCGCCCACTAAAGCGGCTAAGAAGGCTGTGACTAAAAGCCTGCAAGCTGAAAAACCCCAATTGCGGCGCAAATCGGTGGTGACTGCAAGCAGACATACAGCACTTGGAGTTTGAAGACTTGTTCCAGCAGAGGTTATGTCAGAAACTATTCCGCATCCATAATGGTTATCAGCCTGTGAGTTTGAATGGAACGTTTAGGCGACTCTTGCGTGATGCTGGCTTATTGGTGGATGGGGCAGGGAAAACCCGTACCCTGTATTCGCTAAGACACACCTATGCTACGCAGGCACTGCTGGCGAACAGGACGGACATACACACCTTGGCACGGCAGATGGGCAATAGTGCTGCCATGATTGAGCGGCACTACAGCAAATTAACGGCTACTATGGCGGCGGATAGGTTGGCTTGATTTGAGCACTTTTAATTATACAAGTTACTCAACTTTTTTTATCTAATTGTGCTAACTTCAGAAGAATGTAAAGCAAACGTGAAAGACAAGTGCCATGCTAAAAAAATTGAGTTTTAAAAAAATCAACTATGTGGTTTTAGTTTTTATTTTGGAAATTGTTGTTTCTGGATGTGTTGGAACACCATTGGCCGATGCTCAGAAGCAACCCTCTCCCACTACGACAATAGTACAAGATGCTTCAACTCAAATTCAACCAGACAGAATTTACTTGGAAACGCCTGAATCTAAGTCAGTAACCGTAGGCTCATATTTGCAGGCAAGTCTTGCCGGTTGCTCAAATATGCAGCGTTATAGGATTAAGACAAATACAGACTTTCTGTCAACTTTGCAGTTGTTCAAATACCGTGCTGCATTAATGGGCGCAAAAAGAATAGTAATCGTAAATCATACGGAAATAGATAGCAAAGAATTCTATGCATCGTCGGATAGAAACCCAACTCTAATTAGGGAAGGTACGACATTGCAAGGAACATCGCTATTCACTATTTTGAGCGCAGACCTCTATGATTGTCCGAGATAGTTTTCAGTATATATTTTTGAAATATTTCTCTTGCAGCCTTTTCGCCTTACGCTAGCCTTTAATTTATAACACTTGCACGGGTGTCAATTTCTAGCAGAAGCCAGCGTCGTCGCTGGCTTTTTTCATTGATGTCTGTCGTGTAATACTTCATCTAATGAGGTGCATGTACTGATTTTTTTAAGCGTAATCAGTGACGGCACATTACTTCAGCGGAATGCACTGAATACGGTGCAAATTGCAGACGTAAAAAAAGCCAGCGTCTCCGCTGGCTTTTTCCATTCATGCCCTGTCGTGCAACACGACACCTACACAATCGTCCCGCCCAAGCCCATGCCCAGTGTGGCGACCGCAGTGCCAAACTCACGCATAGAGCCCTTGCTGGCAGCAGCCAGTTGTGCAAACACGCTGGGTGCCACCTCATCGCCAGTCAAACCCATTTGACGGAAGAACCGCTGTGCCAGTGGTACGCAGGCAGCAGGTTGAGGCTGATTCATCTCCACCAAAATGCAGCGGTCCCGCACACCCTTGTCCAACTTGGAGGGGTGATTGGTGGTGAGAATAAAGATGGTGCTGTTTGCAAACGTGATGGCAGTTTTCAGCCCCGCCATTGCAGCAGGGGTTAGCAAATCCACTTCGTCCAACACCTCATAGTGCCAGCCACTGGGACTTGTCGCCATCATGTCCTTGCAACGCTTGTTCAAGTCCGTAAGCATGGA
>CANFJQ010000094.1 GCA_947447615.1 Comamonadaceae bacterium
CGGCCCAATCCCTCGATATTGAGCAGGGTTTTTTGCAGCAAGACCAGCTGCGGCTGGATTTCCACATGGAAGCGGCGTGAAGTCTGAAACAAGCGCAACAAAACCATGCCCAGGGATATTTCTTTCAAAGGCCGGTCAAAGTAAGGCTCGCAGACCGCGCGGATGGCCGCTTCCAGCTCATCGACACGGGTGGCGGCGGGTACCCAGCCGGACTCGATATGCAGTTGCGCGACGCGCTTGTAATCGCGCCGGAAAAAGGCCGCAAAATTTTGCGCCAGGTATTCCTTGTCCACCTCGGTCAGCGAGCCGACAATGCCAAAGTCCAGCGAGATATAGCGCCCCAGCGTGGCCGGCTCCACACTGACCTGGATATTGCCCGGGTGCATATCGGCATGGAAAAAACCATCGCGAAAGACCTGGGTGAAAAACAGCGTTACCCCATCGCGCGCCAGCTTGGGGATGTCCACGCCCGCAGCGCGCAAGGCATCCACCTGGCTGATGGGCAGGCCGTGCATACGCTCCATCACCAGCACATCGGTAGTGCACAGGTCCCAGTACATCTCAGGAATCAAGACCAGCCCCAGACCTTGCATATTGCGGCGCAACTGCGCTGCGCTGGAGGCCTCGCGAATCAGGTCCAATTCGTCGTGCAGGTATTTGTCAAACTCGGCCACCACTTCGCGCGGCTTGAGGCGCCGCCCGTCTTCGGACCAGCGCTCAATAAAGTTGGCCATCCAGCGCATAAGCGCGATATCCTGGTCCATCGCGGCCAGCATGCCCGGACGCAGCACCTTGATCGCCACCTCGCGCTCGCCGCCCTCGCGAGTGCGCATAACGCCAAAGTGCACTTGCGCAATCGAGGCACTGGCAACCGGTTTGCGCTCGAAGGACACAAACAGTTCGGCAATCGGCTTGCCCAGCGATTTTTCAATGGCGGCGACCGCTATATCCGAGTCAAAAGGCGGCACCCGGTCTTGCAGCTTGGCCAATTCGTCAGCAATGTCCAGCGGCAAGAGGTCGCGCCGGGTGGAAATGACCTGGCCGAGCTTGACGAATATCGGCCCCAGATGCTCCAAAGCCATGCGCAAGCGCGCGCCACGCGGGGCATCCAAGCGGCGCCCTAGGCGCAAAGCGCTTGACAGCCACCGCGCCCAACGCTGGGCACCCAAGCTCTCCAAGAAAATCGCATCCAGCCCGAAGCGAAAAACCACGTAAGCGATAAACAAGCCCCGGGAGATGCGCTTCATGCGGCGCTTTCGTTGCGCGCGCTGCCCGGACGGCGCACGCTGCCTGCAAACTGGCGCAAGGCGCGCACCATACCCTGCACGCCATCGACCAGCATATGCGCAGGCACATCACCCACAATGCGGGCCAGATCGGCCTCGATGTCCCAGCGCAGATGGTCTATCAGCCAATTAATGTCTGCGGCCAGTTGCACATCGCCTTGCACCTGGACATCGGGCTTGCCGCCATCGAGCAAAGGCTGCAACACCTGCCAGGGATGGGTCGCCGTCAATGTCAGCTGCAAATCCACCGCGCCGCCGTCCGCGCCCAGCGGCACATGCTCGAACAGGCCCGCCGGGCTGATGCGCAGCTGCAAATGCCATTGCAGCCATTGCACTTTGAGTACCCGCCCCTTTTGCTGCACCAGGCGCGCCATGGCCTGGGGTTCTTGCATCAGCACATGGTTGAGCAGCAAGACCACGCGCCTTTGCAATTCGTTAATCGCCCAGTCGGGCGGGGTCAAAGCGGTGGGGCCATTGGCAAAAACGTTTTGCGCAAAAGAAAAAGGGGACTGTGTTGCCATAGTCCCCGATTATTCCCGATGTAACGCTATCGACGCCCTTTGCAGGCTATCGCTGGGCTTGCCTATTGCAAAGCCTGCACGCCGGCCACCAGCCAGCCGCCGCCGGATTTGGGTTTGGTCATGTTCCAGACCTCGCGGAAGGGGCTGGGGCTGGCGCTGGGCTCTTCGCGGATCATGCCAGTGAACTCCACGCTGGCCATGTATTCATCGGCCAATTCTTCGATGCCCAGCAAATGCGCGTCAATGGACAGCACTTCGGTTTGGTTGGGCTTGGCGCCGGTGTGGGCCTCGCGCTCGGACAACTGGGTGCGGATTTCGGTCAGCATGCCATCGGTCATCATGGCGCGTAGGCTGCTGATATCGGCCTTGTCCCAGGCCGCTTGCAAGGTGATGAAATTAGCTTTGGCTGCGCGTAAAAAGCCTTCGGTGTCAAAGCCTGCGGGTACGCCCCAGGCCTGCGAACCTGCCAGCGCTGAGCCGATCATCGAGCCACCCGCAGGTGCGCTTGCTTGGAATTGCGTACCTTGGGCCTCGCGCTCCCAGGGACGGGCCGAGGCGTCATTGCCTACGTTCTCGGGCCGATAAGCCGTGCGTTGCTGGGTGTTCATCGAGTCACCGGCATAGGCATAACCATCGTTTTGCGGACGGCGGCTTTGCATGAAATAGCGAAACACCATGAAGGCCAGCATCAGTGCACCAACGATGAGCAATATCTGGCCCATGCCTTCGCCCAGGCCCATGGAATGCGCCAACCAGGCCAAGCCCAGTCCAGCGGCCAGACCGCCGAGCATCGCACCCCAAGGGCGACTAGGTGCTGCCGGAGCAGGCCCGAGTTTGGCCGGCGCATTGCCCAAACCTTGTGAAGGCGCAGCGGGCGCGGCCTCGCGCTGGGTCACATTGCCCGATTGACGTCCCATCGATTTGCCACCGCCCAAGCGTGCGGCCTCGGCCTGCAAGCTGAACAACAAAATAAAGGCCGCTATCAAAGCAGTCAACCATTTCATATCGAATCCTTCAAAACTAGAAAATCCCGCACATCAAGCCTGCTAGGTGCGGCCCGCACTTCGCTTTGCAAGCGCAGCCGGCGGATTAGCACTTCGTCAGCACTTGATTCCCACATGCAATGCCGCGATGCCACCGGTCAGGTTGTGGTAATCCACATGACCGAAACCACCTGTGTGCATCATGGCCTTGAGTTCGTCCTGGCCCGGATGCATGCGGATGGACTCGGCCAGGTAGCGGTAGCTGGCGTCATCACCGGCCACTAGCTTACCCAAGACGGGTAAAACCTTAAATGAATACCAGTCATAGGCCTTTTCCAGGGGCGGGGCTATCTTGGAGAACTCCAGCACCAGCAGCTTGCCGCCGGGGCGCAGCACGCGGCACATCTCGGCCAGCGCCAGGTCTTTGTGCGTCATATTGCGCAGGCCAAAGGCCACGCTAACCAGGTCGAAATAGCCATCGGCAAAGGGCAAACGCTCGGCATCGCACACCACGGTAGGCAGCAACACACCGGCGTCGAGCAGGCGGTTGCGCCCGGTGCTGAGCATCGCGTGGTTGATGTCGGTATGTACCACCTGCCCGCGCTTGCCCACTTTGCCCGCAAAGGCCAGCGCCAGGTCGCCGGTGCCGCCCGCAATGTCCAGGGCTTTGTCGCCTTCTTGCAAGTTGGCCACCAACACGGTGAACGCCTTCCAGGCGCGGTGCAGGCCACCGGACATTAAGTCGTTCATAACGTCGTATTTGGACGCCACCGAATCAAAAACACCGCGTACGCGGCGTGCTTTTTCCGCTTCGTCCACCGACTGAAATCCAAAATGCGTGGTGCTCATGGTGCTCTCCTGTTCAATGGCTGGCGCAGCCCTGGCCAACGGCCTCCGGCATGGGCGCATCGCGTTCGCGCCCGGCCTCTCGTAAACGCTTTTCATAATCGCGCCACAAGCGATCCTGCTCAGCGCCCAGAAAATACAAATAGTCCCAGGAAAAAATACCGGTGTCGTGCCCGTCTGAAAAACGTGGTTGCACCGCGTAGTTGCCCACCGGGTCCAGCGCCTCGAGGTCCACCAAACGCTTGCCGGTTTGCAGCACTTCTTGCCCCGGCCCGTGGCCTTGCACTTCGGCGGAAGGGGAATAAATCCGCATCAACTCAAACGGGATACGAAAGTCGGCACCATCTGAAAAACTGATTTGCAATACGCGTGATTGGCTGTGCACCGTCAGGTCTTGCGGGGTGGGGGAATGTTTGCTCAGGCCGGCCATAGCGTTTAACTCGGGTGGTGTGTCTGCGCGCCAAGGGCAATCCCGGCGCATCTGCGACTGTAACCGCCTACACCAGCACCCGCTCAATGCCCCCGGCATTGGCCTTTTGCACATAGGCGGGCAACCATTGCTCACCCAGAATCAGGCGCGCCATCTCGACCACGATGTAGTCCGCCTCCAACAGGCCGTTATTCAGGTCATTGCCATAGCGGCTCAGGCCTTGCAGACAACTGGGGCAACTGGTCAGGATTTTGGTGGGACCGCCAGCGGCCAGGCCTTGCTCGGCTTTGAGCGCGGCCAGATCGTCCGCGCCCTGGCGCAATTGCTCTTCTTTGCGAAATCGGATTTGCGTGGAAATGTCGGGCCGGGTGACGCCCAGGGTGCCGGACTCGCCGCAGCAGCGTTCGCTTTTGAGCACGGTATCTCCCACCAAGGCCTTGACGGTTTTCATGGGCTCTTGCAGCTTCATGGGGCTGTGGCAAGGGTCGTGGTACAGATAGCCCGACGCAGCGGGGGCCAAGCCATCGGCTGCCAGCGCGGAGCCTAAGGTAATGCCTTTTTCGAGCAAGTATTCATGGATGTCGATGATGCGGCAGCCGGGGAAAATTTTGTCGAACTCATAGCCTTGCAATTGGTCATAACAAGTGCCGCAACTGACCACCACGGTTTTGATGTCCAGGTAGTTCAAGGTATTGGCGACGCGGTGAAACAGCACGCGGTTATCGGTGATGATTTTTTCCGCCTTGTCGGCCTGACCGCTGCCGCGCTGCGGATAGCCGCAGCACAAATAGCCCGGCGGCAAGACGGTTTGCACGCCCGCATGCCAGAGCATGGCCTGGGTCGCCAAGCCCACTTGGCTAAACAAGCGCTCGGAGCCGCAACCGGGGAAGTAAAACACCGCCTCGGTTTCAGCGCTAGTGGCCTGCGGGTCGCGGATGATGGGTACGTAGTCGGCGTCTTCAATATCCAGCAAAGCGCGGGCGGTGCGCTTGGGCAAGCCGCCGGGCATTTTTTTGTTGATGAAGTGAATCACCTGCTCTTTGATGGGCGCTGCGCCCACGGTAGAAGGCGGCTTGGCGGTCTGGCGGTTTGCCAGCACGCGTAGCACATCATTGGCCAAGCGCTGCGCTTTAAAGCCCACGCCCACCATCATGCTGCGCATGAACTTAATGGTTTGTGGGTTGGTGGCGTTGAGAAACAGCATGGCCAAGGCATTACCCGGCCTGAAACTCTTTTGCCCCATTTTGCGCAGCAAATTGCGCATCTGCATGGTGACATCGCCAAAATCGATTTTGACGGGACAGGGGCTTTCACACTGGTGGCATACGGTGCAGTGGTCGGCCACGTCTTCAAATTCCTGCCAGTGCTTGATGGACACGCCGCGGCGCGTTTGCTCTTCGTACAAAAACGCCTCCACCAAGAGCGAAGTGGCCAAAATTTTATTGCGCGGGCTGTAAAGTAAGTTGGCGCGCGGCACATGGGTAGCGCACACCGGTTTGCACTTGCCGCAGCGCAAGCAGTCTTTGATCGAATCGGCAATCGCGCCAATATCGCTTTGCTGCATGATGAGCGATTCATGGCCCATCAATCCAAACGAGGGCGTGTAGGCATGGCGTAGGTCCGCGCCGTGGTTCGCAACACCGCTCAAGCCCTGGCGCAGCAGCTTACCTTTGTTAAAGCGCCCTTGCGGGTCGATGCGCGCTTTGTAGTCCGCAAACGGTTGTAATTCGGCGTCGGTCAAAAACTCCAGCTTGGTAATGCCGATGCCGTGTTCGCCCGAAATCACACCATCCAAAGAACGCGCCAGCGCCATGATGCGCTTGACCGCCTGGTGCGCCGCTTGCAGCATGGCGTAATCGTCGCTGTTGACCGGGATATTGGTATGCACATTGCCGTCGCCTGCGTGCATATGCAGCGCCACCCAGACGCGTCCCTTTAGCACGCGTTTGTGTATCGCCAGGCATTCCTTGAGGATGGCTGCAAAAGCCGAGCCGGTAAAGATGCCGTGCAGCGGCGCCTGTAATTGCGTTTTCCAACTGGCACGCAAGCGGTGGTCTTGTAATTGCGGGAAGAGCGCATCTACATCCTCCAGCCAGCCCTGCCATTGCGCGCGCACGCTGGCAATCAATTCCTGCGCTTGCGCCACCCGATCTTCCAACAGTTCGGCCGACGAGATGCCATTGGCGTCGTCGCTTTTGCCCAAAGGCAAATCGCTGCGCACAAAAAAATCGGAAAGCGCGTCGCACAAGGCCAATTTGTTCCGCAAGGACAGTTCGATATTGATGCGCTCGATGCCGTCGGTGTACTCGCCCATGCGCTCGAGCGGAATCACCACGTCTTCGTTAATTTTGAAGGCATTGGTATGGCGGCTGATAGCGGCAGTGCGTTTGCGGTCTAGCCAAAATTTGCGCCGCGCCTCGGGGCTGATCGCCACAAAGCCTTCGCCGCTGCGCGCGTTGGCCAGGCGCACGACTTCGGAAGTGGCGCGCGCCACGGCGTCCGGGTCGTCGCCGGCAATATCGCCCACCAACACCATCTTGGGCAGGCCCGAGCTGCCACCTAACTCGGCCGCGCGCTTGCTCTTGGTGGCATAGCCGACGGCCTTGAGGTAGCGGTCGTCCATATGCTCCAGCCCGGCCAGGAGCACGCCGCTGCGCTTTTGCTCGGCGAACATAAAGTCTTTGATATCGACGATGCTGGGCACCGCATCACGCGCATTGCCGAAAAACTCCAGGCACACGGTGCGCGTATGCGCCGGCATGCGGTGCAGCACCCAGCAAGCGCTGGTAATCAGGCCGTCGCAGCCCTCTTTTTGGATGCCTGGCAGGCCGCTTAAAAATTTGTCCGTCACATCCTTGCCCAACCCAGCTTTGCGAAACGCCGGGCCGGGAATCGTCAGGGTTTCGCTGCGTAACCGAGTTTTGCCATCGGCCTTGAAATACTGCAGCTCAAACACGGCCTGCTCTGCGTCATGAATCTTGCCCATGTTGTGGCCGACGCGGGTGACCTCCAGCCATTGCGCATCCGGCGTCACCATGCGCCAGCTGGCCAGGTTGTCCAAAGCCGTGCCCCAGAGCACGGCTTTTTTGCCACCGGCATTCATGGCGATATTGCCGCCTATGCACGAAGCCTCGGCAGAGGTCGGGTCCACGGCAAAGACATAGCCCGCGCGTTCGGCCGCATCGGCCACGCGCTGGGTGACCACACCGGCCTCGCTCCAGATGGTGGCGACTTCGCTATCCATACCGGGCAAAGTGCGCATTTGCACAGCACCCAGGGTTTCGAGCTTTTCGGTGTTGATGACCACGCTCTTCCAGGTCAGCGGCACCGCGCCGCCGGTATAGCCGGTGCCGCCGCCGCGCGGAATGATGGTCAGCTCCAAATCGATACAGCCTTTGACCAAGCGCGCCATTTCCTCTTCGCTGTCCGGCGTTAGCACGACAAAAGGGTATTCCACCCGCCAGTCGGTGGCGTCCGTCACATGCGACACCCGGCTCAGGCCGTCAAACTTGATGTTGTCCCGCGCCGTTAGCCGCCCCAGCACCCGCTGCGTCTTGCGGCGCAAGGCCGCCACTTCCACAAAAGCAGCATCAAAAGCGTCAACGGCTGCTTGGGCAGCGTCCAGCAAAGTGCCGACCAAAGCATCGCGCCCGCCCGTTGCTTGCGGCGTGCGACGCTTGTGAACCTCGCCCAGACGGTGGCGCAGCGCATCGACCAGCATACGGCGGCGCTTGGGGTTGTCCAGCAAATCATCCTGCAAATAGGGGTTGCGCTGCACCACCCAGATATCGCCCAGCACCTCGTACAACATGCGCGCCGAGCGCCCGGTGTTGCGCTCCTCGCGCAGCAGCAACAAGGTATCCCAAGCCGCAGCGCCTAGCAGGCGGATAACAATTTCGCGGTCGGAAAACGAGGTGTAGTTGTACGGAATCTCACGGATGCGCTCGACGTGGGGCGGGGCCGCTGCGGGCATCAAATGCAACAAAGAGGTGGGGGCGTTCATCAGGGCTGGGCGAATGGCTGGGAATGCCCCCTGTAAAGGTTGCAAGCCGGAAGTGGTTTTCGATATTACCGCAGTGCAGCATAAACATGGCGGCCCACGTCCAAGCGGCTTGCGTTACCAGCAAGTTACAGTGGTGCGTATGACAACTCAAAGTGCATTAGCCGCTTGGCCCTACCCGCGCTGGATTGCGCACCGGGGCGCGGGCACGCTGGCGCCGGAAAACACCTTGGCCGCCTTCCGCTTGGGCGCTAGTTGGGGTTACCGCATGTTCGAATGCGATGTCAAACTCAGCCGCGACGGCGTACCTTTTTTGCTGCACGACGACACGTTGACCCGCACGACGCAGCCTATGACACCCCCGAGCAGCCCGGACCTGCAAGCCAGCGCAGTGGCCGGCGACCACCCCTGGCACACCTTGGCGCAATACGACGCAGGCGGCTGGCACAGCAGCGCCTACGCAGGCGAGCCGCTGCCCATGCTGGCGCAAATAGCCCGCTTTTGCATCAGTAATAGCTGCTTTCTCAATATCGAGATCAAACCGACAACGGGCACCGAACGCAACACGGGTGAGGTGGTGGCGCAGCATGCGGCACGGCTGTGGCACGGTGTGGCGGTGCCGCCATTGCTGACATCGTTTGACATCGCCGCGCTGGAGGGCGCACTCGCAACCCAGCCCGAGCTACCGCGCGGCCTGCTCATCCATGCGCTGGAAGACCAAAGCTGGGCACAGTGGCTGGCCCACGCCAGCAGGCTGCAATGCCAGGCCATTGTTTGCAACTATGAACTATGGAATGCCCAGTCAGTCGCTTTAGCCAAAGCGGCTGGCTTTCGCTTACTGAGCTATACCGTCAATGACGATGCCGCCGCAGCGCAATTACAAGCTTGGGGCACCGACGGCATCATCACCGACCGGGTGGACCACTTTGTACCATCGGCCTAGCAAATACTGATGGTCCAGGCGATCCATCGCCCTAGACGATGCGCGCTGGCAAAGCGGCGGGCTTGAGCACTTTCCAACAAACGGTCGTCCGCCCCGAGCCGTGCGGGCGGCGCCGGGGGTCGGCGTAGGTTTCAATTTCTACAAACCCGGCAGCACGCATCATGCCCGCCGAGGCCAGGTTTTCCTCGTGACGGTCGATAAACACCACATCGGCGCCCAGTTTTTCCAATTCCGCCAAGGCTTCACACAGTAACCGCGTGCCCCAACCCCGCCCCACCCGGTCGCGGCGCACCACGGCTTCGCTCACGTATCCCTGGGGCCTACCACGTGCTCGCTCGGGCAGGTAGTCGTCAAAGTCGGTGCTCAGGCCAAAAGTCACCGCGCCTATCAATTGCCCCTGTTCCAGCGCCAGCACGCCAAAGGCGCGGCCTCGGGCTATGTCTTCCAGGTGCTCGCCTATGCCGTCTTCGGGCAGGTAATTCCAGATGTTGGCGCCGTCGTCAAAAATAAGTGCGCGCAGCGCGGGCAGGTCTTGCGGCCCGGCGGCGGCCAGGCGAACATCGTCTTGAGGCGCCGGGCTCATTTGCCCGCCGGGCGCAAAAACGCCAGTTGGCTGAGTGAGCAGGCCGCCAGCAAGCCCGCGTAAGTCGCCATCTTGCCGTCGTTGCCAAAAAACCAGAGCCCCGCGGCCAGAGCGCAGCAGCCGACCAGGGAATTAAGCATGCCCAGCCCGAGCCAGCTGCCCGGCTTGGCGCGTACGCCCAAGACTAGCGGGGCCGTCAAAGCCAGAAAAAACCCGACAAAAAGCGCTGGCGCCACAAAATTGAGCAAGTGGTTGGCAAAGTCGAGCGGGCCCATGAAATCTTTCGTAGTAGCATCAAATTTTATAATCCGGCTTACTTATGGCAGTCTGGGCACTCGGCATCAACCACACCACCGCTCCGCTGGACCTGCGCGGGAGGTTTGCCTTTGCTATCGACAAGATCGAGCCGCACCTCTTGGGTCTGCGCCAATCCATGCCCAGCGCCCCCGAAGCGGCCATTGTCTCCACCTGCAACCGCACCGAAATTTACTGCGCCGGAGACCAGACCCATTTAGAGCACACTCTGGACTGGCTGGCCCAATCGGGCGGCGTTTCCACCCATGCGCTACGCTCGCACACCTATAGCCTGAACAACCAAGAGGCCGCCCGGCACGCGTTTCGGGTAGCCAGCGGGCTGGACTCCATGGTGCTGGGCGAGCCGCAAATCCTGGGGCAGCTCAAAGACGCCGTGCGCGCCGCCGAGTCGGCCGGGGCTCTGGGTAGCACTTTGTCGCAAATGTTTCAGCGCTCGTTTGCGGTGGCCAAAGAGGTGCGCAGCTCCACCGAAATCGGCGCCCACTCCATCAGCATGGCTGCCGCTGCGGTACGCTTGGCCGGGCAGTTGTTCGAGGACATGGGCCAGGTCAAGGTCTTGTTTGTGGGTGCGGGCGAGATGATTGAGCTGTGCAGCACCCACTTTGCTGCCAAAAACCCCAAGTCCATCACCATCGCCAACCGTACCCTGGAGCGCGGCGAACAACTGGCCGGGCGCTTTGGCGCCGAAGTGATGCGCCTGTCCGACCTGCCGGACCGGCTGGCCGAGTTTGATGCGGTAATCAGCTGCACCGCCAGCACCCTGCCCATCATCGGACTCGGCGCGGTAGAGAGGGCCCTGAAAAAACGCAAGCGCCGCCCCATGTTTATGGTGGACCTGGCGGTGCCGCGCGACATCGAGCCCGAGGTGAAAAAGCTGGGCGACGTGTATCTCTACACCGTGGACGACTTGGCCGGCGTGGTGCAAACCGGCCAGGCCAACCGCCAGGCCGCCGTGGCCCAGGCCGAAGCGATTGTCGATGCCGGGGTGCAAAGCTTTATGCACTGGCTGGACCAGCGCCACACCGTACCCCTTATCCAGCAACTCAATGCCCAGGCCGACGCCTGGCGCGCCCACGAAATGGCACGTGCACGCAAAGCGCTGGCCAAAGGCGAGGATGTGGAGGCGGTGCTGGAAGCCTTATCCAAAGGTTTGACGCAAAAAATGCTGCACGGCGCTTTTGCGGAACTGCATGGCGCCGACACGGTGGCACGCGAGCGCGCCAGCCACGCCATCGAACACTTCTTTTTGCGCAAAGAGCGTTAGCTACGCCGCCTGCTGGCGCAGCGCCAGCCACCGCGCTGTATGCCGCCCACCGGCTGGCACACCGGCCCTTCCCCGCCACACCGGGCCTCTCCCTGTCTCTTTTTGTATTCCGCCATGAAACCGTTTTTACGCCAACAACTTGCACGCTATACCGACCGCCTGGGCGAGTTGGAATTTTTGCTCTCGCGCGAAGACATCATGAAAGACATGACGCAG
>CANFJQ010000095.1 GCA_947447615.1 Comamonadaceae bacterium
GAAACCCAAGAGCATGGCCTGGAAAAAGCACTCGACGTGCGCTTGATCGAAAAGAGTCGCGCCGCCATCGATAAAGGCGAAAAAGTGCAGTTCATGGAAGTGGCGCGCAATGTCAATCGCTCGGTCGGCGCCATGCTGTCCGGTGCGATTACCAAAGTACACCCCGAAGGTCTGCCCGATGACAGTATCCGCATCCAGCTCGAAGGCACGGGCGGCCAGTCCTTCGGCGCGTTTTTGTGCAACGGCGTCACCTTGTACCTGATTGGCGATGCCAACGACTACACCGGCAAAGGTTTGTCCGGCGGGCGCGTGGTGGTGCGGCCTAGTATTGATTTCCGGGGCGAAGCCATCCGCAACACTATTGTGGGCAATACCGTGATGTACGGCGCCACCAGTGGCGAAGCTTTCTTTAGCGGCGTGGCCGGTGAGCGTTTTGCGGTTCGCTTGTCGGGCGCTACGGCGGTGGTCGAGGGGACGGGCGACCACGGCTGCGAATACATGACCGGTGGCACCGTGTTGGTGCTGGGTAAAACCGGGCGCAACTTTGCCGCCGGTATGAGCGGTGGCATCGCCTATGTCTATGACGAAGACGGCCAGTTCGCCAGCCGCTGCAACACCGCCATGGTCAGCATGGAGCCGGTGCTCAGCAGCAAGGAGCAAGAGGCGCAAATAGACAAAGCCGTCTGGCATCGTGGCCAATCCGACGAAGCGCAATTGCGCAAATTGCTGGAAGACCACAACCGCTGGACCGGCAGCAAGCGCGCCCGCGAATTGCTAGACCAATGGGATAGCGCACGTAGCAAATTCGTCAAAGTGTTCCCGCTGGAATACAAGCGGGCCTTAGGCGAAATTCACGCGAAAAAATCCGCAACAACCAAGGCTCCCGCGAAGACCAAAACGGCCAGCAGTACAGCAGCCTAAGCAAACACGAGCGAATACACAGGATCAGTATCATGGGAAAAATTACCGGATTCATGGAGTTTGCGCGCGTCGAAGAGGGCTATGCCCCGGTACCCGAGCGCGTCAAAAATTACAAAGAGTTTGTGATTGGGCTGGACGACCAGCAAGCCAAAACCCAAAGCGCGCGCTGCATGGACTGCGGTACGCCGTTTTGCAACAGCGGCTGCCCGGTCAACAACATCATCCCGGACTTCAACGACCTGGTGTTCCAAGATGATTGGAAAGCCGCGATTGAGGTTTTGCACAGCACCAATAACTTCCCCGAGTTCACGGGCCGTATCTGTCCCGCGCCTTGTGAAGCAGCGTGCACGCTGAACGTGAATGACGACGCGGTGGGCATCAAGTCCATCGAGCACGCCATCATCGACCGCGCCTGGGCCGAGGGCTGGGTGCAAGCCCAGCCCGCAGCGCAGCAGACCGGGAAAAAAGTAGCCGTTATTGGCTCGGGACCTGCCGGTTTGGCCGCAGCGCAGCAATTGGCGCGCGTTGGCCATGCCGTCACGGTGTTTGAGAAAAATGACCGCGTTGGCGGCTTGCTGCGCTATGGCATCCCCGATTTCAAAATGGACAAAGGCCACATCGACCGGCGCATGGCGCAGTTGCAGGCCGAAGGCGTGACGGTGCGCACCGGCGTGCTGGTGGGCGAGTGGCCCAAGGATTCCAAAGTGACCAACTGGGCCAAGGAAACCATTTCAGCCGCCCAATTGCAAAATGACTTTGACGCGGTGTTGCTGGCCGGTGGTTCCGAGCAGTCGCGCGACCTGCCGGTGCCGGGCCGCGATTTGGACGGCATCCATTTCGCCATGGAGTTTTTACCGCAGCAGAACAAAGTCAACGCCGGCGATAAATTCCCCGGCCAATTGCGCGCGGATGGCAAGCATGTCATCGTCATTGGCGGGGGCGACACCGGCTCGGACTGTGTGGGCACCAGCAATCGCCATGGCGCGGCCAGCGTCACCCAGTTTGAAGTCATGCCCCAGCCGCCGGAAGTGGAAGACCGGCCTCTGACCTGGCCTTACTGGCCGCTCAAGCTGCGCACCAGCTCCAGCCACGAAGAAGGTTGCGTGCGCGAGTTTGCGGTGTCCACTAAGTCTTTTGCCGGAGAAAAAGGCAAAGTTAAAAGCCTGACCACGGTGCACGTGGAAATGAAGGGTGGCAAATTGGTGGAAGTACCCGGCACGGAAAAGACCTACCAGGCCGATATGGTGCTGCTGGCTATGGGCTTTGTCCACCCAGTTGCCAGCGTGCTGGACGCCTTCGGGGTCGCCAAAGACGCCCGCGCTAATGCCAAAGCGGGCACCGAGGGCGCTAGCGCCTACGTGACCAACGTGCCCAAGGTGTTCGCTGCCGGAGACATGCGGCGCGGCCAGTCGCTGGTGGTCTGGGCCATCCGCGAAGGGCGCCAGGCGGCCCGCGCAGTGGACGAATTCCTGATGGGTAGCAGCGAGCTGCCGCGCTAAGCGCAAGTGCGGCTTGCGTAAATCTTAGGAAAAGTCCGTCTCAAGCCTCTGCAAGTGCCCCCTTGAGGCGGGTATTTGCAGGGCTAGCGCTTATGATGCGGGGTTAATTCCTCGCCCCATGCCTGCCGCCTCCGACCCCCTTGTACGCATTAACAATCTGAGCTTCGCTTACCACGAACGCCTCATTTTGGACGGCACTAGCTTTAGCGTCCCGCGCGGCAAAGTCACCGCGCTCATGGGCGCCAGCGGCGGCGGTAAAACCACCTTGCTGCGCCTCATTGGCGGTCAGATTCGGGGTCAAAGCGGACAAGTGCTGTTCGATGGTCAGGACATAGGCGCTATGGACCAAACGGCTTTGTACGCCGCGCGGCGGCGCATGGGCATGTTGTTCCAGTTTGGTGCTTTGTTTGCCGATTTGTCGGTGTTCGACAACGTGGCTTTCCCCTTGCGCGAACACACGACACTGCCCGAATCGCTGATTCGAGACATCGTGTTGATGAAGCTCCAAGCCGTAGGCCTGCGCGGCGCGCGTGACCTGATGCCCAGCGAAGTTTCTGGCGGCATGGCGCGGCGTATCGCGCTGGCACGCGCGATTGCACTAGACCCGGAACTGGTGATGTACGACGAGCCCTTTTCCGGTCTGGACCCGATCTCCCTGGGCACCTCCGCCCACTTAATTCGCCAGCTCAACGACACTATGGGCTTGACCAGTATTTTTGTGTCCCACGAATTGGAACAAACCTTCGGCATAGCGGATCATGTGGTGATTTTGGCCAATGGCCGTGTCGCCACCGAAGGCACCCCCCAGCATGTGCGCGAAAGCACCGACCCGCTGGTCTATCAATACGTGCACGCCCAAACCGATGGCCCGGTGCGTTTCCATTACCCGGCGCCAGACATGGCGCAGGACTTCGGCGCGCAGACTGCACCATGATGGCCCAAGCCCTGCGCGATCTAGGCTTTGCGGTGCGCGAAAAGCTGGCGCACATCGGCTACGGCGCGCGCTTGTTTGTGCGCTTGTTGTGGACCCTCAAGTCCAGCTTGCAGCGCTTTGGGCTGATCCGCGACCAGATTCATTTTTTAGGTAATTACTCGCTAGTCATCATTGCGTTTTCGGGCTTGTTTGTAGGCTTTGTGTTTGGCCTGCAGGGCTACTATACCTTGCAGCGATACGGCTCCTCCGAGGCTTTGGGTCTGTTGGTAGCGCTCAGCCTGGTGCGTGAACTGGGCCCGGTCGTCACCGCTTTGCTGTTTGCCGGCCGCGCCGGTACCTCGTTGACCGCCGAAATCGGCCTGATGAAAGCCGGTGAACAGATTAGTGTGATGGAAATGATGGCGGTAGACCCGGTGCTTCGCGTGCTGGCACCGCGTTTTTGGGGCGGCGTGATCGCCATGCCTTTGCTGGCGGCGGTGTTTAGTGCCATGGGCATTGTGGGCGGCTGGGTGGTCGGTGTGGTGATGATTGGCGTCGATAGCGGCTCCTTCTGGAGCCAAATCCAGGGCGGAGTGGACGTCTGGCGTGATGTGGGCAACGGCATCATCAAGAGCATCATCTTTGGCTTTACCGTCACCTACGTCGCACTATTGCAGGGCTATGTTGCGCAGGCTACGCCCGAAGGCGTGGCCGCCGCCACCACCCGTACCGTGGTGATGGCCTCTTTATCCGTGTTGGTGATGGACTTTGTCCTCACTGCGATGATGTTTACGATTTAGCGACCGCTTTTCCAGAAAGAATTCGCATGCAACGTTCAAAAAATGATCTGTGGGTTGGCTTGTTCGTGCTGATTGGCGCCGTCGCCATTTTGTTTTTGGCCTTGCAATCGGCCAATTTGCTCAGCCTCAATTTCCAGTCCACCTACAAAGTAACGGCTAAGTTTGATAACGTGGGCGGCCTCAAAGCCAAGGCGGCGGTGCGCAGCGCCGGTGTGGTGGTGGGGCGTGTAGAAAAAATTGTGTTTGACGACAAAAGCTTTCAGGCCCAGGTGCATATTGCGATGGAAAGCCGTTACCGCTTTCCCAAAGACAGCTCGCTAAAAATCCTGACCAGCGGTTTGCTGGGTGAACAATACCTGGGCATAGAAGCCGGTGCCGAAGAAGCCGTGCTGGCTGCGGGCGACACGATCACCACCACCCAGTCGGCGGTAGTACTAGAGAGCCTGATCAGCCAGTTCTTGTACAGCAAAGCCGCAGGCAGCGCCGGGACCAAAGAAGCGGATTGATGGCAATTTCTAAGTCCCTGCGCCTGCTAAGGGTCTGCGCCTGCGCGGCGGCCTTGACCCATGCTTGCGTGGGAGCCTGGGCGCAAGCTGCTAAGCCTAGCATTCTGGTCGATCCCTTCGAGCCCTTTAATCGCGCCGTATATGGATTCAATGAGGTGCTCGATCACGCGGTGATGCGCCCTGTCGCCATTGCGTATACCGAATTGCTGCCGCGCTGGGTGCGCAATAGCGTCACCCATTTTTTTGGTAATTTGGCTGATGTCTGGTCCATACCCAACAATGCGCTGTCTTTGCGGCCCAAGGCCACGGTGGACAGCATCAAGCGCGTGGCGGTCAATAGCACGGTGGGCTTGTTGGGCTTGCGTGACGTGGCCAGCACCATGGACATTGACAAGCATCCAGCCGATTTCGGTTTGATGCTCAATCGTTGGGGCGTGCCCTCAGGGCCATACGTGGTGGTGCCTTTGCTAGGCCCGCGCACCCTGATCGAGGTGGTGGTCTATCCCCTGGATTGGAAAGGCAACCTGGCCAACAGTGTGGATGATGTGCTGCTGCGCGACTTGTTAATGGCAGTGAGTTTTACCGATTTACGGGTCAGTTACTTGCAGGCTGACGATGTGGTCAATGCGGTAGCCTTTGATCAGTATTCCTTTAAGCGGGATGCCTATTTGCAGCGTAGGATCTACTTGCAAAACGACGGGGAAAGCCCGGACAGCATGGACGATCAACCGTAGAATCCGCCGAAAGTGCCGGAGTTTCGTGGGCAAGGGCTCCCCCGACCCGGCTTGTACCAAGCAAGTTCAACCCAATTGCCGCGATCCGCAAGGAAAAAAATGCTGAGTTTTCGATATATCAAACAGCTAGGCGCACTTTTGATGCTGGCAGCGGGCGCACTGTCTGCGGGAAGCGCATGGGCCCAGGACGAGGCTGCCGACGTCTTTGTCAAGCGCATGTCCACCGAGGTGCTGGACGTGATTAAAGCCGACAAATCCATGCGTGGTGGCGACATCGCCAAAGTGGTTGCGCTAGTGGACACGCGCATCATGCCCCACGTGGATTTTCAACGTATGACGGCTTCTGCCGTCGGCCCAGGCTGGCGTCAGGCCACGCCCGAGCAGCAAAAACGCTTGCAAGACGAATTCAAAATTTTGCTGGTTCGTACCTATTCCGGCGCCTTGTCCCAGATCAGCGACCAGGTCATTGCCATCAAGCCATTGCGCGCAGCGCCTGAGGACAAAGAAGTGGTGGTGCGCACCGAAGTGCGCGGCAGCGGCGAACCGATTCAGCTAGATTACCGCCTGGAAAAAACGCCAGGGCAGGGCACGGGCTGGCGGATTTTTAATATCAACGTCATGGGCGTATGGTTGGTCGAAACTTATAAAAGCCAGTTTGCCCAAGAAATCAATGCCAAGGGCGTGGACGGCCTGATTGAATCTCTGGCTGTGCGCAACAAGTCCAACGCGAAAAAGCCCTGACATGTTGGCCCTGCCTGCCATCCTCACCCATGCCCAGGCCGGCCCCTGCCTGGAGCATCTGTCTGCCGGTATGGCGGCAGGCCCGCAGCAGTTGGTGCTGGACGCGCAAGCCCTGCAAGAATTCGATTCCTCGGCGCTGGCTGTTTTGCTGGAATTACGCCGCGCTTGCCTGCGCTTGGGCAAGCAGTTGACTATCGAGGGTGCGCCGGTGCGGCTGATGCATTTGGCCTCGCTTTATGGTGTACGTGCTTTGCTAGAAGACGGTACGCAGGCCCACACCGAAACCATAGTTCCGGCACCGGTTTAAGCCCATCGTCCAGCCCACGGCGCGCGCGCAGGCTTGCGGCGTAAAATCCGGCGTTTATGCCTGCCATTTCCTTCCAGTCAATTTCCAAGGCTTATGCCTCGCCCAAAGGCCCGCCAGGCAGCAAATTCCTAGCCGTGGACCAGGTCAGTCTGGATATTGAGCAAGGCGAATTTTTCGGTTTGCTCGGCCCCAATGGCGCTGGCAAAACCACCATGATCAGCATGCTCGCGGGTCTGACCCGGCCCAGCACAGGCAGCGTCAGCGTGTTAGGTAGCGATGTGCAGCGCGACTATGCACAGGCCCGGCGCAAACTCGGCGTGGTGCCGCAAGAGCTGGTATTCGATCCCTTTTTCAACATCCGCGAAGCCTTGCGCATCCAGTCCGGCTATTTCGGCGTGCGCAATAACGAGGCCTGGATTGACGAGTTGTTAGAAAGCTTAGGCCTGGCCGACAAAGCCCAGGCCAATATGCGCCAGTTGTCCGGCGGCATGAAGCGGCGTTTTTTGGTGGCACAGGCCCTGGTGCACAAGCCGCCCGTTATCGTGTTGGACGAGCCCACGGCAGGCGTGGATGTGGAATTGCGCCAGACCCTGTGGCAGTTCATTGCCAAGCTCAATAAACAAGGGCATACCGTTTTGCTCACGACCCACTATTTGGAAGAGGCTGAGGCCTTGTGTGGCCGTATCGCCATGCTCAAGTCCGGCAGCATAGTGGCTTTGGACCATACCAGCGAACTACTCAAAGCTGCCTCCAGCAACGTATTGCGCTTTAAGGTGGAAGGCACGCTGCCCGAGGCCTTGCGTACGCAGGCGCGTATTACCGGGCGCATCGTGCAGTTTCCCGCTCATGACGCGCTGGAGATCGAGCGCTACTTGGCCGCAGTGCGCGAAGCCGGCCTGCATGCTGAGGACGTGGAAATCCGCAAAGCCGATTTGGAAGACGTGTTTTTAGACGTGATGCAAAAGCATTCCGGCAAAGCAGCACCGCCGGTGGCCGATACCGCAGGAGCCGCAGCATGAACGGCTGGCAAACCCTGCTCTACAAAGAAATTTTGCGTTTTTGGAAAGTCGCTTTCCAAACTATCGCCGGCCCGGTCCTGACCGCCATGTTGTATTTGCTGATCTTCGGCCATGCCTTAGAAGACCATGTGAAGGTGTATGACCAAGTCAGCTACACCGCCTTCTTGGTACCTGGCCTGGCCATGATGAGCCTCTTGCAAAACGCGTTTGCCAATAGTTCGTCTTCGCTCATCATGAGCAAGGTCATGGGCAACCTGGTGTTTATCTTGCTCACGCCGCTGTCCTTCTGGCACTGGTTTGTGGCTTATGTGGGCGCTGCCGTGGTGCGCGGTTTGGTGGTGGGCGCGGGGGTATTTGTGATTGCGGCGTTTTTCACGCACATTAGCTTTGCGCAGCCGGTGTTTATTTTTCTGTTCGCCGTCATGGGCGCGGCCATGATGGGCACCTTGGGACTGATTGCCGGCTTGTGGGCCGAGAAGTTTGACCAACTGGCTGCGTTTCAAAACTTCGTGGTCATGCCCATGACGTTTTTAAGCGGCGTGTTTTACTCCATCCACTCGCTGCCCCCGTTCTGGCAAATCGTCAGCCATTGCAACCCCTTCTTTTACATGATCGATGGGCTGCGCTACGGCTTTTTTGGCGTGAGCGATGTTTCGCCTTGGCTTAGCCTGAGCGTGGTCGGCGGCTCCATGCTGCTGGTCTTTGCGATTGCACTTAACTTGCTGCGCACCGGTTACAAAATCCGCAGCTAAAACTTCTATTTTCATGACCGCAGAACAACTCCAAGCCCTGATTACCGCCGGCCTGCCTTGCACGCATATTGCGCTGGAAGGCGATGGCCGCCATTGGTATGCCACGATCGTATCTAGCGCTTTTGAAGGCAAACGCCTGATCGCGCGCCACCAGCAGGTCTATGGCACGCTAGGCGGGCGGATGCAGACCGACGAGGTACACGCCCTGTCCATGAAAACCTTTACGCCTGCCGAATGGGCAGCGCAAAACACGTAAGGGCTAAGCGATGGACAAACTATTGATTCGCGGTGGCCGCAGCCTGCAAGGTGAGGTGCAAATTTCTGGCGCCAAAAACGCCACCTTGCCCGCACTGTGCGCCGCCTTGCTGACGCCCGAGTCGGTGCGCCTGCGCAACGTCCCGCGCTTGCAGGACGTATCGACCATGCGCAAGCTTTTGCTCAATATGGGCGTGCAGGTCAGCGAGCAAGATGGCAAGGAGCTACTCATCAACGCCGGTAGCTTGCATACGCCCGAAGCGCCTTATGAGTTGGTCAAAACCATGCGCGCCTCGGTGCTGGCCCTGGGGCCTTTGCTTGCGCGTTTTGGAAATGCCAAGGTTTCGCTGCCTGGTGGTTGTGCGATTGGTTCGCGCCCGGTGGACCAGCATCTCAAAGGCCTAACGGCTATGGGCGCCGAGATTGCCGTGGAACACGGCTATATGCTGGCACGCATCGGCGGCGGGCGCAAACGCCTCAAGGGCGCGCGTATCACCACCGACATGGTGACCGTCACCGGCACCGAAAACTTCTTGATGGCCGCGGCCCTGGCCGAAGGCGAAACCGTTTTGGAAAATGCGGCGCAAGAGCCCGAGATTCCTGATTTGGCCGAAATGCTGATCGCCATGGGCGCGCGCATCGAAGGCCACGGCAGCAGCCGCATCCGCATTCAGGGCGTGGAGGCACTGCACGGCTGTACCCACCAGGTGGTGGCCGACCGCATCGAAGCGGGCACGTTTTTATGTGCTGTGGCCGCAGCCGGTGGCGATGTGTTTCTCAAAGACGGACGCGCCGACCATCTAGACGCGGTGATCGAAAAACTGCAAGCTGCCGGAGCGCAAGTGCAGGCAGTGGAGGGCGGTATACGCATCCAGTCCCAGGGTCGTTTGCAAGCGCAGAGTTTTCGTACCACTGAATACCCCGGTTTCCCCACCGATATGCAAGCGCAGTTCATGGCTTTGAACTGCATTTCGGAAGGCGCTTCGCGCAGCACCGAAACGATTTTTGAAAACCGCTTTATGCATGTCAACGAATTGCTGCGCTTGGGCGCCAATATCCAGATTGAAGGCAAAGTGGCGGTGGTGCAGGGCGTCAAGCGCTTGTCTGGCGCTACCGTGATGGCAACCGATTTGCGCGCCTCAGCCAGCTTGGTAATTGCCGGCCTGGTGGCGGAGGGCGAGACCGTGGTGGACCGGATTTACCATCTGGACCGTGGCTACGACCGCATGGAAAGCAAGCTGCGCGGTCTGGGCGCCGACATCGAGCGTATTCGTTAAATTTGTTTCGCAAACCTAAAAAAGCGCATCCATGATTACTATCGCCTTGTCCAAAGGCCGCATTTTTGAAGAGACTGTGCCCTTGCTGGCGGCAGCGGGCATACGCGTGTTAGACGACCCGGAAACATCGCGCAAGCTGATTTTGGATACCAACCAGCCCGACGTGCGTGTGCTGGTGGTGCGCGCTACCGATGTACCCACCTATGTACAGTTTGGCGGCGCCGATATGGGCATCACCGGCAAAGACACTTTGCTAGAGCATGGCGGCGATTGGGGTGGCGGCAGCGCTGGTTTGTTTCAGCCGCTGGATTTGCAAATTGCCAAGTGCCGCATCAGCGTGGCGGTGCGGGCCGATTTTGATTACGCCTACGCCGTGCGCCAGGGTGCGCGCTTGCGCGTGGCCACCAAGTATGTGGCGATTGCCCGCGAATTTTTCGCCAGCAAAGGCGTGCATGTGGACTTGATCAAGCTCTACGGCAGCATGGAGTTGGCGCCGCTAGTAGGTTTGGCCGATGCCATCGTGGACTTGGTGTCCACCGGCAATACTTTGCGCGCCAATAATTTGATTGAAGTAGAGCGCATCATGGACATCAGCTCGCGCCTGATCGTCAACCAAGCGGCACTCAAGCTTAAGCGGGAACCCATCCGCAGCATCATCGACGCCTTTGGCGCCGTCGTGGCCGCACCAGGCCAGACCGGCGCTTAAATCGCATGGCGCTTTCCAGCATGAATGCCCGTCCCTTACGCCTGTCCACCACCCAGGCTGATTTCGAAGCATTGTTTCAACAGCGTTTGCACTGGTCGGCTGATACCGATGCCGCAATCGAGCAGCGCGTAGCCGACATCCTGGCCGATGTGAAACAACGCGGCGACGCCGCCGTACTGGACTACACCGCGCGCTTTGACGGTTTACAGGCCGCCTCCATGGCCGACTTGGAATTGCAGCAAGCCGATTTCAAAGCCGCGTTTGACGGCCTGCCCGAAGCGCAAAAACGCGCATTGCAAGACGCCGCCGCGCGCATACGCAGCTACCACGAAGCGCAGAAAAAAGCCTGCGGCGAAAGCTGGCAGTACCGCGACGCCGACGGCAGTTTGCTCGGTCAAAAAGTCACGCCCTTGGACCGCGCCGGTATTTACGTGCCCGGCGGCAAAGCGGCTTATCCGTCCAGCTTGTTGATGAACGCGATTCCCGCGCATGTGGCCGGCGTGGGCGAGATCATCATGGTGGTGCCGACTCCGGTGCGCGGCAGCGTCGCCACCGGCGGCGCGGCTGGCGGCAAGACTGCTGCGCGCGGCGAGCGCAATGAACTCGTATTGGCCGCAGCTTATGTGGCCGGCGTCAGCCGCGCCTTCACCATCGGCGGCGCGCAAGCCGTGGCCGCCATGGCTTACGGCACGACGACAGTACCGCGCGTCGACAAAATCACCGGCCCGGGCAACGCCTATGTGGCAGCGGCCAAGCGTCGTGTGTTTGGCACGGTGGGCATAGACATGATTGCCGGACCGTCAGAAATTTTGGTGCTGGCCGACGGCAGCACGCCGCCCGAGTGGGTGGCCATGGATTTGTTCAGCCAGGCCGAGCACGACGAGCTGGCGCAAAGCATCTTGCTGTGTCCGGACGCGGC
>CANFJQ010000096.1 GCA_947447615.1 Comamonadaceae bacterium
CAAATCCTCTGGCTTTTTGTAATCAGCCAGCAAACTGTCGATCAGATCTTTGGGTACTGCTTTCTTTGTATTTACGGTCATATCCACTCCTGGAAGTTCGACGGTTACCCGCCATTTGACCGTTTACACAAAATTCAGTACACCCCCAAGTCGCTACCTCCAACTCAGATTCTTTGTCAAAAATGACAACCTTAATTGGTGATGCTAAGTATTCTTTAGTGAGTTGCCCGTATGCAAGAAGCGGCAATGTATGGGTTCTAGATTTGGTAGGTCTGTCGCCCATCCTCTATAACGTAGATTTTAATGATCCGAGCAACATGAAGTTGAAGGATTTGAGGGACAACTCTGTTAGCGTAATTAATGTTAAGAGAGATTCATCAAGTAACACCGTACCTTGTGCCTTCACTTCCATCGTAAAGGGTTCGTTAATTGAGTTTAGAGTTTCGGAAGGTGGTATCGGTTCATGGATTGATGTTGCCAATCATGATTTCGGAATGATTGTTCCTCAACAAAAGACAAATAATTTGACCGATGCGTCTTTCGTAGGCGCTTATCCATCAATGGCGTTTATTCAAAAGAAGACAAGTCCTTACACTAGGGGTGCGCTTCCAATTGCTTTCAATGTTGGCTCAGACGGAAAAATGAAGGCTTACTCGTGCGACATGACTAAAACCATTCCAGACTGTCTTAGCGAGGTTAGTAATTCATCGCCGGATACCACTACTTGCACGCCAATTTCAAATGGATCTTTAAATTGCACATCACCCGGAGGCATGGCTGCGACGGCGGTTCTTTACACCAGCGGAAGTCAGACCACCATGTTTATGGCGATTACCAATATGAATGTTGGTGGCGTTGGTTATGGCGGTTTATTGGTAATGACTAAAGCCGCAAGCATGAAACTACCTACATCTGGGCAATCATCCGCAGCCGGATCGGCATGGTTTGCCGGTATTGATCCCGGTAGCAGTAACACTGTCTATTCAGGTACAACTTCGCAAAGTACAGTCGAAACAGTAGATACCGCGACTAATTCATATACCTCTTCATCCGCAGGATCGTCTGTTATTACTACCAACTATATCAATACACCCAGTGCCGGACTGGCGTTTTCAAAAATTGGTAGCACTGTGAAGGCGGTTGGCATTGGGTCACCAACTGGTTGGTCGCTTGCAGTTGTTTTAGCATCGCCTGGCGTTGATTACAACGGATGGTTCGCATACATCAGAGCGAAGCGATAAGTTTCCTAAATTTGAGCAGTTATCGCCGCCTTCCGCTTCACAGCCAACCCAACCCTATTTATTTCAAGCTTCAACAATTGAGGCTGAAAATACTATATGCTCCGGCTGCATTGGCCTACGAGGAGTTTGGATGAAAATTGTTTGCATCGGTGGCGGCCCTTCGGGCTTGTACTTTGCGTTACTCATGAAAAAGCTGGGCGCCCACTACGACATCACCGTGGTCGAGCGCAACAAGCCCTATGACACTTTTGGCTGGGGCGTGGTGTTTTCCGACCAGACCATGGGCTATATGCAGCAATGGGACCACGAATCGGCCGCTGAAATCAAGCAGGCCTTCAACCACTGGGACGACATCGAGCTGCATTTCAAAGGCCGCGTCATCAGCTCCGGCGGCCATGGCTTTGTGGGAATAGGGCGCAAAAAACTGCTCAATATTTTGCAGGTGCGCTGCGAAGCCTTGGGCGTGAAGCTCTTATTTGAGCAAGATGTGGATTCGGACCTGGACTTTCCCGATGCCGACCTCATAATCGCCAGCGACGGATTTAACTCGAAGGTGCGTTCGCGACTGCCCGAAGTTTTCCAGCCCGATATCGTCACCCGGCCCAACCGCTACATCTGGCTGGGCACCCGCAAGCTCTACGACGCTTTCACCTTTTTGTTCGAGAAAACCGCGCACGGCTGGCTGCAAGCGCACATCTACAAGTTTGACGAAAACACCTCTACGTTTATCGTGGAGTGTCCGGAAGAAGTCTGGAAGGCGCATGGCCTAGACCAAGCCGACCAGGACCAGTCCATCGCCTTTTGCGAGAAGGTGTTTGCCGCCAATTTGCAAGGCGAAAAGCTGATGACCAATGCCCGCCATTTGCGCGGCTCGGCTTGGTTGAATTTCCAGCGCATCACCTGCAAAAACTGGTCGCATTTCAATGGCAACAGCCATGTGGTGCTGATGGGCGACGCGGTCCATACCGCCCACTTTGCCATTGGCTCGGGCACCAAGCTGGCTTTAGAAGACGCGATCGAGCTGGTACGCCAGTTCACCCAGCATGGCGACACGCCGGCCCATATCCCCGTAGTGCTAGCGCAATACCAAAAGCTGCGCGCAGTCGATGTGATCCGCCTGCAAAACGCGGCGTGGAATGCTATGGAATGGTTTGAAGTCTGCGGCCAGCGCTATTGCGACCAGCTGGAGCCTGAGCAATTTATGTATTCCATGCTCACGCGCAGCCAGCGTATCAGCCACGAAAACTTGCGCTTGCGTGATGTGGGCTGGCTGGAGGGTTATGAGCGCTGGTTTGCCGGACGCAGCGACATCCATGACGGGCGCCCGCCCATGTTCACGCCCTTTAGCTTGCGCTCTATCACCCTCAAAAACCGCGTGGTGGTGTCTCCCATGGCGCAATACCAGTGCGTGGATGGACGGGCGGCGGATTACCACCTGGTCCACCTGGGCGCGCGCGCCATGGGTGGTGCGGCCATGGTCATGGCCGAGATGACTTGCACCAGCGCGGATGCGCGCATCACCCCCGGCTGCCCCGGCTTGTGGACTGACCAGCAAATGGATGACTGGCGCCGCATTGTCGATTGGGTGCATGGCAACACTGACGCCAAAATCGCGCTGCAAATCGGCCACGCTGGTGCCAAAGCATCTACCTGCGTGCCCTGGCAGGGCGCGGGCATGGACCAGCCCTTGCCCGAAGGCAATTGGCCGCTACTGGCCGCTTCTGCAAAGCCCTATTTGGACAAAGGCACGGTGCCCCGCGCTATGGACCGCGCCGACATGGACCAGGTCAAAGCGGACTTTGTAGCCTCCACGCTGCGCGCGGCGCAAGCGGGCTTTGACTGGTTGGAGTTGCACTGCGCGCATGGCTACATGCTCTCGGGCTTTATCTCGCCCTTGACCAACCTGCGTACCGATGAATACGGCGGCACGCTAGCCAATCGCTTGCGCTACCCGCTAGAAGTTTTTGCCGCGGTTCGCGCTGCGTGGCCTGATCATTTGCCCATGTCAGTGCGAATTTCAGCGCACGATTGGGTGGAGGGCGGCATCACGCCAGCCGTCGCGGTGCAGATCGCGCAGGCCTTTAAAGCAGCGGGCGCGGACATGATCGATTGCTCCAGCGGCCAGGTCAGCCCGCACCAAAAGCCCACCTATGGCCGCATGTACCAAACGCCGTTTGCCGACCGCATTCGCCAGGAAGCGCGCATTGCCACTATGGCTGTGGGTGCGATCAGCGAAGCCGACCATGTCAACAGCGTGATCGCAGCCGGACGTGCAGACTTGTGCGCCGTGGCCAGGCCGCATTTAGCCAATCCGGCCTGGACGCTGACCGAGGCCGCACGCATTGGCTACACCGGTGTGGACTGGCCCCAATCGTATGTTTCGGGCAAGCCGCAACTAGAAGCCGGTTTTGCCCGCGATCGCGCCCTGCAAGCCCAGGCCCAAAGCGCCGCCAGCGAGGAGCGCGCTTCGTGAATGCGCGCCAAAACACGGATATGGAACAACGCGCGCATGCGGACCACCATGCATCGCTGCGCCTGTGGCTGCGTTTGCTGTCGTGCACCACGCGCATCGAAGACACCATTCGCCAGC
This sequence comes from Comamonadaceae bacterium, assembly GCA_947447615.1. GTDB lineage: Bacteria > Pseudomonadota > Gammaproteobacteria > Burkholderiales > Burkholderiaceae_C > Allorhodoferax. The sequence continues at coordinate 3,832 of CANFJQ010000096.1, forward strand.
GCTTGCGTGAGCAGTTTGGCATCACGTTGCCGCGCTTTGATTTGATGGCCCAACTGGAGCGCGAGCCCGAGGGCCTGGCCATGGGCGAGGTCTCGCGCCGCATGATGGTGACCGGTGGCAACGTCACCACCATCGTGGACCAATTAGAGCGCGAACAACTGGTGCAGCGCCTGCCCGTACCGGGCGACCGTCGCTCCTACCGCCTTAGCCTGACCGAGGCAGGGCGCGGCACTTTTGCCACCATGGCCCAAGCACACGAGGCCTGGGTGCGCGAACTCTTATCGCCCCTTTCATCCAAAGAGCAGGGCCAGTTGGCCACGCTTTTAGGCAACCTCAAAACCGCCAACCCCCGCACCATGCGCAGCAGCGCCCGCAAGGAGAAACCATGAGCACCAAATACCTTCCCGGTCAGCCCCAGCAATTGCCGGGCCACAACCATGTGTTGCACAACTACCGGGCCCAGCATTTCAAGTTCAGCGTGTCGGACTATGTAGCCACCATCAGTCTCAATAGGCCAGAACGCAAAAACCCGTTGTCCTTTGATTCGTATGCCGAATTGCGCGACCTGTTTCGCACACTGGTCTATGCACCCGATGTGCATGCCGTAGTGCTCACCGGCGAGGGTGGTAACTTTTGCTCCGGCGGGGATGTGCATGAAATCATCGGGCCGCTCACCAAGCTGGACATGCCCGGCTTGCTCACTTTTACGCGCATGACCGGCGACTTGGTCAAGGCCATGCGCGCCTGCCCGCAGCCCATCGTCGCGTCCATCGACGGCATCTGTGCCGGGGCCGGCGCTTTGCTGGCGCTGGCCTCCGACATGCGCTTTGGCACGGCCCGCAGCAAAACCTATTTTTTGTTCAATAAAGTGGGCTTGGCCGGTTGCGACATGGGCGCCTGCGCCTTACTGCCGCGCATGATCGGACAGGGCCGCGCCAGCGAATTGCTATTCACCGGGCGCGGCCTCGGTGGCGAAGAGGCCGAACGCTGGGGTTTTTACAACCGCGTGTGCACGCCCGAAGACTTGCGCGACCAAGCCCAGGCCATGGCCGCGCAGCTGGCCAGCGGCCCGACGTTTGCCAATGGCATGACCAAAAAAATGTTGCAACAAGAATGGAATATGGGCGTGGACGAAGCCATCGAGGCCGAAGCCCAGGCCCAGGCTATTTGCATGGCGACCAACGATTTCCATCGCGCTTACCACGCCTTTGTAGCCAAGCAAACGCCGGTGTTTGAAGGGGACTGATATGCAAGCCGATCCGCACAGCCATCTGCACTGGCCTTTCTTTGAGGACGGCCACCGCAGCTTTAAAACCGCGCTCGACACCTGGTGCGCTGCGAAACTGCAAGACGCCACGCACGACGAAAGCCGCGCAGCTGTTGATGCCCGTTGCATCACGCTGGTAGGGCGCATGGGGCAGGGCGGCTGGCTGGCACATGCGGTGGCAGGTAAGGCGCACGGCGGCGCTAGCGAGCAGATCGACACGCGGCGAATCTGCCTGCTGCGCGAAACCCTGGCTTACCACGAAGGCTTAGCCGACTTTGCCTTTGCCATGCAAGGCTTGGGCAGCGGTGCTATCAGCCTGATGGGCACGCCAGCGCAACAGGCGAAATACCTGCCAAGCGTGGTGCGTGGGCAATCTCTGGCCGCATTTGCTTTGAGCGAGCCCGACGCCGGCTCGGACGTCGCCGCCATGCAGTGCAGCGCTACGGTGGTGGAAGGCGGCTATGAATTGAATGGCCGCAAGACCTGGATTTCTAATGGCGGCATCGCCGGTTTTTATGTGGTGTTTGCCCGCACCGGCGAAGCACCAGGAGCGCGCGGTATTTCGGCATTTATTGTGGATGCGGAAACGCCCGGCTTGGTGATCGAAGAGCGAATCGACGTAATGGCGCCACACCCTTTGGCCACCTTGCGCTTTGACGCCGTGCGCCTGCCCGAAAGCGCGCGTATTGGCAAGGCTGCCGAAGGTTTTAAAGTGGCAATGGCCACGCTGGATGTGTTTCGCACCTCGGTGGCGGCGGCGTCCCTGGGCTTTGCGCGCCGGGCTTTACATGCATCCCTGGATTGGGCGCGCCAACGCAAGATGTTTGGACAAAGCCTGGCAGATTTTCAGATTACCCAATGCAAGTTGGCAGACATGGCCACCCTGCTGGATGCCGCCACCTTGCTGACCTACCGCGCCGCCTGGCTGCGCGACCAAGGCCGGCGCGTGACGCGCGAAGCGGCCATGGCCAAGATGAACGCCACCGAAAGCGCGCAAACCATTATTGATATGGCGGTGCAAATGCACGGCGGTATGGGCGTGAAAAAAGGCAGCATCGTCGAATCGCTGTACCGCGAAATTCGCGCCTTGCGTATTTACGAAGGCGCTACCGAAGTGCAGCAACTCATTATTGGCCGCGACCTGATCAAGGGGTAATTCGCATGCAAGACTGGAATGTTTTAGCGCCCAGCAGCCATAGCGATCACTTCGCCCGCGACCACTTGCCGCCACAAAAGGAATGGCCAGTGTTTCAGGCGGATGTGCCCGAGCTGCAGTACCCCGCCATCCTCAACTGCGGCGCCCAATTGGTGGACCGCCATGTGGCAGAGGGCAGGGGCGAGCGCATTGCGATCCGCGGCATGGCGCCGGGGCCTGCGGGGCCAGTCGAAATCGCCTGGACGTATGCGCAACTGAGCGACCACTGCCATCGCATAGCCCAGGTGCTGAGCCAAGACATGGGCCTGGTGCCGGGCAACCGGCTTTTGCTGCGCGGCGCGAATACGCCCATGATGGCCGCCTGCTTTTTGGCGGCTTTGCAAGCGGGCTTGGTCGTGGTGCCCACCATGCCCATGCTGCGCGCCACCGAGTTGGCCACCATCATCGCCAAAGCCCAGGTCAGCGCCGCATTGTGCGACGCCGCTTTGTTGGAAGAGCTGCAGTTTTGCCAAACGCCGGGCCATGCGCAATACCAACCGCTATTGCAGCAGGTAATTGCTTTTCGCAGCGACGCGCCTGACGGTCTGGAAGCGCGCATGCAAGCCCACAGCGATGCATGGGTGCCGCACCCCACTAGTCGTGACGATGTGTGCCTGATCGCCTTTACAAGCGGCACCACCGGTAAGCCCAAAGGCACCATGCATTTTCATCGCGACGTACTGGCTATGTGCGATTTGTTTCCGCGCCATGTGCTGCACATGGATGCGGACGATGTGGTTTGCGGCACGCCGCCCGTGGCCTTTACTTTTGGTCTGGGTGGCCTGCTCGCTTTTCCTTTGCGCTTTGGTGCCAGCACCGTGCTGCTGGAGCGGCATACGCCCGAATCCTTGTTGCAGACCATCGCCAGATACCGCGCCACGCAGTGCTATACCGCACCCACGATGTACCGGCAAATGGCGGCGCTGGCGGGGGACCATGACCTATCCAGCCTCAAACACCCAGTGAGCGCAGGCGAGGCCTTGCCCGATGCCACGCGCCAGGCCTGGAAGCAAGCTACCGGCATGCAAATTACCGACGGAATTGGCGGAACCGAAGTGATTCATATCTACATCGCCAGCGCAGGCGCAGAGGTGCGCGCTGGCAGCATCGGCAAAGTAGTGCCTGGCTATGAAGCGCGTGTGGTGGATGCGCACATGCAGCCGGTGCCGCCGGGCACGCCGGGTCGGCTGGCAGTGCGCGGTGCCACGGGCTGCCGCTATTTGGATGACCCGCGCCAGCGCGACTATGTGGTGGGCGGTTGGAACCTGCCCGGGGATACCTTTGTGATGGATGCCGATGGCTATTTCAGCTATTGCGCCCGCAACGACGACATGATTATTTCGGCCGGTTACAACATAGCCGGGCCTGAAGTGGAAAGCGCCCTGTTGCTGCACGCTGCGGTGCTTGAGTGCGCAGTCGTCGGTATGCCCGATCCCGAACGCGGCCAGATTGTGCAGGCCTTTGTGCTGCTCAAGCCGGGGCATAGTGCCGATGCGGAAATGGCCGTCGCATTGCAAGAACATGTAAAACAAAGGATCGCGCCCTTTAAATACCCGCGCAAGCTGGAATTTGTTGCAAGCCTTCCGCGCACCGAAACCGGCAAATTGCAGCGCTTCAAGCTGCGCCAACTCCAAAGCTAGGACACCCCATGTTTCACACCTTGCAACCGCCCGGCTGGCTTCCGGCCAAAGGCTATTCCAACGGCATCGTGGCTAGTGGCCGCACGGTATTTCTGGCCGGCATGATCGGCTGGAACGGCCAATGCGAGTTCGAAAGCGACGACTTTGTGGCCCAGTGCCGCCAGGCCTTGCAAAACATCGTGGACACCCTGGCCTGCGCCCAAGCCGGGCCGCAGCATGTGGTGCGCATGACCTGGTATGTCACCGACAAACAAGAATACCTGCGCCGCGCCCGCGAGCTAGGCCGGGTGTACCAAGAAGTCATAGGTCGCCACTACCCGGTAATGACCTTGGTGCAAGTCGTGGCCCTGCTGGAAGACCGCGCGCAAGTAGAAATTGAAGCTACGGCGGTACTGCCGGACTGAGCGACGTGCGCCTATGGATGGCGCTGGCCAGCGAGCGGTCCCCGAGTGGGCGCTACCATCGGCTTTTGCTTCGGTTGCGAGTAGACCTTGCGCCATCGCGCGGCGGAGCCCGCTTATCATCTGAAAGGTTTTTGCGCTATGTCCGACGCTAATACGCGCGCCTCGTTCCGTTTTTTTCACCGCCTGCGCGTGCGCTGGGCGGAGGTGGATTTGCAAAAAATCGTTTTCAACCCGCACTACCTGATGTACGTCGATACCGCGCTAGCCGACTACTGGCGGGCACTAGCGCTACCTTATGAACAAAGCTTGCGCGCCATGGGTGGCGATTTGTTTGTACGCAAATCAACCCTTGAATTTCATGCTTCTGCGGTTTATGACGATGTGCTGGACGTGGGTTTGCGCTGCGCGCGCATCGGTAACAGTTCCCTGCAATTGGTGAGCGGCATCTTCCGAGGCGAGGAATTGCTGGTGGGCGCTGAATTGGTCTATGTGTTTGCCGACCCTGTGGCCAAAGTTTCATTGCCCGTGCCCCAGGTCTTGCGCGATTTACTGACGAACTTTGAACAAGGGCAATCGCCGGTACGGGCGGTGCTGGGGGATTGGTACGGCCTGCGCGAGGCGATCTGCAGCCTGCGCCCCGCCGAGCCCCAGGATGCGTCTGCCCAGCACTGCGTGCTCTACAACGCGATGAATGAGGCGATCGCTTGCGGACGTATTTCTCCTAGCGCAGACCCGCAGGTGGATGGCCTATTCGTCAGCACCTTGCTGCGTGGCGCCGGTTGGTCGCACGTGGTGCGCCAGCATTTAGCTGCGGCGCATGCCTGATTGCGCCGCCAAGGCCTAAATATCTTCCAGTAGCGCGTAGGGCAGCGGTAGGATTTCCATCGCCGGGCCATCAGCTTTGCCGGCCTGCAAGCCGCCACTGTCTGCCGCTTGGGTTTGCAGGCTGGCGATGCACAGCCAGCGGCTATCGGGGGCGCAGGCGACTTGCACTACGGTGCCGCAGGCCTGCTCGGCATCCAATGCTGAAAACAATTCCTGCCCGGCTTCCAAAACAGGGCTCGCGCCCTGTGGCCACGCGTCCACCGAGCGCAAAATGTAAGCGCGCCGTTTGAGCGTACCCCGAAACTGGCTGCGCGCCACGACTTCCTGGCCGGGGTAGCAGCCTTTTTTGAAGTTCACGCCGCCCACGGATTCGTAGTTCAGCATTTGGGGCACAAAGGCTTCGAATACCGGCGCGCTGATCGTGGCAATGCCCGACAGCACTTCGCCCAAAGCCCAGTCCGCCGCGCTGCAAAGTGGCGCATGTGTTGGCGTGCTGTTGGCGGCACCTATCCAGAGTTGGCGGCGGGTTTGATTCGCCGGGTACAGGCCAACAACATGCGCGCCATCCATTTGCGCGGCAGTCCAAGGAGCGCTGTCCGGCAAGGCAATGCAGGCTGTGCCCATCAAGCCCCAAAGCGCGTATTGCGCGCTGGCGTCATGCAACTTGACTTTGGCGCGCAGCACAAACATGGACAGGCGCTTAAGTGTGGTGGCCAGCAGGTCACGGCTGCAAACCAGCAGCAATTGTTCGCCCTGGCCGTGCAAGCCGATGAAGCTGGCCTGCATACGGCCCTTGGGACTGCAAAAAGCCGCCAGGCGCGCATGCTGCGCGTCCAGTAATAAAAAGTCGTTGGTGAGTTGGTTGTGGATGAAGCTGGCAGCGTCCGGGCCGCTCAGGGAGATGATGCCCAGGTGGTCTAAAGGCGCGGCGCCCGAGGCTAGGGGGTAGTCGGCGGCAGACTGGCTAGAGGGCAAGTTGGGGGCGTGGGCAGAGGCGGGTGGGGCGGTCAACATGGGCGCAATTATGCGTGCCACCCCCAAACCCGCGTGCTGTGCCGGGCTAAGGCACCTTGCAGCGCGCGCAATCCCACCTTACCCACGCAAACCAAGACCGCCAGGCCCTAGTCCACGATCAGACTGCAGCGCGCCTTGATCTTGAGAAAGTCTGCACGCTCGTTGCAGAGTTTGACTGCCAGCCGGGCGCCCTGCGCCGATGATCGGACGTAAATAGAGCAACTCAAGGCCATTTTCAAACCATCGGTGCGGCTATCAAAACCGGCGGCACAGTGGCCGTACTGGCCCAGATTGGGCTGCTCGCGGGCATACAGCTCTTGCAAAGAGCCAGGTAGTTGCGAGGGGCTTGTGGTGGGAAATTCTCCGGCGCTCGCAATCACCGGCAGCGCCGCGAAAACCCAAAATGCGCTTGCAAAAAAGCCTGCGGGATGGCGCAGGCCTTGCCAAAGCAGACCGAAAAGGGGAGTAGGTCGCATATAGTGCATAGGGGATCTACAAATGGATTAAGGCCCCAGACCGATAGGCGCCGGAGCATGCATAGTAATGCGGGTGAACAAACGGTCGTACAAAGGCTCGCGCGGGTATTTGCCGGTGAGCGGATTCCCTTGCACCGAAAACGCACTATTGAGCGACTTCCAGTCGCCATCGTCCAAGACCTGCAAGGCTTGGGCCAGCACCACGGTTTCTTCCAGCTGCATGTGCTGCAGGTAAAAATCTACATAGGCTTTGAGAGCCAATTCAAAGCGCTCCCGCCGCGAATCTCCGAGTAACTCCCAAGCCAACAGCAAGTGCTGCATCTCGCGCACTTTGGACTCGGCCACCGCATGCTCGTGGTTGAGCTGGCCCACCACTTCGCGCGCTGCCATAGAGCGCGCAGCCACCGTGGGGAACAGCAATTCACTTTCCTTGGTGTGGTGCAAGCGCTCGGGAAACTCGTCCATGTAAAACAACATGGCGCGCATCACGTCAAAAAAACGCTCGGGCTGGTCTTGTGGTCCGCGCTGCACCATCATCACGCTAGAGCGCAACATGGCCGCTAGCGAGGCATGCTCTTCTTGGATGATGCGGACGCTCGCGTGCGGGACTTTGGCTTGGGTTTCGGACATGCGCCGCACTGTCGCATGGCTGGCGCAGATCGGGCTTGACCTAGGTCAAAAAGCCTCTTTCAGCCG
>CANFJQ010000097.1 GCA_947447615.1 Comamonadaceae bacterium
CCCAGCAGCGACACCAGTACCGCCAAATTGCCACCCCAAAGCCTGGCGCCATGAATCTCATGCTCCTGCAACGCCGCCTGGCCGCGCGGCAAGCGCCAGCCCACGCCTTCGCCCTGGGCCAGCAGCAAATCATCAAAGCAGGCTTGCATGATCTCGTCGGGCTCGTCTTCAGTGCCAAAATCTTCGCCTACGCAGGGACCTTGCCATGTGATGGCGCCGGTCTTGGCCATCAAAGCCAGCTGCAATGCCGTGAAATCGCTCAGGCCCACAAACTGGGTGCCTGATTCAATCGCTTTGGCCAGCGCCGCATAAGGCACATCGGCCAAGACGCGGCTTAGCCCATAGCCGCCGCGAGAAATCATCGCCAGGTCGGCACCGCTGGCCGCCGCCCGCCCAATCGCCGCCAAGCGGGTTGCGTCATCTCCGGCAAAGCGCTGGTAGCTGGACAAGGCGTCAGCGTCGATCTCCACCTCGTGGCCCAAGGCCCGCAAACGCTTCACGCCCCGGCGAAAAGCGGCTTTGTCGCGCACGGCGCTAGACGGAGAATAGATGTATATATGGCTCATGGCTGGGTATTGCGCGCTGGCGGGCGCTGGGTCTGAATAGCTAACTGTAAGGGCTTATTGGCGCAATGAACCGGCAACGACAATGCAATAGCCGCGCAACTCAAACCTAAGCAGCACCAGCAAAAAATTCGACTCCCGCTTGCGCAATCGCCTGCCCATGCTCTTGCACAAAATGCCCAGCTTCGGGCAGCACCATGACATGCTCGCAGCCATGGATCTGACTTTGCAATGCGCGCATCACCGGCTCGCCCAGCACCGGGTCTTGCTGGCCGATAGCTAAAAAACTGCGCCCTGCCCACTTGTTGCTCCAAAAATCGCGGGCCTGGCGCGCAATTGCGGCACCCGGACTATCTGCAAATTCAGGCACCATTTTCGGGAACGCACGCAAAGCAGCGCGGTGACCCGCATCTGGAAAGGGCGCGTTATAGGCCTGCCACTCTGGCTCTGCCATGTGGCTGTTGCCACGGGCAAAAAGCTTACCCACGTCAAATTCAGGATTTTTCTCGCACCAGGCGCGCCAGGCCAGAAAACCGGGGGACAGAGGCACATCGCCACAAGCCAGCAAGGTGTTCATAGCCAGCAGCCCTGCATAGCGCTGCGGCGCCGCCATCGGCAAGGTCAGGCCCAAAATGCCTCCCCAATCCTGCACTACCAACACGACGTTTTTCAGGTCTAAGCGTTCCACGAACTCCAGCAATACCTGCCGGTGGAAGTCAAACTGATGGGCGCTGTCCTTTTTTGGCTTGTCGCTTTTGCCAAAGCCGATCAGGTCCGGCGCGACGACGCGATGCCCTGCCCTGGTAAAGATCGGTATCATCTTGCGGTACAGGTAGCTCCAGGCGGGGTTGCCGTGCAGGCATAAATAAGTCAGTGGCGCGTCGTGGGGGCCTTCGTCCAGATAATGCAGGCGCAAGCCGTCCAAGGTCGGCAAGTCGCTGAGGTAGTGGGGCGACCAGGGGTAATCAGGCAAGTGGGCAAACCGTGCCTCGGCGGTGCGCAGGGCGTCTTCTCGCAAAGGGCGCATATTGGCTCGCTTGGGTTTAAAGAAATCACGCAAGATGGTGGCGCACGCGTCGGCTAGCACCCCGCCCTGCACGGTAGTGTGGTGGTTCAGCGCTTGCACCGCAAATATATCCAGCACCGAACCGGCAGCGCCCGCCCGCGCGTCGCTTGCACCGAACACTACTTTTTGCAAGCGGGCATTGATCAGTGCACCGCTGCACATGGCGCAAGGCTCTAAGGTCACATACAACGTGCAATCCTCCAGGCGGTAATTGCCCAGCGCCAACGCCGCGGCGCGCAGCGCCACGACTTCGGCATGGGCAGTCGGGTCGTTGTCGGCGATGCAGCGGTTGTGCCCACTGGCAATCAATCGCCCCTGGTGTACCACCACCGCGCCCACCGGCACCTCCCCCGCTTGCGCAGCCAAAGCTGCCTGCGCCAAAGCCAGGCGCATCCAATGCGCGTCTTCAAGCAGTGCGTCGGGCATTGGCACGGCCCTATTACGGCGAACCGTGGAGCCCCATTTTGCGCATCCAGGCCCCCAGCGCTTGGTCGTCCGGGCCACCGGCATCGTAAATTTCCAGCATACGTGCATGCGCTTCCGGACGATGCTGATTAACTTTAACTTTGCACTGTATACTATTGATTTTTAACGAAAAAGCCACAATAGCACCCAGCATTTTGGTGGTGTAATCCTCGGGTAAACCGCGCCATTGCTCGGCATAGGCCGGCTCGTGGTCGGCTATCAGCTGCTTGAGCAAGGCGTCCTTGGCATCGTGCCCGTCCAACACCGAAGCCTCGACCACGCAATGCACTGCGACATAGTTCCAGGTAGGCACGCGTACCAGGTCGGGATAGACCTTGGGCGACATATAGGCATGCGGCCCCATAAAAGTCACCACCGCGTGGGGGCGCTGTTGCAGGTATTTCCAATGTGGATTACCCCGGGCGCAATGCCCGAGTAGGGCCCCGTGCCCGGCCCCCTGCCCCGGCTGCGCCTCCCAATGCACCGGCAAATGCGTCACAAAAGGCAGGCCGGCATCGTCCATAGAAATCAGACTGGCAAACGGGTGCGCCTGCATGATGTCGATGGCAACTTGCGGGTCTTTGGGGTCGAATTGGCTGGGCAAATACATGGTGCTGCGCTCCGTTAGCCGATTTATTCCCACTCAATAGTGGCCGGCGGCTTGCTGGAAACATCGTAAGTCACGCGGTTAATCCCGCGCACTTCATTGATGATGCGGCCGGATACTTTTTTCAGCAACGCATAGGGCAGTTCGGCCCAGTCGGCGGTCATGAAGTCGGTCGTTTGTACCGCGCGCAGTGCCACCACGTAGTCGTAGGTGCGGCCATCGCCCATCACGCCTACGCTTTTAACAGGTAGGAATACAGCAAAGGCCTGGCTGGTGAGTTCGTACCAGTTTTTACCGCTGTCGTCGTCACGGAAATTGCGCAGTTCTTCGATGAAGATGGCATCGGCGCGGCGCAGCAGGTCGGCGTATTCTTTTTTCACTTCGCCCAAAATGCGCACGCCCAGGCCCGGACCCGGAAAGGGGTGGCGATAGACCATGGCCGCGGGCAGGCCCAGCGCCACGCCCAATTCACGCACTTCGTCTTTGAACAAATCGCGCAAGGGCTCTAGCAGTTTCAAGCCCAACTGCTCCGGCAAGCCGCCCACGTTGTGGTGGCTTTTAATTGTGACCGCTTTTTTGCTTTTTGCGCCGCCCGACTCAATCACGTCCGGGTAGATCGTGCCTTGGGCCAAAAAGGTCGCGCCTTTCACGACGGCGCCAGCAGCGCCTGGCCCGGCTTTGAGTTTGGCGGCTTCGGCCTTGAAAACATCGACAAACAAGCCGCCAATAATCTTGCGTTTGGCCTCTGGCTCGGACACGCCAGCTAACTTGCCCAAAAATAGATCAGCCGCATCCACGCGGATCACTTTAGCGTGCAGCTTGCCAGCAAACATTTCCATCACCGCGTCGCCTTCATTAAGGCGCAAGAGCCCGTGGTCCACAAAAACGCAGGTGAGCTGATCACCAATGGCGCGGTGAATCAGCGCCGCCGCCACCGAGGAATCGACCCCGCCGGACAAGCCCAAAATCACTTCTTCGGTGCCCACTTGGGTGCGGATTTTCTCGACCGCTTCCGAGATGTAGTCGCCCATGATCCAATCCGCTTTGGTGCCGCAGATGTCGAGTACGAAGCGCTCCAAAATTGCCGCGCCGCGCTTGGTGTGGGTGACTTCCGGGTGAAACTGCACACCGTAAAAGCGCCGCTCTTCATCGGCCATACCGGCTATGGGGCAGCTATCGGTGCTGGCCATTAGCTTGAAGCCATGGGGCAAATCTGTCACCTTATCGCCATGGCTCATCCAGACTTGCAGCATGCCGTGGCCCATGGGGGTCGCGTAGTCTTGTATGCCGTCTAGCAACTGTGTGTGGCCATGGGCGCGCACATCGGCATGGCCGAATTCGCGCAAAGTGCCGCTTTGCACCCGCCCGCCCAGTTGCTGCGCCATGGTTTGCATGCCATAGCAAATGCCCAGCACGGGGATACCGAGTTCAAACACCAATTGCGGCGCTTTGTCGGTGTCTTCCTCATAGGCGCTGGCGTGGCTGCCCGAGAGAATGATGCCCTTCAAATTGCCGTCGCGCGCATAGTCGCGCAGCCAATCCTCGCTGACATCGCAAGGATGTACCTCGCAAAACACATGTGCCTCGCGAACGCGCCGGGCAATTAATTGGGTTACTTGCGAACCGAAGTCCAGTATCAGTATTTTTTGGTGCGACATCGGGTCAATGGCGGGCTTCAGTCCGCCCGGTAATTAGGCGCTTCTTTGGTGATCTGCACATCGTGCACATGGCTTTCGCGGATACCGGCGGTGGTAATTTCCACGAACTCGGCCTTGTTTTGCATATCCGCAATCGTCGCGCAGCCGCAGTAGCCCATGCTGGCGCGCAAGCCGCCCGACATTTGAAACACGATGGAGACCATAGAGCCCTTGTAGGGCACGCGGCCTTCAATACCTTCGGGCACGAGTTTGTCTGCATTGGGGTTGCCGGTGCTGGACTCTTGAAAATAGCGGTCCGCGCTTCCTTGTTGCATAGCACCAATGCTGCCCATGCCGCGATAGCTTTTGTAGCTCCGGCCTTGGTAAAGCACGATTTCACCCGGCGCTTCTTCAGTGCCGGCAAACATACCGCCCATCATTACCGAGCTGGCGCCTGCTGCAATGGCTTTGGCAATATCGCCGCTGTAGCGCACGCCGCCATCGGCGATCAAAGGAACACCCGTGCCGCGCAAAGCAGTTGCCACACTATCGATCGCCATGATCTGGGGCACGCCCACACCGGCCACGATACGTGTAGTGCAAATCGAGCCGGGGCCGATGCCGACCTTGACTGCATCTGCGCCCGCTTCCACCAGCGCCAGCGCCGCTGCGCCGGTGGCGATATTGCCGCCCACCACATCGATCTGGGGGTAGTTTTGTTTAACCCAGCGCACGCGCTCGATCACGCCTTTGCTATGCCCGTGGGCGGTATCCACCACGATGGCATCCACCCCGGCGCGCACCAGCGCTTCTACGCGCTCTTCGGTGCCCTCGCCCACGCCGACCGCGGCGGCCACGCGCAATTTGCCGAAAGCATCGCGCGCGGCATTGGGAAAGCTGGTTTGCTTGGTAATGTCTTTGACGGTAATCAGGCCCTTGAGTTCAAAGGCTTCGTTGACCACCAACAATCGCTCCAGGCGGTGCTTGTTGAGCAGGGCTTTGGCTTCCTCCAGCGTGGTGCCGTCGGGTACGGTAATCAGGCGTTCGCGCGGCGTCATGATGTCGCTAACGCGTTGGTCATAACGGGTTTCGAAGCGCAGATCGCGGCCTGTGACGATACCGACTACTTTGCCGCCATCGCACACCGGAAAGCCCGATACGCCTAATTGGTCTGACAAAGCCATCACCTCGCGCACGGTGAAATGCGGGGTAATCACCACCGGATCGCGCAAAACGCCAGACTCATAGCGCTTTACCTTGGCAACCTGGGCCGCTTGTTCAGCTACTGTCAGATTTTTGTGGACCACCCCGATACCACCTTCTTGGGCGATGGCAATCGCCAAACGCGCTTCGGTCACCGTGTCCATGGCGGCGGACACCAGGGGAAGATTCAGGGCGATATGGCGGGAAAAATGGGAGGCGAGAGAGGTGTCCTTGGGGAGGACTTGGGAGTACGCTGGCACCAACAACACATCGTCGAAGGTGAGCGCTTTGCCGAGAAGGCGCATGTCAAAGCTCCAAAAAACCGATTGTACCCGTGGGCTTGGCGCAGCAAGGCCGTCGGCTTGAGCGCCTGAGGCTAGTAACCGGCTTTGGCGCCCGGGCGCTTCTTGGCGAACAAACCGGCGCTCTTGGCGCCTTGGCGCACAAAACGCTCGCGCCGCGCCACTTTGGGGTCCACCCGCAAGGGGCGGTAAAACTCGATGCGCTCGCCGGCCATAAGTACGCGGTCTTTCGGGCATCGAAGGCCCCAAATACCCACATCCAGCGCTGCCAGGTTGGCCAGCGGCACGCCTAGCGCCTGCGCCAGCGCGGGCAAGGCCTGTCCTAGCTGGCAGCCTACGGGCAGCTGCACCGGGCTTTGTTGCACTACACGGGGGCCGGGGGAATAGAGCACATCGACAGTTATCGATTCTGCCGTCGCATTCGGGCCAGCGATAGCGGCATTAGGCATCGCCATAGACCTGCTGCGCGCGTTTGACAAAGGCATCCACCAGCGTAGCGGCAATCTTGTCAAACACCGGCCCCACCACGGCGCCCAAGGTGGCGCTGGAAAAACCATAGCGCAATGAAAGCTCGACTTTGCTGGCTTGCTGCGAGCCATCACCGACCGGTAAAAAAAGCCATTGCCCATCCAAATTGGAAAACGGGCCTTTGAGCAATTGCATATCCACTTGACTGGGTGCGGTGTGGGTGTTGCGGGTGGTGAAACTTTGGTGGATGCCGCCAAAGGCAATGCCCACTTCGGCGGTCATGCCGGTACCGTCCTGCTGCAAAACCTGGGCTTTGTCACACCAAGGCAGGAACTGCGGGTAGCGCGCCACGTCCGTCACCAGGGCGTACATTTGCGCCGGGCTGTACCACAGCAGAACAGACTTGTGAACGGTTTTCATAGAATGGGGCTTGCGCGCGGATTGTAGTGAAGGCCTTAGGGCCTGCGACCTGGCTCCGCCGCCCCCTCCTCCCGAGCGCCATGGCCAAAAAACCCGATACCTCCGCCCGCATTGCCGATAATAAAAAGGCGGCTTTCGACTATTTTTTCGAGGAGCGTTTTGAAGCAGGGCTGGTGCTCGAAGGCTGGGAAGTCAAGTCTTTGCGCGAAGGCAAAGTACAGCTTACCGACGGTTATGTGGTGGTGCGCAATGGCGAGATTTTCATCATCGGCCTGCAAATCCATCCGCTCAACACCGCGTCCACCCATATCAGCCCGGACAAAGTGCGCACCCGCAAATTACTGATGCATAAAGCCGAGATCAAGCGCCTGATCGGCAAAGTGGACCAAAAAGGTTATACCTTGGTACCCATCAATTTGCATTGGAAAGCAGGAAAAGTGAAGTGCGATATTGCGCTCGCCAAGGGCAAGGCGGAGCACGACAAGCGCGACACCATCAAAGACCGCGAAGGCAAACGCGAAGTGGAGCGGGCGATGAAGGTGCACCACCGCTAGCGCTAGAGCGCTAGGCCAAGTCTTTGAGCGGATGCGCAAAAACCGGCCAAGGGCTTTGGAAAAAGGGTTCCACCATATCGGGGGTCACGTCTTCCACACGCTGAGGGTTCCATTGGGGGCTCAGATCCTTGTCAATCACCAGCGCGCGTATGCCTTCCACCGTGTCAGTAGCAGCGCCGCTGCGGCCCAGGTGCCCACTATGAAAGCAATGGCGCACCATATCGCGTTCCATGCGCAAGTCCTCGGCCAAGGACATGCTGCGCGCGCGGCGCACGTGTTCCAGCGCCACATGCAGCATCAGCGGCGAGCGCTTACGCAAACCTGCCACGGTTTCCTGCGCCCACGCGTCTGGGTCGGTATCTAGCGACTGAAAAATGTCGCCTACCGTGGCATGCGAAAAATGGCGGTTTATCAGGCCCCATGCATGCATATCGGGATACGCCGGTCCAGATTTGGCGGCTACCGTATGGGCTTGCAGCCAAGCGTCTAAGGCGTGGGCCTTGGACCAGTCCAGTGCTAACAAGGCATCCCAGGCAGCGATTTGCTGCGTGGCCTCGATATGCCGATCAGCCAGGTCCAGGGCGATGGCCTGGTGGGCATCGATATGCTGGCCGCTCAGCGCCAGCCATTCACCTGCCGCGCCGGGGCAACGGCTGAGGAAGTAGCCGCCACCGACATCGGCAAAAAGACCAATCAAAGTCTCGGGCATCGCCATTTTGGTGCGCTCCGTCACCAAGCGGTGGGTAGCACCCTGGCACAAGCCCATGCCGCCGCCAAACACAATGCCGTCCAAAAATGCGATGAGAGGCTTGCCCAGATGGTGCGTCAGGTAATTGAGCGCATATTCTTCGGTAAAGAAGTCTTCCAGTTCCGGCGTACCTGCCAACGCAACTTCGTGGAAAAAGCGGATATCGCCCCCGGCGCAAAAGTTGCTGAAAGGCCCATTTTTATCACTGCCTCGCATGGCGATGGCGTGGATGGACGGATCGTCCTTCCAGCGGCGCAAAGCACCCGAAATGCCGCGCACCATGCCCAGGCTCAGCGCATTCATCGCCTTAGGACGCGAGAGCGTGATCATGCCCACGCCACCGCGTTCTTCCATCACCAGAAATTCAGACATTGCGTGGCTCCAAATTCCCCGCTGGTTTTAAGCGCCGCGGCTGGCTTTTTTGCGCTCATGCTCTTTCAAAAAGCGCTTGCGTAGACGCACGCTCTTAGGCGTGATTTCGACCAATTCATCGTCTTCAATGAACTCGACGCCATACTCCAAATTCAAGTCAATAGGCGGCGTAATCTTGATGGCATCTTCTTTGCCGGAAACGCGGAAGTTGGTCAATTGTTTCGTGCGCGTGGCATTGACCACCAGGTCGTTATCGCGGTTATGGATACCCACAATCATGCCTTCGTACACCGGGTCATTGGCGCGCACAAACATGCGGCCCCGGTCGTCCAGTTTACCCAAGGCATAGGTAAAAATCTCACCGTCGTCCATGGAAATCAACACCCCGTTTTTGCGGCCACCTATGTCGCCTTTGTGCGGCTCGTAGCTGTCGAAAATATTGGAGATCAATCCTGATCCACGCGTCAGGTTCATAAACTCATTGGTAAAGCCGATCAGGCCACGCGCTGGGATGCGGTATTCCAAACGCACGCGTCCGCGTCCGTCTGGCTCCATGTTCACCAATTCGCCCTTGCGCTCACCTAAAGCTTGCATCACGCCACCTTGGTGCTGTTCTTCGATATCGGCAGTCACCAACTCAATAGGCTCATGGCGCTCGCCGTCCACATCACGAAACACTACGCGGGGTTTGGACACCGCCATCTCATAGCCTTCGCGGCGCATATTTTCCAATAGGATGGTCAGGTGCAATTCGCCCCGTCCAGCGACCTCAAAAATACCTTCTTCGTCGGTTTCTTTAACGCGCAGCGCCACATTGTGTTGAAGCTCTTTTTGCAAGCGGTCCCAGAGCTGGCGGCTTGTGACGTATTTGCCTTCGCGACCTGCCAGTGGCGAGGTATTGACACAAAAATTCATGATCAGCGTCGGCTCATCAATCTTGAGCATGGGCAGGGGTGCCGGGCGCAGTGCGTCCGTGACGGTAACGCCGATACCAATATCCGCGATGCCATTAATCAGCACAATTTCCCCCGGTCCTGCCTCGGTGACCTGCACACGGTCCAGGCCCTGAAAAGTCAAGACCTGGTTGACGCGACCTTTCACCACAGGGCCATCTTCACCCGACATAACCAACACATCTTGCCCAGCTTTGAGGGTACCTGCGCTGATACGGCCGACGCCGATGCGGCCCACAAAGGTAGAGAAATCCAGTGCCGAAATTTGCAATTGCAAAGCAGCGTCTGGGTCACCCGCCTGCGGCGGCACGTGGCTCAAAATAGTGTTAAACAAGGCCGACATGTCAGGGCCCCATTGCTCACCGGCAGCGCCCTGCTCCATCGAAGTCCAGCCATTGATACCTGAGGCATAGACCACCGGGAAATCCAGTTGTTCATCCGTCGCGCCCAGCTTGTCAAACAAATCGAAAGCGGCGTTGACCACCATGTCCGGGTTGGAGCCGGGCTTGTCCACTTTATTCACCACAACGATAGGCTTAAGACCTAGGGCCAGCGCCTTCTTGGTCACAAAGCGGGTTTGCGGCATCGGGCCCTCTTGCGCATCGATCAGGAGCACCACACCATCGACCATGGACAGTGCGCGCTCCACTTCGCCACCAAAGTCGGCGTGTCCAGGGGTATCAACGATATTGATGTGGGTACCTTCCCAGCTCACGGCGCAATTCTTGGCCAAGATGGTGATGCCGCGTTCGCGTTCGATGGCGTTGTTGTCCATCACCGTGTCCACCACTTTTTCATGGTCGGCAAATGTGCCGGACTGACGCAACAACTGGTCAACCATCGTGGTCTTACCGTGGTCAACGTGCGCAATGATCGCAATAGTGCGGATTTGTTTACTGCTCATGGTTATCTTTCTTTCTACAAACTCAAAACACAAAAATCAATGGGTCCAGGCCGCTTGCTCGCGCACCTGCGCAATGTCCAGCGGACTGAGCAGTCGGGTGGGAATCAACTCGCCCGCCTTCACATGCCCTGTGCCCAGCAAGTCGCGGGGCTCTGCGGCATACACCGCTACTTGCTCGGCGTCCATCCAGTCGCCACGACGGCGCAGGCCGCTTAAAAACCGCCCCGCATTGTCCGCATCCAATGTGATGGGCGCATGACCGGGTAACAAACTGTCCACACGCTGCAAGCAGGCCAGGCGCTGCGCCATGTCCATGGCCTCCAGCGCTTGCAGCGCTACGCAAGCACCGATATGGAAATCACCGGTTTGCACGCGGCGCAAGGCGCTCAAATGCGCGCCGCAGCCCAAAGCCTCACCAATATCTTCTGCCAAGGTACGGATGTAGGTGCCCTTGCTACATGCCACCTCCACCGAAAGCCTTGGCACGTTTGCGGCCGAATCATCAGCCAGCAGCGTGATCGCATGTATCGTTACATGGCGCACCGCCCGTTCCACTTCAATCCCGGCACGTGCGTACTCGTACAAAGCCTTACCATCTTTTTTCAGCGCGCTGTGCATGGGCGGAATCTGTTCTATCGGGCCGGTAAAGCGCGCCAAAACCTCGCTGATTAATTGCGGCGACACCGCCACATCGCGGGTTTGCAAGACCTCACCCTCCGCATCGGCAGTCGTGGTGGTCACACCCAATCGCAATTGCGCTTGGTACACCTTGTCCGCATCTAAATGCATTTGACTGAACTTGGTGGCGGCGCCAAAGCACAAAGGCAAAACGCCGGTTGCCAAGGGGTCCAAAGTACCCGTATGCCCCGCCTTTTCAGCGGCCAGCAACCATTTGGCTTTTTGCAAAGCCTGGTTGCTGGACCAACCCAAGGGCTTATCCAGTAGCAGCACCCCATGCACGGGGCGCCTTGCAACCCGTGCATGCGGCGCGTTCATGCGGATCAGTCTTCCTTGGCTCGCGAGGACACGGCCCGCGCAATCAGCGCGTTCATGTCCGCAGCGCGCTC
>CANFJQ010000098.1 GCA_947447615.1 Comamonadaceae bacterium
CACGACGCAAGCAACTCGCAAGCCTGGTTGCGCGATAACACGCGCTTTTTCACGCCGGTCAAAGCCGTGACGGCAACACCGGCTACTGCGGCTTAAGCTTTCGCGTCGCTCATGCAAGCGCCTCTGGTTTTCAAAGGCTCGCCCGGCTCACCCTACACCCGCAAGATGATGGCGCTGATGCGCTATCGCCATATCCCGTACCGTTACCTGGTCGGCGAAGCCGCTGACCGCGCGGGTATGCCCAAGCCGGCCGTAGAGTTGCTGCCCACGTTTTACCTGCCTGACGCGCAGGGTCAGTTGCAAGCGGTGACTGATTCGACGCCCTTGCTGCGCCGCCTGGAGCGGGAAGTGCCAGGGCGCGCGGCCAGGCCACAGAGCGCGGTGCTGGCCTTTTTCGACTCTTTGCTCGAAGATTTTGCCGACGAGTGGCTCACCAAGGCTATGTTCCATTACCGCTGGCATTACGCGCAAGATATCGACCGCGCCGGTAAAACCATTCCCCTGCATTGGGGCGGAACGCAGTTGGATGAAAAAGTCTTTGCTGCCAGCAAAGCATTTTTTTCCAAACGGCAAATCGAAAGGCTGCCCGTCATCGGTTCCAACCCGACCACCGCGCCTTTGATCGAGGCGGGCTACCTGCGGCTCTTGGGCTTGTTGGACGCCCATTTTTCGCAGCATGCGTTTTTAATGGGCGCAAGACCGGGCGCTAGCGACTTTGCGCTCTACGGGCAGCTGTCGCAACTGGCTTTGTTCGACCCCACGTCTATGGGCTTGGCCGTTCAACACGCGCCGCGCACTTTTGCGTGGACCGCTTGGGTGGCAGATTTGTCGGGCTTGGAGGTGCAAGACGATGCATGGCTGGACGCCGCGCACCTACCTGCCAGCCTGATAGCCTTGCTGGCCGAATTGGGGCAAGGCTATGTGCCAGTGATGTTGGCCAATGCCCGCGCTTTGTTGCGCAGTGAAAAACTATTAAGCGTCGAACTGCACCAAGGCCTGTGGGAGCAGGGCACGGTAACCTACCAAGGCAAATGCCTGCGCTGGTTGCGAGAAGAATTTGCAGCGCTGGATGCCGCTGAGCAGGCGCAGGCCGATGCGATTTTGCAGGCCGCCGGGATTGCAGACCTGATCCACGCGCCGCTGTAAAGTCCGTAGGCAAAGTCTAGGCCTGCGGGACAATCCCTACCGTCCCTCAACAGTTCCAAGTCGCAGCACACCATGACATCCAAACGCTTGCTGGTATCGCTTGCAGCACTGCTGCTGGCGCTGGCCGCCTGGCTGTGGTGGTCAGCCGATAAAGCACAAGAGCACGCTCGCCAAGAACCCTTGCAATGCGCCTTGCCCGCGCAGCCCCCATCGGCAGCGCACCCGGGCATGGTCTGGGTACCCGGCGGTACGCTGCAACTGGGCGATAGCGTCTATCGCGAAGAGCTACCGGTGCGCAGTGTGGCAGTGCAGGGTTTTTGGATGGACCGCACCGAAGTGACCAATGCGCAGTTTGCGGCATTTGTGCAAGCTACCGGCTATGTCACCGTGGCGGAGCAGGCGGTCGATGCCAAGGCGCACCCCGAACTTTCCCCCGATCTGCGCCTGCCCGGCGCCGTGGTGTTTATCAGCCCCAACGATGTAGTGGGCGGTGGCAACCCGGCGCAGTGGTGGCGGTATCTGCCCGGTGCCAACTGGCGCCACCCTGGAGGGCAGCAAACCTCTATCCAAGGCCGCGAGTCCTTTCCGGTCGTCAACCTGACGTATCGGGATGCGCTGGCTTATGCGCAATGGGCTGGGCGCGCCTTGCCTAGCGAAGCACAGTGGGAATGGGCGGCGCGCGCAGCCGCAGCGCCTACGCAAACGGAACACGCGCAGCCCGCACAGGCCAATACCTGGCAAGGCTTGTTTCCCGTGCGTAATTCAGCGGAGGATGGCTTTGTCGGGCTGGCGCCGGTGGGCTGCTATGCGCCCAACGCGCTGGGTTTGTTTGACATGTTGGGTAATGTCTGGGAAATCACCCGCGATCTTTATTTGCCGAATCACAATACCCTAGCGCCTGAAATTGAAACGGCGGACTACGCCGGTCTGCGGCCTGCCGGCGGCGCAGCGGCAAGCCATGTGATCAAAGGCGGCTCATTTTTGTGTGCGCCCAATTACTGCATGCGCTACCGGCCAGGCGCGCGCCAAGCGCAAGAGGATGATTTAGCCGTCAGCCATTTAGGTTTTCGCACCATCTTGCAAGCGCCCGGCCCGTAACGGCCATGCGCGGCCTTAGCGGTTTTGCTTGTGCACCAGGTATTTGGCGATGATGTCCAGAAAAAACTGTTTGCTGGCGCTGGGCATTTGCGGCTGAATCAAGGCGTGAAAGCTGCCCACCACCGACAGGTAAAACAAAGTGGCTAATTCGGCAGCGGTTTTATCGTCCTGCACCATCCGCATGAATTTGCGTTTGAACAAGGCAATGCGTAACTCGTCCATGCTGCGCATCAGGCCTGCCACGTGTGCATCGCGCCGGCCCAGGGCGCGCAAGGCGAGTTCAAAGCGCATATTGTCCAAATCCTCGCCGCCATGGGCCAGGGCCTGGTCTAGTAGTATTTCCAGCGCTTGGGCCGGGTCGTCGCTGCCCGCTTGCTCCAGCCTGTGGTGCGCTTCCAGCTCACGTGCCTGCCAACGTTCGACCAGGGCCTCGATCAAGGTCGCATGGTCTTTGAAATGCCAGTAAAAGCTGCCCCGCGTGACCTGCAAAGTTTCCGCCAAGGTCAGCACGCGCACACCGTCAAAGCCGTGTTCGACGGCGGCGCGAAACGCCGCGTCCAACCAATCATCCCGGCCCAGGCGGGAGGCTAGTGTTTTGTCCCCAGGCGTTGTACCGGCGGTTTTGCGAAGCGTGGCGTGACTGGCCATGTAGTTTTCAGGTTCCCAAAAGAGCCCGATTGTCACCGAAGCGTAATAGGCGGTTCAAGGAGAACGCGACCGGTTTTGGCCGCGTTGCGGCAGGGTGTGCTTTGCTTGACAGCGCAGGTGCGATACGGTTACAGGCGCGTGCTACATTGCCCGATGGATTTTGGCTTGCCGGGTCGCCATGGCTAAAGCGCTATGCAATGTAAGAAGGAGATGATTGGAATGTCGATACATCAATGGCCCGGCGCGCGTCTTAGTCTGTTGGCTTTGCTGGGCGTGCTGGCGTTTCCGGTCTCGCCCAATGCTGCATCCAGCGCGGGTGCCCCATCCGCGGCGGCCTCTGGTGCGACGGCCAAGCGTCCCAATTTTGTCGTGCTGGTGGCCGACGACTGGGGCTTTTCGGACCTGGGCGCATTCGGCGGCGAAATCGACACGCCGCATCTCAATGCGCTGGCCCACGCCGGTTTGCGTTTCTCTAATTTCCATGTGGCGGCCTCGTGTTCGCCCACGCGGTCTATGTTGCTGACCGGCGTGGACAACCACCGCAATGGCGTGGGCAATTTGCGCGAAGCCATGCCAACCGAGCATTTAGGCAAACCCGGTTACCAGGGCTCGCTGACGCGCAATGTGGTGACCGTGGCCTCGCTTTTGCAAGACAGCGGCTACCGTACCTATATCGCCGGCAAATGGAATGTGGGCTCCGAGCCCTACAACCTGCCCAAGCAACGCGGCTTTGACAAATCGATTGTGCAGGGCGACACCGGCTCGGACAATTGGGAGCCTAACAAGCAATACCTGCCGCATTTGCCCCAGGTCTATTGGTTTGAAGATGGGCAGCCGGCCAAGATGCCGGCCGAGTTTTATTCTTCGCAGTATTTTGTTGATCGCACCATCGCCTACATGGACGCCGACGCGCGCAAAGACCAGCCCTTTTTTGCCTATGTCGGTTTCCAGGCCAACCATGTGCCGGTGCAAGCGCCCCAAAATTTGATAGACAAATACAAAGGCCGTTACAAAGAGGGCTGGACGGCACTGCGCGAGCGGCGCCTGGCCAAGCAAATCGCCTTAGGTCTGGTGCCGCCCAGCACGCGTATGACGACCATGTCCACCACCGGTGACTGGAAAGCATTGCCCGAAAAAGAGCGCTTGCACATGGAGCGCCAGATGGAGGTCTATGCCGCCATGGCCGAGGCCATGGATTTGCATGTGGGGCGTTTGGTGGAGCATCTGAAAAAAACCGGGCAATATGACAACACCGTGTTTTTGTTTTTGTCGGACAACGGCCCCGAAGGTTCAGACTACCACGAGGCCCAGCCTTGGCTGGTTTTTAACTACAAGCAAGACACCGAGACTCTGGGCGCTAAAGGCACTTACGGCATACCCGGCCCCGGCTGGGCCAGTGCATCGGCTACCCCGCTCTACACCTACAAATTTTGGGCCGGTGAGGGCGGTATCCGCACGCCCATGTTGATGGCCGGGCCACCGGTGCGCCGCGCCAACCAAATTGAAAACGCCCTGACCCACGTCACCGATATCACGCCCACCTTGCTGGAGATTGCGCAAGTGCCACAGCATGCCGGGCAATACAAAGGCAGCCCCGTTGAAGCGCTGACCGGCATGAGCCTGCTGCCGCTTTTGCAAGGCACAGCAAGCGCCGTGCGTAAGCCTGAGCAAACCCTGGGCTATGAGTTGTCGGGCAACTCGGCCTTGTTCAAAGGCAACTTGAAATTGCTGCGCAATATGCCTCCGCTGGGCGATGGTGTGTGGAGGCTCTATGACCTGAGCACAGACCCTGGCGAAACCCAAGATCTGAGCGCCCAACGGCCCCAAGAATTTGCCACCATGCAAGCGGACTTTGTGGTCTGGGCCAAAGCCAACCAGGTGCTGGACATGCCGCCGGACTACAGCCCGCAAAAGCAAGTGATGATTAACGGTTTTTGGCGTTACTGGTTGCCAGTGCATGGCAAAACCATGGCCCTCATTTTGGCCGCCTTGGTGCTGCTGCCGGTGTGGCTGCTATTGCGTAAACGCAAGCGCCGCCTATGAGTGCTGGCTATTACGCCAGCCCTTGGCCGGCTGAGGATGCCGGCCCTGCGCGCTTGCAAACTGCCAGCTCAGGCAGTGGCCTAACTTTGTTGCCCGGCCAGCATTTGCGCAGCACCAGCCGCAATACCACGCTATCGACCATGGCCGTACTGGGCGACCCTGGCGAGGTGTATTTGCTCACGCACTCGGCGCTGCGCGCCAATTTCGGCTTGCCCACTACGTCTTGCGTGGAGCGCATCGACCCGATCACGCTCAAGACCTTGGAAAGCTCGGGCCGCTTGCCTGGCGGCCCCATGTGGCCTGGTGGCATGGCCGTTCATCGCAACGGCGATGTGTATGTGGTGTATGGGCGCTATGCGCACCGGCTGGATCGGCATTGCGCGCGCAAGCAAAGCCTCATGCTGCCGGTGAACCAGGCTTACAACTCTTTTGTGATTTTGGACAACGGGCTGATCGTCACTAAAAACCTGTCGGACACACAGGCGGCGCAACTGAGTGTGCTGGACCCCGAGGGCCTGCAATCGGTGTGTGCCGATGTGCGCTGCCCTGAGCCCTCGATTGCGCGCCTAAGCGCCGTGGGCAATACGGTTTATGTCGTGGGCGTGCGCTCCATTTTCCGGATGCACTGGGACGAACAAGCGCAGACCCTCAAGCTGGACCCGCATTGGCGCTGGGACTACATCAGCAACAGCGCCCAAAGCTATGGCTGGGATGTGGTCATCGACGGACACAGTGCCTGGTTCATGGACAACGGCCACCACCGCTACCGCATCAGCATGCAGGGCGCAGGCGTCAGCCGCACGGCTAACCGCTTACTACGCGTATCGCTGACCGATAGCAGCGATCACGCGGCCTGGGATGTCAGCGGCTTGGCGGGCGGCAGCATAACCAACCCGCCCTTGGTCGATGTGCAGCGGCGTATCGTGCTGGGCTATGACTCGGCCAATCGCTTTTTGCGCGCCTGGCGTTTTGGGAATGCGATGCAAGACTTGCAGCCTCTGTGGCACAAAGCAGACTTTGGCGTGGCCAGCCACATGGTTTTGTTACCTGAGCGCGGGCAGGTGGTGGTCAATGATTACCGGCGCTGGGGCGAAGAAGTGGTTTTGCTGGACATCGCAAGCGGCGCTGAGCAGGGCAGGGTGCGTGTGGGCGGTATTACGCAGGGCGTAGTCTTCCCTAGCGTGGGCTGGAACGGCGAGGTCTATTGGTCGTCCATGGGTCGTTTCTCGCGGGTATTTGCGGCATGAGCATCGAGCATATTGATACCTTGATCGTGGGCGCAGGCCTCTCGGGCGTCGGCAGTGCGGTGCATTTGCGCCAAGGCCTGCCACAGCAATCGGTTCTTATCTTGGAAGCGCGCGAGCGCTTGGGCGGCACCTGGGATTTGTTCCGCTACCCCGGCATCCGCTCCGATTCGGATATGCACACCCTGGGCTATTCCTTCAAGCCCTGGACCGGGGCCAAGGCGATTGCCGATGGCCCTTCCATCTTGCAGTACGTGCAAGAGACGGCGCAAGAGTTTGGCGTGCTGCCGCTGATCCGATTCGGGCACAAGGTACTATCTGCCAATTGGGATAGTGCCGCCGCACGTTGGCATGTCGCCGTCAAGCGCTTGGCGGACGACACCGTGTTGCAAGTGCAGTGCCGTTTTTTGCTCATGTGCAGTGGCTACTACAACTACGAGCACGGCTACACGCCGGCCTTCCCCGGTATGGACAGTTTCAAGGGCCAGGTGGTGCACCCCCAGCACTGGCCGCAAGACCTGGACTACCGCGGCCAGCAAGTGGTGGTTATCGGCAGCGGCGCCACCGCCATGACGCTGGTGCCCGAGATGGCCAAGCTGGCGGGGCTGGTGACTTTATTGCAGCGCTCGCCCACCTATGTGGTGGCGCGGCCCAGCCGCGATGCGATTGCAGACGCGCTGCGCGGCTTTCTGCCTGCAAAAATAGCCTATGCGCTGACGCGTTGGAAAAATGTGCTGACGGGTTTGTTTTATTTCACCTTGGCCCGCAGCAAGCCGGAGCTGGCCAAGGCCCGCATCCTGCAAGGCGCAGCCCAGGCCTTGCCCGCAGGCTATGCGGTGAACCCGCACTTCACGCCCAGCTATAAGCCCTGGGACCAACGTATTTGCCTGGTACCCGACGCGGACTTGTTTGCCGCCATTAGCCAGGGAAAGGCGCGCATGGTGACCGATACGATTGAAATGATTGAACCTCAAGGCCTTCGCTTGCATAGCGGCGAGTTCTTGCGCGCCGATGTCATCGTCACCGCCACCGGACTCGATTTGCTGGGCTTTGGCGGAATGGAAATTTCCGTCGATAGCGTGCCGCTGAAGGTGGCAAAATGCCTGAGCTACAAAGGCATGATGCTCAATGGCGTGCCTAATTTCGCCTATGTGTTTGGCTATACCAACGCCTCCTGGACGCTGAAAAGCGACCTGACCGGGCAGTATGTAGTGCGCTTGTTGCGCCATATGCGTCGCCGCGGGCTTGATAGCGTTGTGCCGCAGTTGAATGACGCCACAGTGCACCCCGAGCCCTGGGTGGACTTCAGCTCCGGCTATTTCCAGCGCGCCATGGACCGCTTTCCCAAGCAGGGCAGCAAAAAGCCCTGGCGCTTGTACCAAAACTATGTGCGCGACTTGCTGGCCTTGCGTTGGAGTTCCCTGGAAGACGGGGTCTTGCAGTTTGGCAAAGCGCGGCTTCCCTCGCAATAGCCTGCCGCGCCCTGGGCAAATGCGATAAGCCTATCCAGAGCGGCCACTGTAATAAAAAAGCACGGTCGTTCTTTTTTGCAATTCAGGCCTTTGCAGCCTGCGTGTAAGCAATGCGGACAGGGGCGGCGCATAGAATCTTGGGTTGCCCCGCAGCTTGGGCGCAAGCCATAGCAAGTTGTTCATTTATTTACCTCTGGAGTGGTGTGTATGAAAGTGTTGGTTCCGGTCAAGCGCGTGGTGGACTACAACGTCAAAGTCCGCGTTAAATCTGACGGCAGCGGTGTGGACATCGCCAACGTCAAAATGAGCATGAATCCTTTTGACGAGATCGCCATCGAAGAGGCGGTTCGGCTGAAGGAAAAAGGCGTGGCCACCGAAGTGATCGCCGTTTCCTGCGGCGTCAGCCAATGCACCGAAACCCTGCGCACTGCCATGGCCATCGGCGCTGACCGCGCCATTCTGGTAGAAACTGCCGAAGAGCTGCAACCCCTGGCCGTCGCCAAAATCCTCAAAGCCTTGATGGACAAAGAGCAGCCCGGCCTGGTAATTTTGGGCAAACAGGCGATTGACGACGATTGCAACCAAACCGGCCAAATGCTCGCCGCCCTGTGCGACCGCCCGCAAGCCACTTTCGCCAGCAAAGTGGAAGTGGCCGACGGCAAAGCCACGGTTACCCGCGAAGTCGATGGCGGCTCCGAAACCCTGAGCCTGTCACTGCCGGCCATCATCACCACCGATTTGCGCCTGAACGAGCCACGTTATGTGACGCTACCCAACATCATGAAGGCTAAGAAAAAGCAACTCGATACTTTCAGCCCCGCCGACCTGGGCGTGGATGTCACCCCGCGTATCAAAACCCTCAAAGTGGTGGAGCCCGCAGCCCGCAGCGCCGGTATCAAAGTAGCCGATGTCGCCACACTGGTCGACAAGCTGCGCAATGACGCCAAGGTCATCTAAGACTTTTTCGGCCTACTTGATTCAACCCATTCGTCACCAGGATTTACCATGACCTCTCTCGTCGTTGCTGAACACGATAACGCGGGCATCAAGCCCTCCACCCTCAATACCATCACCGCCGCTGTGCAATGCGGTGGCGATGTGCATGTGCTGGTCGCCGGGCATAAGGCAGGCGGTGCTGCCGCTGCGGCTGCGGCTGTTGCCGGTGTTGCCAAAGTCATTCACGCGGACAGCGCGGCATTTGCCAACGGCCTGGCCGAAAACGTGACGGCCCAGGTCGTCGGCATGGCCAGCGCCTACAGCCACATTCTTTTCCCCGCTACTGCGGTGGGCAAGAACATCGCCCCGCGCGTGGCCGCCAAGCTGGATGTGGCGCAAATTTCCGACATAACCAAAGTCGAAAGCCCGGACACCTTCGAGCGCCCGATTTATGCCGGTAACGCGATTGCCACTGTGCAAAGCGGTGACGCTATCAAAGTCATCACCGTGCGTACCACCGGTTTTGACGCAGCAGCCAGCACAGGCGGCAGCGCCGCTGTCGAAACCCCCGCCGCCTCATCTGCCAGCGCCGATGTCAGCTTCTTGCGTTCAGAAATCGCCCGCAACGACCGCCCCGAATTGACGGCGGCCAAGATCATCGTCTCCGGTGGTCGTGCTTTGGGTTCCAACGAAAAATTCATGGAAATCATGACGCCGCTGGCCGACAAACTCGGTGCCGCCATGGGTGCCAGCCGTGCGGCGGTCGATGCCGGTTACGCGCCCAACGACTGGCAAGTCGGCCAAACCGGAAAAATCGTTGCGCCCCAGCTGTATATCGCCTGCGGCATCAGCGGCGCCATCCAGCATCTGGCCGGTATGAAAGACAGCAAAGTGATTGTGGCGATCAACAAAGACGCCGAAGCGCCCATCTTTAGCGTGGCCGATTACGGTCTGGAGGCAGACCTTTTCGTGGCCGTGCCCGACTTAGTCGCAGCGCTCTAAACCAGCGCTCCCCCAAGGCAGCCAAGCGCTGCCTTTTTTTTGCTTTTGTTTTGTGAGAAGTGCCATGACCTATTCCGCCCCCGTCAAAGACATGCTGTTCAATATAGAGCACCTGGCGCGTATCGACCAAATCGCCCAATTGCCCGGTTTTGAGGATGCAGATCTGGGTACGGCGCAAGCGGTGCTGGAAGAATCGGCTAAGTTCAACGAAGAAGTGCTAGCCCCCCTGAACTGGGCCGGTGACCAAAACCCCAGCGCTTGGAAGAACGGCGTGGTCACCGCCACGCCCGGTTTCAAAGAGGCTTACAAGCAGTTTGCCGAGGCAGGTTGGCAGGGTTTGCAGCACCCGGTGGACTTTGGCGGCCAGGGCCTGCCCAAGACGATTGGCGCGGTCTGCGGCGAAATGCAGAACTCGGCCAATATGAGTTTTGCGCTCTGCCCATTGCTCAGCGACGGCGCCATCGAGGCTTTGCTGACGGCGGGCTCGGATGAGCTTAAAGCGATTTACCTGGAAAAAATCGTTAGCGGCCAATGGACCGGCACCATGAACCTGACCGAGCCCCAAGCCGGTAGCGATCTGGCTCTGGTGCGCACCCGCGCCGAGCCGCAGCCCGATGGCACCTACCGCGTCTTTGGTACCAAGATTTACATCACCTGGGGTGAGCATGACATGGCGGAAAACATCGTCCATTTGGTGCTGGCGCGGGTGCAGGGCGCGCCCGAGGGCGTCAAAGGCATTAGCCTTTTTGTGGTGCCCAAGTTTGTCGTCGATGCCCAAGGAAACCCGGCTGCGCGCAACGATGTGCAATGCGTCAGCATCGAACAC
Organism: Comamonadaceae bacterium; assembly: GCA_947447615.1. Lineage (GTDB taxonomy): Bacteria > Pseudomonadota > Gammaproteobacteria > Burkholderiales > Burkholderiaceae_C > Allorhodoferax. The sequence goes on from CANFJQ010000098.1 coordinate 10,416, forward strand.
AAAATGGGTATCAAAGCCAGCCCGACGGCGGTGCTGCAATTTGGCGATGCTCTGGCCGGTTCGCTGGCCGATAGGGCAGGGCCGGGCGCTGTGGGCTACCTGGTGGGCCAGGAAAACCGGGGCCTGGAGTACATGTTCATCATGATGAACGCCGCCCGTTATGGCGTGGGTGTGCAAGGCATTGCGATTGCCGAGCGCGCCTACCAAAAGGCAGCGCAGTTCGCGCGCGACAGGGTGCAAAGCCGCCCGGTCGATGGTTCGATGAATACCAGCGCGCCTATCATTCACCATCCGGATGTGCGCCGCATGCTCATGACCATGCGCGCCTATGTGCAAGGCTGCCGCGCCTTGGCATCGGTGGCTGCTGCCGCATTTGATGTGGCGCACCACCACCCGGATGCACAGGCGCGCAAAGAGCACCAAAGCTTTTATGAATTTATGGTGCCCTTGGTCAAAGGCTTTAGCACCGAGATGAGCCTGGAAGTTACGTCCATGGCGGTGCAAGTGCACGGCGGCATGGGCTTTATTGAAGAGACCGGCGTGGCGCAGTACTACCGCGACGCCAAGATTTTGACGATATACGAAGGCACCACGGCGATCCAAGCCAACGACCTGGTGGGCCGTAAAACCGCGCGTGATGGCGGCCAAGCCGCAAAGGCCATCGCCGCCCAAGTGGCCGCCACGGTGGCGGATTTGCAAGCCGATGGCAGCGCAGATGCGCTGGCCATGGCCAAACGCCTGGACGCTGCGCGCGCCGCCTTTGTCGAGGTGGTGGACTTCGTGGCAGGACACTCCAAAGCCAGCCCGAATGCGGTCTATGCCGGTAGCGTGCCTTATTTGATGTTGGCGGGTAATGTGATGGCAGGCTGGCA
>CANFJQ010000099.1 GCA_947447615.1 Comamonadaceae bacterium
AGCCACTCTCCCTACCCTGCCCGACACGCCCTACCGGGACCGTAAGCGCTACGCTTGGCTCTTATCTCTCTTGATTCCTACCACCGTACTGGTAGGCCCGGGCTTGATGGTGTGGACGGGTGATGCGCGCTTGCTGTGGGCGCCAGTCTTGTTTTTCTACGGCTTTATTCCCTTGATCGATTACTTCATGGGCGAAGACCTCAGTAACCCGCCTGAATCTGCCGTGTCGGCTTTAGAAGCGGATATGTTTTACCGCTGGATTACTTACCTTTTGGCGCCCGTACTGTGGGCTGCATTTATTTTCAGCGCCTGGTTTGTCGCGACACACGATTTGCCGCTCCATGGCTGGTTGGCCATGGTGATGATTTGTGGCGCGGTCGGTGGTTTTTGCATCAACCTGGGCCACGAGCTGGGCCATAAAAATACGGCGCTAGAAAAAGCGCTGGCCAAAATCGTGCTGGCCCCTTCGGCCTATGGGCATTTTTTTATTGAGCACAACCGCGGCCACCACAGGGATGCAGCGACTCCGCTAGACCCGGCTTCGTCCCGCATGGGCGAATCGATTTACCGCTTTGTGTTGCGCGAGATGCCGGGTGACTGGGTGCGCGCTTGGGAGCTGGAAAGCACACGCCTGCGCCAAGCCGGTTTGCCGGTGTTTTCCTGGCACAACCATATCCTGCAACCGGCTTTGCTCACTTTGCTGCTGTGGGCGGCTTTGATGGCCTGGCTGGGGCCGCAGATATTGTTGTTTTTAATCCTGGCGTCGTTTTGGTCCAACTTCCAGTTGACCTCGGCCAACTACGTCGAACATTACGGGCTGCTGCGCCAGCAAACCCAAGGTGGGCGCTACGAGACCTGCAAGCCGCACCATTCCTGGAACAGCAACCATATTTTCTCTAACTGGATTTTGTTCCAGTTGCAACGCCACTCAGACCACCACGCGCACCCACTACGGCGCTACCAGTCGCTACGCCATTTCGAGGACTTACCCACGCTGCCCAGCGGCTACTTTGGCATGTTTGTGGTGGCCTACATCCCGCCGCTTTGGTTTTGGATGATGGACAAACGCCTGCTCGATCGCGTGGGCCGCGATACAAGCAACATCAACCTAGACCCGGCTCGCCGCGCGGCGCTAGTACAGCGCTACGCCCTGCTTGAAACGCAGGGCGCCAGCGCCTGAATTACATATTGCGCCGGTACTGGCCGCCCACTTCGAACAATGCGTTAGTAATCTGGCCGAGCGAGCAGACGCGCACCGCGTCCATCAGCACCTCAAACACATTGCCATTGTCGATAACGGCCTGCTGCAAACGCTTGAGCATGGCAGGCGCTTCGTGGGCATGGGCGGCGTGGAATGCCTGTAGTCGCGTTAACTGGTTTTCTTTTTCTTCCGGCGTGCTGCGCGCCAACTCCAGGGTCTCTAGCACCTGCTCGCCATGCGGGTTACGGAAGGTATTGACGCCAATGATGGGCAGCTCGCCGGTGTGCTTGAGCATTTCGTAATGCATGGATTCGTCCTGAATCTTGCCGCGCTGGTAGCCGGTTTCCATGGCACCCAAGACGCCACCGCGCTCGGAGATTTTTTCAAACTCGGCCAGCACCGCTTCTTCCAGCAACTCGGTCAATTCCTCGATGATGAAAGCGCCTTGCGAGGGGTTTTCGTTTTTCGCCAGCCCCCATTCGCGGTTGATGATGAGCTGAATCGCCATAGCCCGGCGTACGCTGTCTTCGGTGGGGGTGGTGATGGCCTCGTCAAAAGCATTGGTGTGCAGGCTGTTGCAGTTATCGTAAATCGCGATAAGCGCTTGCAGCGTGGTGCGGATGTCGTTGAACTGGATCTCTTGCGCATGCAGGCTACGACCGCTAGTTTGGATGTGGTATTTGAGTTTTTGGGTACGCTCGTTAGCGCCGTATTTTTCTTTCATCGCCACCGCCCAAATGCGGCGCGCGACGCGGCCCATGACGGTGTATTCCGGGTCCATGCCGTTGCTAAAGAAGAAGGACAGGTTGGGCGCAAAGTCGTCAATATGCATGCCGCGCGCCAGATAGGCTTCTACAAAGGTAAAGCCATTGGACAGCGTGAAAGCCAGTTGCGAAATCGGGTTGGCTCCGGCCTCGGCAATGTGGTAACCGCTGATAGACACGCTGTAGAAATTGCGCACCTTATGGTCCACAAAATACTGCGCTACATCGCCCATCACCTTGAGTGAAAACTCGGTGGAAAAGATGCAGGTGTTCTGGCCCTGGTCTTCTTTCAGGATGTCAGCTTGCACCGTGCCGCGCACGTTTTGCTTGACCCAGGCGCGGATCTCGGCCGCTTCTTGCGCGTCCGGCTCGCGGCCTTTTTCAGTCCGAAATTTTTCCAAATTTTGGTCAATGGCCGTATTCATGAACATGGCCAATATGCTGGGCGCAGGGCCGTTGATGGTCATGGACACACTGGTGCTGGGGCTGCACAAATCAAAGCCGCTGTACAGCACTTTCATATCTTCCAGCGTGGCAATGCTGACGCCCGAATTGCCCACTTTGCCGTAGATGTCGGGCCGCAAGTCCGGGTCGTTGCCGTAGAGCGTGACTGAATCAAACGCGGTGGACAGGCGCTTGGCCGGCATGCCCTGGCTGAGCAACTTGAAACGTGTGTTGGTGCGGAAGGCATCGCCCTCGCCGGCAAACATGCGCGTGGGGTCTTCGCCCTCGCGCTTGAAGGTGAAGGTGCCGGCGGTGTAGGGGTAATGGCCCGGTACGTTGTCCAGCATCATCCACTGCAAGACTTCGCCATGGTCCTGGTATTTGGGCAGCGCCACCTTGGGAATCACCGTACCGCTGAGCGAGGTCGTAGTCAGGGCGGTGCGTATTTCTTTGTCGCGCACTTTGACGATCAGTTCTGTGCCTGCATAGTCTTGTTGCATTTGCGGCCATTGCGCCAGCAAGGCGCGGGCATCGGCGTGTTGCTGCGCTTCACGTTCACCGGCTAGCGCCAGAGCGGCTTCGGCAGCGCGTGCTTTGACCGGGCGATCCACTTGCAGCATGGCCGCAGCGGCGCGCAGTTGCTGGATTTCGCGGGCCAGCGCGGCCTGCGCCCGGGCGCGCTTTTTGTAGCCGCGCACGGTGTCGCTGATTTCGGATAAATAGCGGGTGCGCGCTGGCGGCACCACCGGCGTTTGGTTGGAGCTAAAACGTACGTTCACGCGGGGAAGCACGCCTTGCACCGGAGTTTGTAAGCCCAGTTCCTGCAAACGCAGCAACATGGCCTGGTAGAGCGCGGTCACGCCGTCGTCGTTAAAGCGCGCGGCCATGGTGCCAAACACCGGCATGGCTTCGAAAGGCTGGCCCCAGGCTTCGCGGTTGCGCTGTACTTGCTTGGACACATCGCGCAGCGCATCACCTGCACCTTTACGGTCAAATTTGTTGATAGCGACAAACTCGGCAAAGTCCAGCATGTCGATTTTTTCGAGCTGGCTGGCAGCACCAAACTCGGGTGTCATCACGTACAAGGGCACATCCACCAAAGGCACGATGGCGGCGTCGCCCTGGCCTATGCCCGAGGTCTCCACCACCACCAGGTCAAAGCCTGCGGCCTTGCACGCGGCAATCGCATCAGGCAAGGCCTGGCTGATTTCCGAGCCAAATTCACGCGTGGCCAGCGAGCGCATAAACACACGCGGCGCATTCTGGCCAGCAGCCCAGGGCGCAATCGCATTCATGCGGATGCGATCGCCCAACAATGCGCCACCACTCTTGCGGCGCGAGGGGTCGATGGAGATCACGGCAATACGCAAGCTGTCTCCCAAGTCCAGGCGGAAGCGGCGAATGAGTTCGTCGGTGAGGGAAGATTTACCGGCGCCGCCGGTGCCGGTGATGCCAATGGTGGGCACTTTGGCAGCCGCCGCCTGCGTGCGCAGGGCTTGCAGCAGGTCCGGTGCGACTTTGCCCGCTTCGACGGCAGTCATCAGCTGCGCCAGCGCGCGCCAGGCGGCATCGCTATGGCCTTGGATGGCTGCTAATTCTTTGGGCGCAAAGCTGGAGAGCTCGCGATCGCAGCGCATCACCATCTCGCCGATCATGCCTGCCAGGCCCATTTTTTGTCCGTCTTCCGGGCTGTAAATGCGGCTCACGCCATAGCTTTGCAGTTCACGAATTTCGGCCGGGACGATCACCCCGCCGCCGCCGCCAAACACCTGGATATGCGCGCCGCCCCGGCTTTTGAGCAAATCGACCATGTATTTGAAATACTCCACATGCCCGCCCTGGTACGAGCTAATCGCGATGCCCTGCACGTCTTCCTGCAAAGCGGCAGTGACCACCTCTTCGACGCTGCGGTTGTGGCCTAGGTGGATGACCTCGGTGCCCATGCCTTGCAAAATGCGGCGCATGATGTTGATGGCGGCGTCATGCCCGTCAAACAGGCTGGCGGCGGTCACAAAACGCACTTTGTGCGTGGGCCGGTAATTGGCAAGCGCCTTGAATTCTGCAGATAAATCGGTCATGGTGAAACAGCCTTAGTGCGGGAGCGAAAGGGTTGGCCGGTGGCGGCATTGACGTTTACGTAAACGTCAACTGTAAACCATTCCCGGCGCTTGGCGATAATGCGCCCAAACTTTCCTCTGTTTATGACTTTTCTGGCGCTCGACATCGGCAACACCCGCCTCAAATGGGCCCAGTACCGCGCAGCGCACCCAGGCGCCGCCTTGCTGGCCCAGGGCGCCGAGTTTTTAGAGAACATCGACAAGCTGCCCGACGGCGCCTGGAGCCGCCTCCCCGCCCCCACCCATGTACTGGGCAGCGTTGTGGCCGGGGACGCCGTCAAGCGCCGCGTAGAACTGCAAATGGAGCTGTGGGACGTCACACCGCAATGGGTGGTGGCCAGCGACAGCGAAGCGGGAGTGCGCAACGGCTACGACCACCCCACCCGCCTGGGCGCGGACCGCTGGGTAGCCATCATCGGGGCCTACCACCGCATGCTGGCTCAGGGCGCGCCCCGGCCTATGGTGGTGGTCATGGTGGGCACTGCGGTCACCGTTGAAGCTGTATCGGCGGACGGGCGCTTTTTAGGCGGCATGATTATTCCGGGCCACGGCATCATGCTGCGCGCCCTGGAGTCCGGCACCGCCGGGCTGCATGTGCCCACCGGCGAGGTGCGCCCCTTCCCCACCAATACCAGCGATGCCCTCACCAGCGGCGGCACCTACGCGATTGCTGGTGCGGTGGAATGCATGGTGCAGCATGTGCGCAGCCACTGCGGCGGCGAGCCCCTGTGCATCATGACCGGCGGCGCTGGCTGGAAAATGGCCCCGTCCATGACCCGCCCCTTCGAGCTGGTGGACAACCTGATTTTTGATGGCCTGCTGCACATGGCAGCGCTGCGCTTCGGGCCGGGTTCGCCTTAAGCCGCCAGCCAAGCCTGCGCCAGGCGCACCCAGTAAGTAGCGCCCAGCGGCAGCAAAGCGTCGTTGAAGTCGTAGCTGGGGTTGTGCAACATGCAGGGGCCGGCGCCGTGGCCGAATTCGCGGTGCGCGCCGTCGCCGTTGGAGATAAACGCATAGCAGCCGGGTTTGGCCATCAACATATACGAAAAATCTTCTGCGCCCATGGTCGGCTCCTGCGCCTGCACCCGGTCTGCGCCCACGATAGAAGCCATGACGTTGCGCGCGAACAGGGCTTCGGCCTCGGAGTTGATGGTGGGCGGGTAATTGCGCGAAAACTCGAAGCTGCATTCGGTGCCGAAAGCGGCTGCGGTGTGCTTGGCGATCTCGCGCATACGCGCCTCAATTTTGTCCAGCACTTCCACGGTAAAAGTGCGCACCGTGCCCTCTAAGGTGCAGCTATCGGGGATGACGTTGGTGGCCTCGCCGGCATTGATCATGGTGACGGAAATAACGCCGGCCTCAATCGGTTTGATGTTGCGGCTGATGATGGTCTGAAAGGCCTGCACCATCTGGCAGGCCACGGGCACCGGGTCGATCGCGTTGTGCGGAATCGCCGCATGCCCGCCTTTGCCGCGCACCACGATTTTGAATTCATTGCTGGACGCCATCACCGGGCCGGGGCTGACGGCAAACTGGCCCACGTCACCGCCCGGCCAGTTATGTAGTCCAAAAACTGCCTCGACCGGGAATTTTTCAAACAATCCGTCGGCGATCATCTCGCGCGCACCGCCGCCGCCTTCTTCGGCGGGTTGGAAGATGACAACCACCGTGCCATCAAAGTCGCGGTTTTTCGCCAGGTGCTGGGCCGCTGCCAGCAGCATGGCCGTGTGGCCGTCGTGGCCACAGGCGTGCATGCGGCCCGGATGGCGGCTGGCGTGGGCAAAGGTATTGAATTCCTGCATGGGCAGCGCGTCCATGTCCGCGCGCAAGCCGATGGCGCGCTTGGACGTACCGGCCTGGATAATGCCGACCACGCCGGTGGTGCCCATACCCCGGTGGATAGGAATACCCCAGGCGCTGAGCTGGGCAGCCACCACATCGGCGGTGCGCTCTTCCTTGAAACAGAGTTCGGGGTGGGCGTGCAAATCGCGCCGCACAGCGGCCATTGCAGGGGCGTTTTCCACAATTGCGTCGATTAATTCCATGGCGGGCTTTCGTTATGCAGTGCTTCAAGGGTCAGGTCGCTGGGCTCATTGGAGGCGGGCAGGTGGAGATGGCGGCACAATGGCTTTTTCTTCCAGCCCTTGTGCGGCAGCGCCCGCGCCTTCCTACTATGCCAGAAGCCAGCACCGTGGCGCACAGCGCCAGCCCCCACGCGCCGCCCAGCAGCAGCCACCAGGTTCTGGGCGCCTGCCCGCATGACTGCCCGGACACCTGTTCCCTGCTAACCACGGTGGAAAACGGTATCGCCATCAAGGTGCAGGGCAACCCACACCACCCGCAAACCGACGGCGTGCTGTGCAACAAAGTAGCGCGCTATACCGAGCGCACTTACCATCCGGAACGCTTATTGCAGCCGCTCAAGCGCAGCGGCCCCAAGGGCTCGGGACAGTACACGCCGGTCAGCTGGGATAGCGCGCTGGACGACATCGCCGCACGCCTGCAAGCCATTGTGCAAGACCCCCAGCGCGGCCCGCAAGCGGTGTTGCCTTATAGCTATGCCGGCACCATGGGCTGGGTACAGGGCGACGCCATGTCTTCGCGCTTTTTCAACCACATGGGCGCCTCCAAACTGGACTACACGATTTGCTCATCCGCCGGTGCTGCGGGTCTGGACTACACCTTGGGTGTGCGCAAAGGCATGTTGATTGAAAACTTTGCCCACGCCAATCTGATTTTGATTTGGGGTAGCAACCCGATTACCAGCAATGTGCATTTTTGGCGCTATGCCCAAGAGGCCAAGCGCGCCGGGGCCAAACTGATTTGCATCGACCCGCGCAGTACCGAGACGGCAGAAAAATGCCACGAACATATCGCGCTAAAACCCGGCACCGACGCGGCCCTGGCCCTGGCCATGATGCACCAGCTGATTACCCATGATTGGCTGGACCACGATTACATCGATCGCTACACCCTAGGCTGGGAGCAACTGCGCGAACGCGCGCTGCAATGGACGCCCGAACGCGCGGCCCAGGTCTGCGGCGTACCGCAGGCGCAAATTGAATCGCTGGCGCGTGACTACGGGCAGGCCATGCTGCGCGGCGAGAGTGCGGCCATCCGCCTGAACTACGGCATGCAGCGGGCGCGTGGTGGCGCCAACGCGGTGCGCGCGGTGACCTGCCTGCCCGCGCTCATTGGCGCATGGCGCAAACCGGCTGGCGGCATGCTGCTGTCGAACTCAGGCACACACGGCTTTGACGATAGCGCACTAGTGCGACCCGACTTGTGCCCCGCGGGGCCGTGCCGCACCATCAATATGAGCACGATTGGCGACGATTTGCTGCGCCCGGCCAGCGCCCAGTTTGGTCCGGCCATTGATGCCTTGTTTGTGTTCAATAGCAACCCGGTGGCCGTGGCGCCAGACTCGGGCAAGGTCGTGCAAGGCTTTGCCAGAGAAGATTTGTTTACCGTGGTCTTAGAGCATTTCCAGACCGACACGGCCGACTATGCGGACTACATCCTGCCCGCTACCACGCAGCTAGAACACTGGGACGTGCACACCACCTACGGCCACACCGACGTGCTGCTCAACCGCCCCGCCATCGCGCCCATGGGACAAGCCCGCTCGAACGCCGAAATTTTCCGCAACCTGGCGCAGCGCATGGGCTATACCGAGCCCTGCTTTGCCGACCAAGACGAAGCCCTGTGCCGCACCGCTTTCGATGCGCGCATCAGCTTTGATACTCTGTTGCAAGACGGCTTTGTCAGCCTGCCTCTGCCGCAAGCGCCGTTTGCGCAAGGTGGCTTTCCCACACCTTCGGGGCGCTGCGAATTTTTCAGCGCCCGCTTAGCCGCCTTGGGGCTGGACGGCCTACCCGACTACCTGCCCAATTACGAAGAGGCCGGTGCCAACCCCGCCTATCCGCTGGCCATGATTTCACCCCCGGCACGCAATTTCATGAACTCGACGTTTGTGAATGTGAAAAGCTTGCGCGGTATTGAAGGCGAACCCAAAATCGAAATCCACGCCCGAGACGCGCTGGCGCGTGCCATTGTCGACGGCGACATGGTGCGCGTGTTCAACGACCGCGGCCAGTACCACTGCAAAGCCGAGGTCAGCAGCCGTGCACGCCCCGGCGTAGTCAACGGCCTAGGCGTCTGGTGGCGCAAGTTGGGCCCCAAGGGCACCAATGTGAACGAACTGACCAACCAGCGCCTTACCGACCTGGGACGTGCGCCTACGTTTTACGATTGCGCGGTGCAAGTAGAGAAGTGCGCGGCTTAGCGCAGCGCCATCAAATCCTGCTCCACCATCCACAGCCGATCTTGGCCCCAGTAGCCGGGCAGGTCGTTGACGCGGAAACTGGGCACGCCCCACAAGTCCATGTCCAGCAGCTCCAGCCGGTTGCTGGCCGCCACGGCGCGCCAACTGTCATCGGTCAAAGCCTTGTCTACAAACGCTTTGTCCAAACCGGCGCGGGTGGCAATGGCATACAAACCGCTGTCGGTGCCTGCGTCTATGCCATCGGCCCACACGCCTTGCAAAAACGACTGAGCCAATGGCAAGCCCGCGCCGGTTTTCATGGCCTGGTGCAAAACCGCATAGCCGCGCTCCACCGGCTTGCCCACCGGGTCCACCAAAAAGCCGTAGCGCATGCCCACGCGCTGCGCTTCGCGCGCCACGTCGGCCACGATGTACATGGATTTTTCACGCGGCACGGCCAGGCCACGCATCACCATGGGCAGCACGAATCGAATCTGCAACTGCGCGCCGTAATGCTCCGCCAACTGGCGCACGCGCGGCAGGGCGATGTAGGTGTAGGGGCTGCGGAAAGAACAAAAATAATGCAGTTGCGCCACCGGCTTGTTTGCGGTGTGCAACGCAGACGCGCCGTTCAAGGCAATGTCGCGCACCGGCACCAGCATCGGGCTGGCAGGCTCGCGGCACAGGCCCTCGTCGCGCAGGCGCTGCTCTAAGTAATGCAAACGGTCTATGCCCCAATACCACTCGCCGCCATAAAAAAATGTCGCGCCCAGGTAGTGGCCCAGTTGTTTGCGCAGCGCGGTGCCCGCCGCTTTGGCAGCTTGCGCATCCGCATGGACATTGCCCTGCACTTGGCTTTGCGGCTGCGCTTGCCCACGCCACAAAGCTTGGCTAATGGCCGCGGCGTCCACCACAAAGCGACCGGCCTTCAAGCTTGCGGCTAGCGCTGTCTCCGCAGCGGCCACGGCAGCAGCATGGGGCGGCGATAGCGGCGCTTCCAATCCGTTAGCCCTTGCCAACAGCGACGCATCGCGCACAGACCAGTGCCCCAAGCGCTCGCAATCCGGCGCGGCCGAGTCTTCAGGAGGACTCACCAAGTGCGGCAGCAAATCCACGTCATAGCGGTGGCCCAAGCGCTCCAGCAATTGCACGCACAAATGGCTGTAGGGGTCATCCACTTGGTGGAAGTAATGCACTTGCGCGGATGCGCCCTTCATGCGGCGCACCAGGCTGGCGCGCGTGCGCCCCCATTGGCGCACGCCGGGGTGGGTCAGCACACCGAGTACGTGTTTGATAACTGTATTTTTGAGGGCGGACATGGGATTTTTGGAGGGCTATAGAACGGCTTGCTTGCGGGCGCCACACGCTACTTCGCGTTACGTCAGCATACATAACTGTAGGGTTCTAAGCTCGCGTCCACGGCAGGGGTTAACCCGCTATCTGTCGCGCAAAGCGCAGGCTGTGAAACGCAAATCCCCGCTAGCCAGACGCGCCCAAAAATCCGCTTCAGCAAGGGCTCAAGGTCTGTCTTCGCCCTCGCCCAACAGCTTATGCAAAACCACCCCACCAAGCGCACCGGCCAACTGCGCCAGCACAAAGCCCGGCGCATCTTGCGGCGCAATGCCGGCAAAGCTATCGCTCATCATGCGCCCGAACACGGCGGCCGGATTGGCAAACGAAGTGCTGGCGGTAAACCAATAGGCCGCGCCGATATAGCAAGCCACCAGGGCCGGCGTTTTGCCCACGGGCGCACGCAAGATCACCAAGAGCAAGCCGCCGGTGGCCACCGCCTCAGCCAGCCATTGCGCAGGGCCGGTGCGCACTTTGGCGGACCATTGCAATATCGGCAGTTCAAACATGGCATGCGCCAGCCAGGCGCCCAAAGCGGCGCCCAGCAACTGCGCCAGCACGTAGCCCCCTAAACGCTGGCGCGGCAGCGCTTGGCGCCAGGCCATGACCAAAGACACGGCAGGGTTGAAATGCGCGCCACTGACCGGGCCCAAGGTTTCAATGAGTACCCACAAAGCAAACACAGTAGCAAAGGTGTTGGCCAGCAAAGCCACTGCCACGTTGCCGCCTGCCAGGCGTTCGGCCATGATGCCCGAGCCGATCACGGCGCACAGCAGCGCGCAAGTGCCTAGGCACTCGGCCAGGTAGTGGGCGTAGCGTTTCATGGCTGCGCCAGGCGCCGCGCCTCGTTTTGAATCGATAGCTTGCTCAGGCTGGTCAAAGGCAGATTGGTAAACAACTCCAAGCGGCGGCGTATTTGGTGCAGCGTCTGGGTGAATGC
>CANFJQ010000100.1 GCA_947447615.1 Comamonadaceae bacterium
CATTTTTTACTTCCGATTAACGCGCACGGAGCTTGCATGCCCAAGGCCACCAGTTCAGTTACCGCAGCCACTGCTGTTGCGCCAGCCTACGAAGAGGCCATGGCCGAGCTCGAGGCCTTGGTCGAGCGCATGGAAAGCGGCGGCTTGCCACTGGACCAATTGCTCTCGGGCTACCAGCGCGGCGCCGAATTGCTACAAGTTTGCCGCGACCGTTTGCAAGCGGTGGAAGATCAAATCAAGGTGCTAGACCAAGGCGCCATCAAACCCTGGAAGGGCGCATAAGCCCTATGGCTTTTTCCCTGCAGCCCTGGATGGCGCGGCACTTGCGCCAGGTCGAAACTGCGCTGGACGCGCTGTTAAGCCCCCACGCCCCGCCCGGCAGTGCCTGGGCTGCTCCGACCGATTTAAACAATGCCATGCGCTACGCCGTGCTGGACGGCGGTAAGCGCCTGCGGCCCCTTTTGGTCTTGGCCGCTTTTGAGGCGGTGCGTGGTGTGCCCGCATCCCCCTCGGACGCGGCGCCCCTGCGCGCGGCCTGCGCGGTGGAGCTGATTCACGCGTATTCCCTGGTGCACGACGACATGCCATGCATGGACAACGATGTGCTCCGCCGGGGCAAGCCCACGGTGCATGTGCAGTTTGGCCAGGCCGGGGCGCTGCTGGCGGGTGACGCCTTGCAAACCCTGGCTTTTGAGGTGCTGACGCCCATGGACGGCAGCGTGGACGTGGACGTGCAGGCGCGCTTATGCGCCATCTTGGCCCGCGCCTCGGGCCGCGTGGGCATGGCAGGCGGCCAGGCCATTGATCTGGCCAGCGTGGGTCTGGCCCTGACCGAAGACAGCTTACGCCATATGCACCAGCTCAAGACCGGCGCCCTGCTACAGGCTAGCGTGATGATGGGCGCGGCTTGCGGGTCGGGGTCTAAGGCGCAATTGCATGCTTTGGAGGCCTTTGGCCAAGCCATTGGCCTGGCCTTCCAGGTGGTGGACGATGTGCTGGACGTGACGGCCGATTCGGCCACCTTGGGCAAGACGGCGGGCAAAGACGCCGACAACGACAAACCGACCTATGTGGCGCTGATGGGGCTGGAGCGCAGCCGCGCGTATGCGGCCACCCTGGCCGAACAGGCCCATGCCGCGCTGCAGAGCAGTGGCCTGCCCGATACCTCTGCCTTAGCCGCGCTGGCGGACATGGTCATCCACCGTGTTCACTGAAAGCTTTACCATTGGTGTAAAAACGGATAGCCTAAGCACCTTGTACGCGTAAGCTGACACTTGTAATAGATTAGAACCTTATGCCCGATAACGCCAAGCCCACGACCGCCCTGCTTTCGCAAATCAACAGCCCGCATGATTTGCGCCGCCTTCCGCGCTCCGACCTTCCTCGTGTAGCCGACGAATTGCGCAGCTATTTGCTGCACAGCGTGGCCCAAACCGGCGGGCACCTTAGTTCCAACTTGGGCACTGTGGAATTAAGCATTGCCATGCACTATGTGTTTGACACGCCGCGCGACCGTTTTGTCTGGGACGTAGGCCACCAGACCTATCCCCACAAAATCCTGACCGGACGGCGCGACCGCATGTCCACGCTGCGCCAGTTGGGCGGCCTGAGCGGCTTTCCCCAGCGCGCAGAAAGCGAATACGACACCTTTGGCACTGCGCACTCCAGCACCTCTATTTCGGCAGCCTTGGGCATGGCCATGGCCGCCAAGATCCAGGGCGATAAGCGCTATTCGGTGGCCGTGATTGGCGACGGTGCCTTGACGGCGGGCATGGCCTTCGAGGCGATGAACCATGCGGGCGTGGAAGATTGCCGCTTGCTGGTTATCTTGAACGACAACGAGATGAGTATCAGCCCGCCCGTGGGCGCGCTGAACCGCTATCTGGCGCAATTGATGAGTGGGCAGTTTTATGCCAAGGCCAAAAGCGTGGGCAAAAGCGTCCTCAAAGGCGCGCCCACTTTGTTTGAGCTGGCCAAGCGCATCGAAGAGCACGCCAAAGGCATGGTGGTACCGGCCACCTTGTTCGAGCAATTTGGCTTCAACTACATTGGCCCCATCGACGGCCATGACCTGGACTCGCTGATTCCCACACTAGAGAACATCAAGCACCTCACTGGCCCGCAGTTTTTGCATGTGGTGACCCGTAAAGGGCAGGGCTACCAAATGGCCGAGGCCGACCCGATTGCCTACCACGGGCCAAGCAAATTTGACCCGGCGATCGGCATACAAAAGCCATCGGTCGCGCCCAAAACCACGTTCACCCAGGTGTTTGGCAACTGGCTGTGCGATATGGCGGCGCAGGACGAGCGCCTGGTGGGCATTACCCCCGCCATGCGCGAAGGCTCGGGCTTGGTGGAGTTTGAAAAACGCTTCCCCAAGCGTTACTTTGACGTGGGCATTGCCGAGCAACACTCAGTCACCTTTGCCGCCGGGCTGGCCACCGAGGGCCTTAAGCCCGTGCTGGCTATTTATTCCACCTTCTTGCAACGCGGCTATGACCAGTTGATCCACGATGTGGCGATTCAAAACCTGCCGGTGGTTTTTGCCCTGGACCGTGCCGGCCTGGTCGGTGCCGATGGTGCCACCCACGCCGGCAACTACGACATTGCCTACCTGCGCTGCATCCCCAATATGAGCATCGCCTGCCCGGCCGATGAAAACGAATGCCGCCAATTGCTCAGCTCCGCGTTCGAGCAAAACCACCCGGTGGCGGTGCGCTACCCGCGCGGCGCCGGGGCTGGTGTCGCAGTACAGCCAGGTTTGACGGGCTTGCCCTTTGGAAAAGGCGAGATTCGCCTGCAGGGCGAAAACATCGCTATCTTGGCTTTTGGCACGCTCTTGTACCCGGCGATCGCAGTGGCCGACAAACTCGGGCTAACGGCAGTCAATATGCGCTGGGCTAAGCCTCTGGACACCGAATTGCTTTTGCAAGTAGCCCGCAGCCACGCGGCCATCGTGACGGTGGAAGACGCTGCCGTCATGGGTGGTGCCGGTAGCGCAGTGCAAGAGGCCTTGCAGGCGGCAGGCGTGGTGCTGCCGGTGCTGAGCCTGGGCCTGCCCGACCTGTTTATCGAACACGGCGACCCTGCCAAGCTCATGGCTATGCACGGCCTGGATGCAGCGGGCATCGAAGCCGCCATCAGCGCCCGGTTTGCAGGGCTATTGGCCCAGGCGTCCAAGGGAAAACCCCTGCCTAAAGCGGCTTAAAGTGGCCTAAAGCCTTCCTACAATCGCGCTTGGACGTGTTGGCAGGCAGTACGCTCGCGTGCGACCTGCTAATTGCCTGATTTTCTTTCACCCTTCAATGGAGTTAACTATGGATCGTCGTTCGATTATTAAAAATGCCGGCATCGCAGGCGTGTTGGCGGCAGGTGCTGCACCCGCAGTCCATGCACAGGCTACTTTGCGTTGGCGCTGTGCTTCTAGCTTCCCCAAGGCGCTGGATACGCTGTTTGGCGTGTGCGACGTGTTCGCGAAAAAAGTGGGCGAGTTGAGCGGCGGTAAGTTCACCATCAGCACCCATGCGGCTGGCGAGTTGATGCCTGCTTTTGGCGTCATGGACGGTGTGTCCAACGGCACCATCGAAATGGCCAATACGGCTTCTTACTATTTCTTTGGTAAAGATCCCACCTATGCATTGGACTGCGCCGTGCCCTTTGGCCTGAACAGCCGTCAGATGACATCTTGGATGTACGAAGGCAATGGCCTGAAATTGTTCCGTGAGCATTTCGGCAAAATCGGTATCGTCAACTTCCCCATGGGCAACACCGGTGTACAAATGGGCGGCTGGTTCCGTAAAGAAGTGAAAGGTCTGGACGACCTTAAAGGCCTGAAGTTCCGTTGCGGCGGTTTTGCCGGACGCGTCTTGGAGCGCCTGGGTGTGGTGCCCCAAAACATTCCGGGCGGCGAGATTTACCAGGCCCTGGAAAAAGGCACGATCGACGCTGCCGAATGGGTCGGCCCTTACGACGATCTGAAGCTGGGTTTGAACAAAGTGGCTCAACACTACTACTATCCCGGTTTTTGGGAAGTGGGCCCGCAGTTGTCGCTGTATGTGGGCCAGAAAGCCTATGACAGCTTGTCTTCAGAATACAAAGCAATTGTCGAATGCGCAGCAGCTTTCGCGCACACCGACATGCAAGCCAAGTACGACGCGCGCAATATGCCTGCTCTGAAAACCCTGCTGGGCCAAGGCGCCAAATTGCATGCATTCCCCAAGGAAATTATGTCTGCGGCTTTCAAATCGGCTACTGACATTTACGCCGAACTCAGCGATACCAACCCAGCGTGGAAAAAAATCTATGCTGATTACTCGGCCTTCCGCAAAGAGGGTAATTTGTGGTTCAGCCTGGCAGAAGCATCTATGGATGACTTCATGCAAGCGCAAAAGCTGTAAACCTTTACCAGGTTTTCAGCCCACAAAAAACCCCGCCTTGGCGGGGTTTTTTAACGCCTGGCAATTAGAAGGTGCCACGCATTTACAAGACGACCCTCCAAGCCTGTAGGACAGGCTTGGAGCTTACCGGTTAAGGCTTCTTAGCCGGCTCTTCCTTCATCGACTCCAGCATACGCGCCATGGGGTCTTCTTTTTCTTCTGCTGTGCCGGCATTGGCTTTTTCAGCGGCCGCTTTGTCGTCGGTCTTTTGTTGCGAGTCAGACTGCAATTGCTGCATCACGGTTTCCGCATCCACCGTCGGGTCTTTGGTCAGGCCGCTGGAGACCAAGGTGGGGAAGGCGATGATGAGGCCAACCATCAAAATCTGAATCAGCACAAAGGGCACGGCGCCCCAGTAAATTTGTTCGATGGTGACGCGCTTGGTTGGCTTTTTGGTCACTTTGTCGACATAGTCTTCGTTGGGCGCCACGCTGCGCAGGTAGAACAGGGCAAAGCCAAAAGGCGGGTGCATGAACGAAGTTTGCATATTCACCGCCAGCAGCACGCCAAACCACACCAAATCAATGCCTAGCTTTTCGGCCACCGGCGCGATCAGCGGCACGATGATGAAGGCCAGCTCAAAGAAGTCCAGGAAGAAGGCCAGCACGAACACCAAAATGTTCACCACAATCAAGAAGCCGAGTTGTCCACCCGGCAGGCCTGAGAGCAGGTGCTCCACCCACTTTGGCCCGTCCACGCCTTGAAAGGCCAGGCTGAACACGGTAGCGCCGATCAGGATAAACAGCACAAAGCAGGACAGCTTCATGGTCGAGTCCATGGCCTGGCGCATCAGCTTGAGGTCGATACGACCGCGCGCAATCGCCATGACCAGTGCACCCACCGCGCCCATTGCGCCGCCCTCGGTGGGCGTTGCAATACCCAGAAAAATCGTACCCAGCACCAGAAAAATCAGGGCTAGGGGCGGAATCATCACAAAGGTGACGCGCTCGGCCATATTGGAGAGCAGACCCATCTTGGTGATCCGGTTGACGACGGACGCAAAAAAGGCCACGCCCACGCCTACGCACATGGAGGTGACGATCAGTTCGTCCAGTGCCACGGTGGCCGGGCGCCATTTGGCAAAGCCGATAGCGGCAGCCGTGGACAGAATCACCAAAATTAGCAAAGAGCGCAGGCCGGAGGTGCCGTCTTTTTCGCGGATGGTGCGCGCCTCTGCGGGCAGGGCTGGTACCGACTGTGGGTAAAAAATACTGAGCACCAAGATGTACATGATGTACAGGCCAGTGAGCACAAAGCCGGGAATGAAAGCGCCTTTATAGAGGTCGCCCACGCTTTTGCCCAATTGGTCGGCCAGCACAATCAGCACCAAGGAAGGCGGGATGATTTGCGCCAGCGTGCCCGAGGCGGCAATCACCCCGCTGGCCACGCGCCGGTCGTAACCGTAGCGCAGCATGATGGGCAGGGAAATCAGACCCATGGAGATGACCGATGCGGCCACCACGCCCGTGGTGGCGGCCAGCATGGCACCCACCAAAATCACCGCATAGGCCAGGCCGCCGCGGATGGGGCCGAACAACTGGCCGATGGTGTCGAGCAAGTCTTCGGCCATGCCCGAGCGTTCCAAAATCAGGCCCATAAAGGTGAAGAAG
The DNA here is from genome assembly GCA_947447615.1 of Comamonadaceae bacterium. Taxonomy (GTDB): domain Bacteria; phylum Pseudomonadota; class Gammaproteobacteria; order Burkholderiales; family Burkholderiaceae_C; genus Allorhodoferax. The sequence continues at coordinate 6,047 of CANFJQ010000100.1, forward strand.
GGAATCGCCAGCAAGGTGTCGTTTTGCATGATGCCGAACATGCGCAGCGGCAGGCTTTGCAAAAAGGCGGGCTGGATGACGCCCAACTCCACGGCGACAAAGCCGAAAAACAAACCGCAGGCGGCCAGCGAAAAAGTCACTGCGTAGCCGAACATCAAAAAGACGATCAGCGAGGCAAACATGATGGGCGCCATATTGGCGATCAGAAACTCGTTCATTTGGCGGCTCCCATTTGGGCGGCATCACGGGCGGCCACTTCTTTTTGCAGCAGAAACTCGGCCAGTTCTTCCTCGGCCGTCTTGCTACCTTGCTTTTTGGTGGGGTCGGGCACCAGGCCTTGAAGAAAGGCGATGCGCTTAATCAACTCGGAAAGCGCTTGAATCGCCAGCACCAGCATCCCAAGCGGCAGCAGTGCAAAGACCGGCCAGCGGATAAGGCCGCCGGCATTGGACGAGACCTCGCCGGTCACATAAGCATTGATGACCAGCGGCAGAGCCAGCTTGGTGATCATGAAGGTAAAGGGGAGCAGGAATACACAAATACCGATGATGTCGATCCAGATCTGGGTGCGCTTGGAGAAGCGCCCGGAAACAACGTCAATCTTCACATGCTCCTGCCGCAGAAGCGTATAGCCCGAGGCCAACAAAAATACAGCGGCAAATAGGTACCACTGAATCTCTAAGAAGCCGTTTGAGCTCATGTTGAAGGCCTTGCGCATGGACGCGTTGGCCGCGCTGATGAGCACCGCAAACAGCACCAGCCAGGCCACCCAACGGCCCATCCATTCGCTAAACGCATCAATGCGTTTGGACAGGGATAAAAGAAAGTTCATAAGTTCTCCAGTCAATCATCAAAGCAGTTGGTAGCGCAGGTGCTCTCAGCCATGCCAATCTGCCATTTTATTGGCGCACGGTGTAAGAATCGATTCAGGTAGAAGGCATTGTGCTGGGGATTACCCTTGCTGCGGCCTTAGTGCATGCCATGAAATTGCAGCACATAGACCGCAGCGCCCGCCAGATAGCCGGCCAGGGCCAGGCCGCTGATCTTTCGCATGTACCAAAGAAAGTCGATGCGCTCCAGGCCCATGGCGGCTACGCCAGCAGCCGAGCCGATGATCAAAATCGAGCCGCCGGTGCCTGCGCAATAGGCCATGAATTCCCATAAAAAACTGTCTGGCGGGTACTGCGCCATGTCGTACATGCCCATGGATGCTGCCACCAGAGGCACGTTGTCCACCACCGCGCTGACCAGGCCGATGATGAGCACGATCACATCCTGGCGGCCTACCGCATGGTCCAGCCACGTGGCCAGCGCCGGCAGGATATGGCTGTGCTCCAGCACCGCCACGGCCAACAAAATGCCGATGAAAAACACAATAGCCGACATATCAATACGCCCTAACGCGCTGACCAGCGTCAGGCCTTGTTTGTCATCCTCGTCCTTGTGCTTGTGCATCAAGTCGCCCACCAGCCAGAGCACGCCCAGGCCGAGCAGCACGCCCATAAAGGGCGGCAAATGCGTCACCGCTTTGAACACTGGCACCAGCACCAGCACACCCAGCCCGAGCAGCAACATCAAGGTTTGTTCGACAACCGTAGTGCTGGATTTGTCCGAGGCCACCGCCTTGGGCGGCTCCACCAGGCGCCCGCTGGCCATCCAGGCAGCCGCCACCAAAGGCACCAGCAAATTAACGATTGAGGCCAAAAATACGCCTTGCATCACGGCCAGCGTGGTGATCTGCCCGCCGATCCACAGCATGGTGGTGGTCACATCGCCAATCGGCGTCCAGGCGCCGCCGGCATTGGCGGCGATCACGATGATGCCGGCAAAAAGCAGCCGGTCTTCCCGCTTGTCCAGCAGGCGCTTCATCAGCGATACCATCACGATGGCGGTGGTCAGGTTATCCAAAATGGAGCTCAGGAAAAAGGTAGCCAGCCCAATCATCCACATCAGCACCGGCAGGCGGGTGGTAGAAATACGCCGCGTCAGCACCTCAAAACCATTGTGCGCGTCAATCACCTCAACGATGGTCATCGCGCCAATCAGGAAAAACACAATTTGCGCCGTGCCGGTGAGCGATTCAGCCAGCTCGGCATTGACCGCGCCCGCCTCTGGCCCGGCCATGGCGTACACCACCCACAGCACACCCGCGCCGAGCAGGGCGGCCGCCGATTTGTTGACGCCCAGCGGATGCTCAAAAGCAATGGCGGCGTAGGTCAGGACAAAAAGAAGGGAGAGGGCCAAAGTCATCCCCCGAAGATAACCCAGAGCGGGGATGGCGGCTATCGGGGATTGCCCGCCCGGGCAAAACCCGGTGCAGCTAGCTTCGATCTTCCCGATCCATGCTGCGGTCAATCGCGCGTAAGCGCGTCAGAGGATCGCCTTCTTGCAGCAGCGCTTGTTTGTAGATCGTGGGCAGGGGCAGCAGTTCGGCCCAGCGGTTGGCCACCCAGCCGCATTCGTCCAGGCGAAAGGGCGCTAGCAGGGGAAGCTCGGGCAGGCGCCCGTCCGCTTGCGCTTGTGCGATGCCCCGGCCCAGTCGCTGCGCCAGGTATTCCAAGTCCGGCGGGATGTCTACCGCGGCATCGGGCGCCAAATATTCCACCTCGCCCTGCCACACGCCTAGCGGGCCGGCATGGGTGCGGTGCAGGGCAAAGCGCTGGCCGCCGTGGCAGCGTACGCGCAGCAGCGCGGCCTGCACGGTTTCCAGGCTGTCGATATGGGCCAGGGTGCCATAGCTGTGCAAGGTGGGTTGCTGGCCGGGCACGGTCACTTCCTGGCCTTGCTCTATCCAGGCCACGCCAAACGGCGTTTGCTCGCGGTGGCAGCGGCGCACCAAGTCGAGGTAGCGCACTTCAAAAATTTGCAGATCCAGGCGGCCGTCTGGGAAGAGGCCGGCGGAAAGGGGGAACAGGGGGATGGTTTCCATGACGTGGCGGGTGGCTGGCGGTGCGGCAGGATACTATCGCGCCCAGAGCCGCTGGATGCTGCAATGGACCAAAGCCCTTGCCCGCCAGCGCCCAACGCCTGACATTTGGAAAGCAAGCCCATGAAAGCCATTTGGAAAAACACCGTAATTGCCCAAAGCGACGACATCGTGATGGTCGAAGGCAACCACTATTTCCCCGCCAGCGCGCTGAACCGCGACTTTGTGCAGTTCAGCAACCACCGCAGCAGCTGCGCCTGGAAAGGTCAAGCCCATTACTACTCACTTATGGTGGAGGGTGAACTCAATCCCGATTGCGTCTGGTACTACCCGGACCCCAAGCCCGAAGCCGCCTCCATCCGCGACCGGGTGGCCTTCTGGCGGGGCGTGCAGGTCAGCGCGTAAGCCGTTTTCATTGCTCATAAATCACATACAGGAGATACCCTATGTCCATGATGTCTAAGAGAAATTTATTGCAAACCAGCGGTCTGATGGGCGCTGGCGCTTTGCTCGGTTGCGCCACGCCGGGTATCAGCCAGAACGCAGTTAAAACGCCTTTCCCCGTGCCCGGCGTGTACATCCCTATCGTGGGCAGTGACGAAAAATTCCCGGTCCGGCGCATCTATTGCATAGGCCGCAACTACGCCGCGCATTCGCGCGAGATGGGTTCGGACCCGACGCGCGAGCCGCCGTTTTTCTTCCAAAAACCCACCGATGCGATCCAAAACGTCCCCGTTGGCGTGGTGGCTGACCATCCCTATCCCACGCTGACCAAGAATTACCACTACGAGGCCGAACTGGTGGCGGCGCTTGGCAAAGGCGGTCGCAATATCCCGGTGGATAAGGCGCTGGAGCTGGTTTATGGCTATAGCCTGGGGCTGGACATGACCCGCCGCGATTTGCAGCGCGCCCTGGGCGACGAGAAAAAGCCCTGGGAAATTGGCAAGAGTTTTGACCATTCGGCGCCTATTGGCCCGATCCACAAGCTGGCCGCCACCGGCCACTTTACCCAGGGCAGCATCTGGCTCAAGGTCAATGGCCAAACCAAACAAAACGCCAACCTGAACCAGATGATTTGGTCGGTGGCCGAGCAAATTTCCAAGCTGTCCGAGGCCTTCGAGCTATTCCCCGGCGACATTATTTATTCCGGCACACCGGAAAACGTAGGCCCGGTGGTGCGCGGCGATGTGATCGAAATGCACATCGATGGCCTGCCCAACCTGAGCGTGAAAATCGTCTGAAGCACCTCAGGCGATCAGGTCAAACAAGCGGCCGGTGAGGCCGTCGGTAAAGCTTCTGCCTTCTTGCGGCTGGGGCGTGACGGGCGGCGGATGACTCAAGTGCTTGGGCGGCGCGACAAAAGCCCAGGGGTAGGCATGTCGCAAATCTTGCGCACAACGCCAGGCGCCGGGCAGGTTGCTGCTTTGCAGGGCGGCGCCGATGTGCGTCATATGGCTGTTGTGTGCCATGTCATCGTCGTGGCTGACCACCGCGCTAAAGGCCAGTCGCGCAGCGTCCAGTGAGCCCGATTGCAGGGCCGCGATCAACTGGCGCAGGCGCTGCTCCCGCTTTTTCTTGCGGTCGTCTGCGTTGCCTGCGTAAGGGCCTGAGCGGATTTCCCAGCCCATGCTTTGGATACCAATTCCTTGTGCCATGGCGCACTCCTGCGTTGGCTTCCAGGCGCTTGCACGCCTTACCTATCCGCTGCGCTTGGCCATTCTTGGCCCCTGCCACGATGCGGATGCCTGTAAGCGGCGCCTAAAAGTTGCCGCTTGCAATTTGGACTAGCAATTTGCGGGCCATGCTTAAGCGCGGTAGCCCATGGTCTGCGGCAGCCAGAGCACGATTTGCGGGAACACGGTTATGGCCAGCAGCAGCGCCAGCAGCATCAGCAAAAACGGCCAGCCTTCTTTCATCATCGCGCCTATCGGGATGCCGGTCAGCGCTTTGATGACAAACAACAGCATGCCAAAGGGCGGGTGAATCAGGCCGATCATCATGTTGAGCACCACCAGCACGCCAAAGTGC
>CANFJQ010000101.1 GCA_947447615.1 Comamonadaceae bacterium
CAAAGGCGGCACCACGCATATTGCCTTTGTGACCGACCCCGACGGCTACAAAGTCGAACTGATCCAACGCCTGGGCGCCGCCTAAGCCATGCAATCTGCGGGCTTTGACCGGCGCGGCGCGCTGCTGGTACTGGGCTCGGCCACGGCCTGGAGCTTTGGCGGCACCATCGCCCGCTACCTGAGCATCACCGAAAGCTGGACGATTGTTTTTTGGCGCGCATTCTTTGCCTCGGTATTTTTGCTCTGGTTCATGCTGCACCGCCAGGGCCTACGCGGCACCTTGCAGTTGTTTCGCGCCATGGGCTGGGCCGGTGTCGCGGTAGGCGCGTGTTTTGCGCTGGCATCCACCTGTTTTGTGGTGGCGCTGTCGTACACCACGGTCGCTAATATTTTGCTGATCCAGGCGGGCGTGCCGCTCATTGCCGCGCTGATGGCTTTTTTACTCTTTGGCGAGCGCGTGCCCTTGAACACCTGGGTGGCGATTGCCGCCGTGATTGCCGGCGTGGGCATCATGGTGTCCGAGTCTTTAGGCGGTACGGTGTCGCCGATTGGCGATGGATTGGCGGTATTGATTGCGCTGGCGTTTTCAGGGGCGACGGTGATTACCCGCCGCCACGCCGAAGTGCAAATGATGCCCGCCGTCTGCACTGGCGCTTTGATGGCGACCTGCGTCGCTGCGGTCATGACACCGGCCTTTGTGGTCAGCCCAGTGGACCTAGGGCTGTTGTTTATGTTTGGCGCATTCAACCTGGGCTTGGGCATGGCGTTTTTTGTGACTGGCGCGCCGCTGCTGCCCTCGGCAATTGCAGCGCTCATCGGCATTGCCGAGCCGGTGCTGGGGCCGCTGTGGGTTTGGTTGATTCATAACGAAATCCCCAGCCAGCGCACGCTGATCGGCGGGGCGGTGGTGTTTTTTGCGCTGCTCGGGCACATCCTGTGGCAGTTGCGCCAAAGCCGCGCAGAGACGCCGATAGCCTGAATCGGGCCGGCGCCAAGCGCCACTGCACCTTGTTTGATGTTGCGCAAAGCCGGGGGCTAAGCCCAGGCATAGACTGCGGCGCATGTGCCCACATCGCGCTGCTTTTGCCCCTAGCATCCCTTGCGTCAATCGCGCCATAAGCGCCCGCACTACTTTCAGCCTAGTGCCGCGCAAACAAGGCCGCAAAGCCGCTTTCGCGACCCTATTCACCGGCCTGGCGCTGTGCCATAGCGCATGGGCTGGGTTGTGTGAAGACGGCAAGTTGCAATCGCCCATCAACATCGCGCACACCAGTTCGCAAAGCCTGGCGCCGCTGGTGTTTACCTACCGCGCCACCGCGCCCGCGATTGCCAACGACGGCCACACCGTGCGCGTGCGCCTGGGCGGGGGCAACCGCTTGCGCATCGGGGACCAGCATTACCGCTTGGAGCAATTCCATTTCCACAGCCCCGGCGGCGAACAAATTGCCGGTGAAGAATTTGTCATGGCGGCGCACTTGCTGCACAAAAGCCCGCTGGGGCAACTGCTGGCGCTCGAAGTCTTGTACCGACTAGGCCCGCCCGATACCTTACTCGAAGGCCTGTTGCCCCTCATCCCCGCAAAGCCCGATGGCGAACACCGCTTGGTAAATAGGCCTGTGGACCCTGCCGCCTTGCTGCCGCCTGCGTTGGGCTATTACCGCTATGTCGGCTCGCTAACCGCAGCGCCTTGCACGCAAGGCGTGCTGTGGATTGTGATGAAAGAGGTACGCACCGTATCCGCCGAGCAGTTGCAGCGCTACCAAAGCGTCTTCCCGCCCAATGCCCGCGCGGTGCAGCCCTTGCATGGGCGCACGGTGGCTGAGAGTCCTTAGGCCATGCCGGATTTATAGCTTCGCCGAACTCCATGCAACTTTCCCAACATGTCACTGCTTCCCCCACGCACAAGCAGGGCGCAGCATGCGCGCCGCATAGCGCAGGCCGACGTTTATTACAAGCTTTGCGCAGCGCAAAACAAACCGCGCTGTGCGCCATGTGGTTCGCGCTCATCACCACGGCTGTCGCCCAAAGCAGCGGCGTGCCGGTGCAGGTCAATGCCGAGATGCTGGGCGCGGGGCAAGTCTCCAGCGGCACGGTGTTGCCACCGATTCCGCCAAGCACTGGCAACCGCGCCAAGCCGGTGCCGTCTTGGGGCAAGCCCTTGCCCTACCCCATCGTGATCGCCGATAGGCGCAACAACCGCTTGATCGAAATTGCGCCCGACAAGCGCATCGTCTGGGAGTTTTCATCGCCTAGCCTCAAGCTCTACCGGGGCAATGAAGATGTGAATTTTTCTGCCGATGGCAGCCAACTGGCAGTCAGCGAAGAAGACAACTTCGATGTGCATATCGTGGACTACGCCACGCGGCAAATTACTTGGACCTATGGCATGCCCGACACGCGGGGCAAAGGTGCGGGCTTGCTCAATTACCCCGATGACGCGCATCTGCTGGCCGACGGGCAGTTTTTGACGGCTGACATCCGCAACTGCCGCGTTTTGATCATCGACCCTAAAACCAATGCTGTCACCACGCAATGGGGCACGCCGGGCCGTTGCGCGCACAAGCCGCCCGGCGAACTGGCCTACCCCAATGGCGCGACTCCGCTAGACAACGGCGACATTCTGGTGTCCGAGATTACCGGCGCCTTGATCACCCGCATGACGCGGGCTGGGCAGGTGGTCTGGAGCGTGAAGGCGCCGCACATCCGCTACCCCTCGGATGCATTTCCCACGCCGGGCGGCAAACACATCATCGTGGCGGACTTTTCCAAGCCCGGGCGGGTGGTGATTTTTGACCCTGCCAACGGAAAAATCGTGTGGGAATATTTTGTGGCCAGCGGCGAGGGCAGCCTGGACCATTGCTCCATCGCCCGCGAGCTGCCGCTGACCGGCGATATTTTGGTGGTCGATGACCTGAACGACCGGGTGATCGTGATCGACCGTGAGACCAAGAAAATCATCTGGCAATACGGGCGCAAAGGCGAAAAAGGCTTTAAGCCCGGCCTGCTCAACTACCCGGATGGGGTGGACATCGACGTATTTCGGGACTGGAAGACCAGGGCCAGCCCCTAAGCCACTGGCGGCTCTGGCGGCGGGTGCGGGGCTATGGGTTAGAGTTTGCCCATCCGGGGCGCGCCCCCTTCAACCTTTTGACCGCCAAGCCATGACAATTGTTGCCATCTCCCCCGCCGCCCGGCCCCATGTCCACCTGATCGACCACCCGCTGGTACAGCACAAGCTCACACTGATGCGCAAAAAAGAGGCCAGTACCAACAGCTTTCGCAGCCTGCTCAATGAACTGAGCAGCCTGATGGCCTATGAGGTGACGCGTGATATGGCGACCCAGGACGTACAGATCGAGACGCCGCTGGAAGTGATGCAAGCCAAGATGATTGACGGCAAAAAGCTGGTGTTTGTATCGATATTGCGTGCGGGCAACGGCATTTTGGACGGCATGCTCAATGTGGTGCCCGGCGCGCGCGTGGGTCACATCGGCCTGTACCGCGACCACGAAACCCTGCAAGCGGTGGAGTACTACTTCAAGATGCCCAAAGACATGGAATCGCGCGACGTGGTGGTGGTGGACCCGATGCTGGCCACCGGCAACTCGGCGGTGGCGGCGATTACGCGCATCAAACAATGCAAGCCCAAGTCCATCAAATTCATGTGCCTGCTAACCGCCCCGGTAGGCATCAACACCTTGCACGAAGCGCACCCCGACGTAGAAATCTACACCGCCGCTATCGACCGCGAGCTCAATGAACACGGCTACATCCTGCCGGGCTTGGGCGATGCGGGGGATCGGATTTTTGGGACGCAGTAAGGCTGGCGAATTATTTTTTGGGCGGTTAGCCGGTGCCTGCGACATACCAGGTGCCGCGCCCGACGCCATGCTGGACCAAGTGACCACCCCTCACAAGTTTGGCCAAGTGCGCCTTGATAGTGGCGCGGTTCGCGCCGGTTTGCGCCTCTGCCTGCGCGATTGTGAGACGCCCATGTTCTTGGGTCATGGAAATCAAGTCCGCTGAGAGCTTGGGCAATCGCTGGGAGAGCGTGTGTACCTGGCCCACCTTTTCACCAAGGCGTTTAACCTGGGACGCCAGCGATGACAGAAAAAATACGACCCACGGTTGCCAGTTGGGGCTATCCGTGCGAATCGTGGTTTGCGTCTGGCGCAGCGCCAGGTAGTAGCCGGCTTTGTTTTGTTCGATGATGCTTTCCAGGGAGCTGTACGGTACGTAGCTGTAGCCGAGTTGGAGCATGAGCAGCGTGGTCAGGATGCGCGACAAGCGGCCATTGCCATCCTCAAAGGGGTGAATCTCCAAAAAGACCACCACGAACACGGCCACGATGAGCAAGGGGTGAAGCGTCTTGTTCTCTCTGGCATGGCGTACCCACTCCACCAACTCTTGCATCCGGCGTGGCGTGTCAAAAGGGCTGGTTGTCTCAAACACCACGGCCACCTGTTCGCCTTGCTCGTTGAAGGCGGCCACGTGGTTGGAGACCTTTTTGTACTGCCCCAGATGGTGGCCGTCCTTGCTGCTGTACTGGAGCAAATCACGGTGCAGTTGCTGGATATGGTTTTCGTTGAAGGGAATATGCTCCCAAGACGCGAACAGCAGCTCCATCACCTGGGCATAGCCCGCTACTTCTTGTTCGTCACGGGTGGTGAATTTTTTGATCCTGACCTTGGAGAGCAAGGCATCAACCTCGGCATTGCTAAGCTTGCTGCCCTCAATGCGCGTTGATGAAGCCACACTTTCTATGGTGGCCACACGCCGCAGCGCCAGCAGCCTTTCAGGCGCCAAGGAGCCTAGCGCGCGCCAGGCGCCTTTGAACTCGTCTATTTGGGCTATGAGCGCCAGGACATGGGGTGTGATGGTGAGCGTGGCCGTATTCAGCATAGCCACGAATATAACCGTAAATATCCATAAATAGCCATAAGTGACTAGCGCCGCCTAGCTGCCCTCACCCCCGCCAACCCGCCAATCGTCCCCAACACCTTGCCCAAGCGCCCTGAGTCGGCTACTTCGATGGTGAAGGTCATCCAGGCGATGCCTTTGACGCTTTGGGTTTGGACGCCGATCACGTTCATTTTTTCTTTGGCAAAGACTTCGGAGATGTCGCGCAGCAGGCCTTGGCGGTCTGCGGCTTCTACGGACACATCCACCGGATACACGCTGCCGCCGGTAGCTGCGCCGGGGGACTGGCCCCATTGCACTTCGATAACGCGGTCGCCGCTGCGTTGCACCATGTTGCGCAGATTGGAGCAATCGGCGCGGTGCACGCTGACGCCTTTGCCGCGCGTGACAAAGCCACTGATCACATCGGGCGGCGCGGGCTTGCAGCATTTGGCTAGTTGCGTCATGAGCGAATCCACCCCTACCACCAGCACGCCGCCTTTGCCCGTGGGCGCGGCGCGTGGTTTTTTGAGGTGGACGACATCGTCCGCATCGGGTGCAGGCTCGGGCGGGCGCAGCAGGATTTCGATGTTGCGCAGCGAGAACTCGTCTTTGCCCACCACTTCAAATAAATCGTCGGCGCTATGAAAGCCCAGTTGCCCCGCCAGATCATCCAGCTTGAGCGCGGTTTTGCCTTCGCGCTGCAAGAGTTTTTCCACTGCTTCGCGGCCTTTGGCCACCGTTTGATCCAGGGCTAATGCGTTGAAATAAGCGCGCACTTTGGCGCGCCCCCGGTGGCTGACCAAAAAGCCCAGCTCCAGGTTGAGCCAGTCGCGCGAAGGGCCACCTTCTTTGGCCGTGGTCACTTCCACGGTTTGGCCGTTTTTAAGCGGCGTGTTCAGCGGCACCAGCACGCCATCGACCCGCGCGCCGCGGCAGCGGTGGCCCAGGTTGGTGTGCACGCTGTAGGCAAAGTCAATCGGCGTGGCGCCTTGGGCTAGTTCCACGATGGCCGCGTCGGGCGTCAAGACATAAATGCGGTCGTCCAGCAGCGCCGCATCGCTTGCGCCGGGCGCGTTGCCGGGCTTGGCCCCAGCGCCCGACAGTTCGCGCTCCCAGGCCAGCAGTTGGCGCAGCACCGCTATCTTGGCTTCATACGAACCGGTAGCCGACACGCCGCCATAGCCCTTGGCGCCCGCTTCTTTGTACACCCAATGCGCGGCCACGCCGTGCTCGGAATGCTGGTGCATAGCGGTGGTGCGGATTTGCACCTCGATGGCCTGGCCCTGGCCATCGCGCACCACGGTGTGCAGCGACTGGTAGCCATTGGCTTTGGGGCGGGCGATGTAGTCGTCAAACTCTTCGGTGACCGGCGTAAAGCGGCTATGCACCCAACTGAGCGCGGCATAACAATCAGGCACCGAGGGCACGATCACGCGCAGTGCGCGGATGTCATAGACCTGCGTAAAGCCCAAAGACTTGCCGCGCATTTTTTTGACAATGCTGTAAATGTGTTTGGGCCGGCCCTGCACTTGTGCTTGCAGGCCTTGGGCTTGCAATTCATCGGCCAGGGTCTGGCGCACTTGCTCTACCGCCGCTTCGCGGGCGCTGCGTTTTTGGTCTAGCCAGCCGGCCACTTCGCGGTAGGTGTCGGGCTCCAGAAAGCGAAAGGCCAGGTCTTCGATTTCCCACTTGATGTCCCAAATACCCAATCGGTTGGCCAGCGGCGCAAACACTTGCAGCGACTCGGCAGCCAGGCCCGGCGGCACCGGCAATTTACTGGCCGCGAAATGGCGCAGGGTTTGCAAACGCGACGCCAAGCGCAGCATGACGACGCGCAAATCGCGGGAAAACGCCAACAGCATTTTGCGCACGCTTTCGGTTTGCGCGGCTGCTGTTTGCGCCATGGGCGCTGCCTGGCCGGCGCGGCTGGCGGCGTTTTGGGCGATGCGCGCCATGCGCTGCAAGCGCACCAGCTTGGTGGTCTCTTGTGCCAGGTCGGCAAAATTTTCGCCAAAGGCTTTGCTGATGACTTCGTGCGGTTTGTTCAGGTGTTCGCTGGCATAGACCAAATAACTGGCCGCTTGCATAGCCTCCGACCCGCCGATACCACGCAATATCGCCGCCACCGCGTCCGCGTGGTCGAGCATGTTCTCGGCTGTGTCCAGGTGCGCGCTGGCCAGCAGGGGCTCGGCAAATGCACGTGCCCGCGAGAGCGCGTCGGCCTGCACAGGCAAGGAGTCGATCGCGGCGTTCATGGCAAAACTTGGGCGCGACCCTTTAAGCAGCCAAAACAAAGTTGGCGACGGCGTCCACCTGGTCGGGCGCGATCAAGGTAGGCGCGTGGCCGACGCCTGCAAACTCCACCAATTGCGCCTTGGGGCCGCGTTGTGTCATTTGCTGCGCGGTGGCGATGGACAATAAATCAGACTGCGCGCCGCGCAGCAACAAGGTCTGCGCGGTGATGGCCTCATAAGCCTGCCACAAGAGTGCTTCGCCTTCTTTGGCTTGTTGCTCGGTGGTGCTGCCAAAGGGCAGCGCAATAGCCGGGTCGTAATGCAGCGCAAAGGCCGTGCCGCCTTGCGGGCTGGGCACGGGCTTGAGCATGGGTTGCGACAGCGCCAGCCATTGCGCGGGCGTGTGCGGGCCAAAGCTGCTGCTGATCGCCCACATCGCGTCAGCCGCTTGCTGCACGGTGGCGAACTGCCCGCTTTTGCCTAAGTATTGGCCTATGCGTTGCAAGGCCCGCCATTCAATCACTGGGCCGACATCGTTGAGCACTAAGCGGCGCACCGAGGCCCCGACCGAAGGCGCATACGCGCACAGCAACATACCGATCAAGCCGCCCATGCTGGTGCCCACCCAGTCCAGCGTGGCGGGTTTGAATTGGGCTAGCAGTTGCAACATATCGGCCACATAGGTAGGCAATTGGTAGCCTTGCGGATCGGCCAAAAAGTCGCTTTTGCCACGGCCCACCACGTCGGGGCAGACCACGCGCAGCGGCGTTTTGGAGCGCTCGACCAAGGCCTGGGCCAGCACATCAAAATCCCGCCCCTGGCGCGAGAGGCCGTGCACACACACCACCGTGTGGCTGGCCTGCGGGTCGCCCCATTGCCAATAGGCCATGCGGTGGGGCGCGGGGGCGGTGCAGTCGAGGTAGAGGAGTTCTGGTTGCATAAGTCAAATAGCGCAAGGGTTTGAAAGTGGCCGTAAGGGGCGCGTAGCGCAGGCCCTCGATAATGGGTGCATCCTAATAGAACCTAGCCATTGAATTGGAGAAATGCATATGCTCAAAGGCAAAACTGCCCTCGTTACCGGATCAACCAGCGGCATCGGCCTGGGCCTGGCCAAAGCCCTGGCCGCCCAGGGCGCCAACATCGTGATGAACGGCTTTGGCGAGGTGGACGCCGCCGTGGACCAGGTGAAGGCGCTGGGCGTGCAAGTGAGCTACCACGGCGCGGATATGTCCAAACCCGCCGAGATCGAAGCCATGGTGCGCCACGCCGAGGCCACCTTCGGGGGCGTGGATATTTTGGTGAACAACGCGGGCATTCAGCATGTGGCACGCGTAGAAAACTTTCCGCCCGAGCGCTGGGACGCGGTGATCGCCATCAACCTGAGCAGCGCTTTCCATGCCAGCCGCTTTGCCCTACCGGGCATGCAATCGCGCAACTGGGGCCGCATTTTGAATATCGCCTCGGTACACGGCCTGGTGGCCTCGGCGGAAAAGTCTGCCTATGTAGCCGCCAAGCACGGCCTGGTGGGCCTGACCAAAGTGACTGCGCTAGAAAACGCCACCAGCGGCGTCACCTGCAACGCGATTTGCCCCGGCTGGGTGCTCACGCCTTTGGTGCAAAAACAAGTCGATGCCAAAGCCGCCGCGCTGGGCATTAACAACGAGGAAGCCAAGCGCCAATTGCTGGCCGAAAAAGAGCCTTCGCTGCAATTCACCACGCCTGAAGAACTGGGCGCATTGGCGGTGTTTTTATGCTCCAAAGCTGCGGACAATGTGCGCGGCGTGGCTTGGAATATGGATGGTGGCTGGGCGGCGCAATAAAGACGCTGCAAGTGACACTTAGCTTGCGCGCTGCAACAACACCACCGCCCGCGCCTCTATCGCCAGCCCCTCGCCCACCGGGCCCATTTTTTCAGCCGTCTTAGCTTTGACGTTGACGCAGTCCGGTGCAATACCTAATAGTTCGGCAATGCGTGTGCGCATCGCGCCCATATGCGGGGCCAGCTTGGGCGCTTGGGCGATGATGGTGCTGTCCACATTGCTGATGCTGTAACCCTGCGCACGGACACGGCGCACCGCCTCGGCCAGCAGCACGGCGGAGTCCGCGCCCTTAAAGGCCGCGTCGGTATCCGGGAAATGCGTGCCGATGTCGCCCATGCCCGCAGCGCCAAACAGCGCATCGGTTATCGCGTGCAGCAAAGCGTCTGCATCCGAATGGCCGAGCAGGCCTTTGCTATAGGGCACGTGTACGCCACCCAGCATGAGCGGTCGGCTTTCTACCAATGCGTGGATGTCCCAGCCTTCGCCGATTCGAATACTCATACGCCGTCCTCGCTCTGTGGGTTCATGGTGTGGCCCAGGTCATGAAATGCATTTAGGCCACGCCATCGGCTGTGATGACTTGTAACTGCGCAAAATAATGCCGGAAAAATCCGCTGTCATTGCTCAGCAAGGCATCGGTTTGCACCAGCGCATGGGCGCCGATTAAAAAATCAGGCGCAACCCGGTCGCGCGGGCCTTTGTTTTTGGCGTATTCGCGCATGATGCGCGCAGCCTCCAGCGCCGCGGGCGCACCAATGGGGTCGTAATCGATCTGGCAATCGACCAGAAAGTCTTGCAAATCCTGCCCCTGCTTGAAATAGCGACCGAGTTCGGCCACCACCACCGCGCACACGCACAAGCTGCCGCGCATCAAGGCCACCTCCAGGGCCGCTTGCGCCTTGGCAGCACCCGGCGCGCCTTTCACGATGTCGAATAGGACGCTGGAGTCCACTGCGGTTTTCACGCTGTAGCGTCCTTGTCAGTCCAGGGTACCGGGCGGCCACGCAGTTCGGACACAGCCTGCTCGCTGGTCAATCCATCGTCCTCTGCCGTGCCAATCCAGCGGCTCAGGTCTAAAGACACTTTTTTTTCTATCCACAAGCGCCCACCTTCCATGCGCAATTGCAGCTTGGCGCCGGGTTTGAGGCCCATGGCGTCGCGCGCCTCTTTGGGGATCACAATTTGCCCGCGTTCCGCAACCGTCACATCCATACTGACCATGCTCTTGCTCCTTAACATACCTTTTAAGTATGCTTTATAAAGTATGAAAATGCAAGTAGCACAGCGCGACCGGGTTCAGCCCTGGGCCTGCGCCCTTATCGCCAACACCGCCTGTGCCAGCGCAAAGTCTTGCGGGTAGGTGACTTTAAAGTTGTGCGCGCTGCCCGCCACCAGCAGCGGGTGCTGGCCCGCCATTTCCATGGCGCTGGCTTCGTCGGTGACGCCGGCAAAGCCGCTGGCGGCGGTGGCAGCCAGGGCGGCGTGCAGATCGCCTAGGCGGAACATTTGGGGGGTTTGGGCCAGCCATTTGTCCTCCCGCGGCACGGTGGCTTGCACGCGCCGGCCGCTTTCGCTTTTCAGGGTATCGGGCAGTGGCAAGGCCAGCAGGCCGCCGCATGCGTCGGGCAGGCAGGCGTCTATCAGGCTATCGACCAGCGCCGGTGTGATGAGGCAACGCGCCGCATCATGCACCAGCACCCAGTCGGTGGGGCGCACGCCGAGCGCCTGCAAAGCCTTTAAACCGTTGAACACACTTTGCGCCCGGGTGCTGCCGCCGCAGGGCAGGCGCGCAAAGCGGGTGGGCCAGGACGGGCCTTGGGGCCAGGCAAAGTCATCGCCAGGCGACAAAACCACCAGGCCACCGGCCACACGCCGTACTGCGGCCAGCGCGGCCAAGGTGTGCATCACCATGGGCTGACCGGCTACC
>CANFJQ010000102.1 GCA_947447615.1 Comamonadaceae bacterium
GCCTGCTTATTGGAAGTGTGGTGCGCTTTGTCTTTGTGCTTTTTCGCCGCGTGTACGTGGGTTGGCTTGGCGGTGGCTTGGGTCGGGCTGGTTTCTGCCGCGAACAAGGGCTGTGCCATAAAGGCCAGCAGCCAGAGGCCATAGGCGAGCGCTGCAAAAAGTGCGCGCCCCTTCATTGCGCTAGTGGCCAGCGCTGCGCTATGCGAGCGGCGCATCATGGCGCCACCTCGGCCAGAGCGCATTGGTATTGAAGCTCTTTGCCCAGCAGCGGCGAGTACAAAGACACCCGGCCCGTCAGCGCATCAGGCTGGGGCGCCGTCTGCGCCACGGGTTGCAAAAAGCGGGTGTGCTGCATGACCATGGGCTGGCGGCGCGTGTTGTAGTACACGTACAAATTAATACTCTCTAGGCCCGATGCCCCCCCGGCGTCCGGCCCGGCAGCCAGCACAATGGCCTTGAAGCGAAAGCGGTTGCCAATGGGCACCGCCTCGGTGGTGTAAGGATCGTTCACCACACCAAAAGTTTTGTGGTGGGTTTCGGAGTTCACGTCAAAGCTGCACTGCAATTGCGGCGCGGCCTGTACGGCCAGCGGGCAGGCCAGCAGCGCCAGGCCTAGCAGGGCGGCGGCGCTTGGCAGCGGGCGCTGCGCTTTGTTTGTTTGCACGGATTGAAGGGCCATGGGGCGCGGGGTGGAAATGGCGACGAGGCGAGTGTATGCGGGGCATTAATCGCCGGTGCGGCATCCAGGCGTTTTGCACACGCCGACTTTTTGCAGGTTCAATGCGCCGTTCTGCCAGCGGCATAGGCCAGAGGGACGCTAGCAAAAGCGCACACGTCTTGGCCTTACAATTGTTGCAAGTATCGTTTCACATATCGACACATACATCGTTTCAATTACACGCTATGGATGACCGCTCCACCCCCATACGCGATGCCTTAGCCGCAGGCCCGGTGGCCAGTGAAGCGCTGCGCGTCCGCCTCCAGGTTTCGCGGGCTACGCTCGCGAGGGCGATCGGGAGCATGCCAGGCGACATCGTCCGCATTGGCGCGGCCAGGTCCACCCGCTATGCCCTGCGCGACCGGTTTCGGCCCTTGCCCGATATTGCGGTTTACCGGGTCAGCGCCACCGGCCAAATCGTTGCACTGGGCACCTTGTACCCGGTGCGGCCCGATGGGTTTGTCATGGTGCAGAACGATGGCGTCAGCACGCACTACGAAGGCCTGCCCTGGTGGCTGAACGACATGCGGCCACAAGGATTTTTGGGGCGAGCCTATGCCCACCGCCATGCGCCCAGCCTGGGCCTGCCCGCCGACGTGCGGCACTGGAGCGACACCGATGCGCTGCGCGCCTTGCTGGCCAGCGGTGCCGACCCGGTGGGCAATCTGCTGCTGGGCGAGCTGGCCCGCGACCACTTTGTCAACGCCCCCACGCCACAAGCCTGCACCCCCGCAGACTACCCGCGCTTGGCCGCGCAGGCGATCAGCGCCGATGCGACCTGGTCGTCCGCCGGAGGCGAGCAGCCCAAGTTTTGCGCCCTGAGCGCAAGGGGGCATGTGCTGGTCAAGTTCACGGCGGCAGAGGTCAGCCCGGTCAGCACCCGCTGGCGCGACTTGCTGGTGGCAGAACACCTGGCCCTAGAGACGCTGCACGGCGCGGGCATTGCGGCAGCGCGCTCGCGGCTGCTGGACGTGGGCACGCAGCGCTTTTTAGCGCTAGAGCGCTTTGACCGCGTGGGCTTGCATGGCCGACGCGCATTGATATCGCTATCCTCATTGGACGGCGAGTTTGTGGGCAATGCAACCGCGCCCTGGCCCGTCATTACCGCGCAGTTGGCGCAAGGTGGCGTCATCACGCCAGAGGCCCACGCCAGAGCCGCGCTGCTGTTTGCATTTGGCACGCTGATTGGCAATACCGATATGCATGCGGGCAATTTGTCCTTTGTCAGCGACAGCGGCCAACCCTACGCCCCAAGCCCCGCCTACGACATGCTGCCCATGGCCTTTAGCCCCACCAGCGGCGGCGTATTACGCGACAGCGTAAGCGCCGCAAATTTGCACAGCGCGGTGGACGGTACAACATGGCGCGGGGCACTTGACCTGGCCCGCGCCTATGTGCTGCGCTTGTCTGAAGACGATCAATTGAGCCCTTCGTTTAAGCCCTGCGTGCAGGCCTTGGACGAGATGCAGCTTGGGGCTGCGCAAAAGATGGCTAGGTTGGATTGAAGAGCTGGCGGATCAGGCGGGGGCAATTGCTGCTGAGCGGACGTGACGCGGGCCATTAAAGCTGTGACGGTAAGTTCACGAAAAGGCGTTGTCAATTACGAAAAATTAAGAGGCTATTTTTCTTTTACTGAATTCACATTGCTTCAAGACCAAATAAAGTCTATATTCAGTCTAATCCTTTACAAGTCAATTCACCATGCACTTTTCCACCCAAGTCAAACCCATCAGTTACTTGAAGGCCAACGCTGCTGAAGTGCTGGCCCAGCTAACTGCAAATCGCGAACCCTTGCTGATTACCCAAAATGGCGAGGCCAAGGCGGTGTTGCAAGATGTGGCGTCTTATGAGCAAGCCCAGGAGACGCTGGCGCTGCTCAAGGTGCTCGCCCTAGGCAACCAAGATTTGGCTGCGGGTCGGGTTACGCCGGTGGCGCAGGTGCTCACCCGATTGCGCGCCAAGCGCGCTGCGGCCTGATGGCCAGCAAAGCAAAGCAATACCAAGTCCTGCTCACCCAAGGCGCCGAGCAAGACTTAGAGGCCTTGTACGACTACATCGCTGAGTTTGATAGCCTCGCCAACGCCAATTCGGTGCTGGACCGCCTGGGCCGCGTTGTGTCAGATTTGGCGCACTTCCCAGAGCGAGGCAGTTACCCCAAGGAATTGCTGGCCTTGGGAATCAAGGAGTACCGGCAAACGAGCTTCAAGCCCTATCGCGTGATTTACCGGGTTCTGGACCGCCAGGTGCTGGTTTACCTCATCGTAGATGGCCGGCGCGATATGCAGTCGCTCCTGTCGCGCCGCCTGCTTGCCGGATAAGTCCTTGTCCCCACCCCATATCACCCTCCTAGGCGGCATCAATATGGATGTCTCCGTTCATGCGCACAGCGCGCTGCGCGCAGGCGATTCCAATCCCGGCCAGGTGCAGTGCAGCCCTGGCGGGGTGGCGCGCAATGTGGCGGAAAACTTGGTGCGCCTGGGGCAAGACGCGCGCTTGGTGGGCGTGCTGGGCGACGATGTGTTTGGCCAGGCTTTGCGGCAATCGGGCGCGGCCATGGGGCTGGATATGCGCGCCTGCCTGACGCTGCCCGGCCAGCGCAGCGCCACCTATGTGTGCCTGCACCGCGCCGATGGCGATATGGATGTGGCGGTGAACGACATGGACATCATGGATGCGCTCACGCCTGCGCTATTGCAGCCGCACATGGCGCTCTTGCGCAGCGCGGCGGTGCTGGTGGCGGACTGCAATTTACGGCCCGATGTGTGGCAGTGGCTAACCACCGAGGTGGCGCATCCGGCGCTGTTTGCCGAGGCGGTGTCGGTGGCCAAGTGCACGCGCCTGAGTGCGGTGCTGGCGCATGTCCACACGCTGAAGGCCAACCGCTTGGAAGCGCAGGCTTTGTGGGGCCGTGCTATTGCCAGCACGCAAGACGCCTGCGACGCCGCGCTGGCCTTGCACCGCCAGGGCGTGGGCCGTGTGCTGATCAGCCTGGGCGCGCAAGGCGTAGCCTGGTGCGATGCCGATGGCCGCTGCGGCCACCGCGCGGCGCGCGCAGTGCCGGTGCTTAGCGCTACCGGCGCGGGCGATGCCTTGATGGGCGGCTTGGTGTATGGTCACTTGCAAGGCTGGCCGCTAGAGAAGGCGCTGGCATGGGCCATGGCCTGTGCCGAAATTACCTTAGGTAGCCCCGCCGCCAATGCCCCGACGCTGAGCGTGCAGGCCGTGCAACACCACATGCAACACACCCCACTATGAACCCGTATTTAGACATCGCCCCCGAAGTGCAAACCGCCCTGGCCCAAGGGCAGGCGGTGGTGGCTTTGGAGTCCACCATCATTTCGCACGGCATGCCGTATCCGCAGAACGTTGAGACGGCGCTGCGGGTCGAGGCCGAGGTGCGCGCCCATGGCGCCGTGCCGGCCACGGTGGCTATCGTGCAAGGGCGCTTGCAAGCCGGGTTGTCCGCCGCGCAGATCGAGCGACTGGGTCGCGGCGGCCATACAGTCACCAAGGTCAGTCGCCGCGACATGGGTTTTGTCGTGGCCGCAGGCGCCGATGGCGCGACCACCGTGGCCGCCACCATGCGCATCGCCGCGCTAGCGGGCATACGCGTGTTTGCCACTGGCGGCATAGGCGGCGTGCACCGGGGCGCGGAGCAGAGTTTTGATATTTCGGCGGACTTGCAAGAGCTGGCGCAAACCCCGGTGGCGGTGGTGTGCGCGGGGGCGAAGTCGATACTCGATTTGCGCCTAACCTTGGAGTATTTAGAAACCCAGGGCGTGCCGGTAGTGGGCTACCAAACCGCGGCCTTACCCGCATTTTTTACCCGCGAAAGTGGTTTTAAAGTCGATTACCGGCTGGACTCGGCGCACGCTATTGCGCAGGCCATGCACGCGCAGTGGGCGCTGGGCCTGCCTGGCGGCATGGTGGTGGCCAACCCGATACCCGCCCAGCACGCCATGGAGCGCGAAACCATAGACCGCGCCATCGCCCAGGCACTGCAAGAGGCCACTACGCAAGGCATCAGCGGCAAAGCCAGCACCCCGTTCTTGCTGGCCCGCGTCAATGAACTCACCGGCGGGGATAGCCTTGCATCGAATATTGCGTTGGTGCTCAATAACGCCCGCCTGGCCTCTGCTATTGCGCTGGCGTATGCAGCATTGCGCTGAGGTGTGCGAGGGCTGGTATACGTTTTCCGCGTGACCCAACCCGATGACTCAAACGCAGTGCAATTCACCCTGCACATCTGCCCCGCACAGGCATAGAACGGGTGTGACAATTGCGCGCTGCGCATTTGCGACTGTTCATGGGGATTGCTTAGTTACCATGGCCCCAAAGGCGCATTGCCGCAAGAACGCGGCGCGCAAAAATGATAAGGAGCGCGTTCATGCGTTTGGTCTGGAAGAAATATGGTCTATGGGGTCTCGCGGTTTTGCTGGCAGCCTGCGGTAAAAACCAAGGCATAGGCGGTGCCAGCAGCGACGCTAGCCCCAGCACGCAGAAGGAAAATGCCGCCTTTGTGCAGGCCATTGCCGTTGCTTCAGGGCAAGACTTTGAAGACGCCAAACGCGGCCTGATTGCGCGGCCCAACGGCAAGATTTTTGCGGCCGACGGCAGCGTCTTGCGCGACTTTGCCGCCTATGATTTTTTGCAAGGCGCAGCGCCCGATACCGTCAACCCCAGCCTGTGGCGCCATGCGCAGCTCAACGCAAATATTGGCCTCTACAAGGTGATGGACGGCGTGTACCAGTTACGCGGTTTTGATATTGCCAACATCACGCTTATCGAAGGCAAGACTGGCTGGATTGTGGTCGATGCGCTCACCTCGCGCGAGTCCGCAGCAGCGGCCATGGCCTTTGCCGAGCAGCACCTGGGCAAAAAGCCGGTCAGCGGCTTGGTGCTGACGCATGCGCATGCCGACCATTTCGGCGGCGCGCTGGGCGTCTTGTCCCAGCAAGATGCGGCACAGCGCAAAGTGCCCATCGTGGCCCCTGCCGGTTTTATGGAAGAGGCCACTAGCGAAAACGTGCTGGCCGGCACCGCAATGGGACGTCGTTCGGTGTACCAGTTTGGCCGCGACCTGCCGCGCAGCGCCAAAGGCAATGTAGATACCGGCCTAGGTAAAGATGTGATCTACGGCAGCATCGGCATCTTGACGCCGACCTGGTTGATTTACCAAGCCAATCAGACTATGCAAATCGACGGGGTAGATTTTGTGTTTCACAACGTGCCCAATGCAGAATGTCCTGCGGAGCTGAGCTTTTCAATTCCTTCTAAAAAGCTCTACGACGGCGCGGAAAACCTGTCGCAAACCATGCACAACCTGCTGCCCATACGCGGCGCCAAAGTGCGAGACGCTTTACGCTGGGCGACTTACATGGAACAGGCCTTAGAGCAAACCCGCGAGGCCGAGGTGTATATCGCATCGCACCACTGGCCGATTTGGGGCAATGCAAATATCCAGCAGTTCGTCACCATGCACCGCGATGTGTACAAATATACGCACGACCAAACCGTGCGCCTGATGAACGCGGGTTACACGCCTGCTGAGATTGCCGACAAAGTGCAGCTACCCAAATCGCTCGCCGACTTTATGGCGGTGCGCGGCCACTATGGCGATTTGCGCCACAACGTCAAAGCGGTGTACCAGTTTTACCTGGGCTTTTTTGACGGCAACCCGGCGCACCTCAATCCGCTGGCCCCGGCGGATGTGGGCAAGCGCTATGTGGAACTAGCCGGTGGCCCTGACAAAGCCTTGGCAACTGCGCAGCAGGCTTTTGACAAAGGCGATTTCCGCTGGACTGCCGAGCTGCTCAACCACGTGGTGATGGCTGATGCCTCCAACAAAGCCGCCAAAGAGCTGCTGGCCAAAAGCTATGAGCAAATGGGCTACAGCGCCGAGTCCGCCACCTGGCGCAATGCCTATTTAAGCGGCGCGCAAGAGTTGCGCAATGGCCCACCGGCCAAAGGCATGTCCAAAGCCGGCGCTATCGACCTGCTGCTGCAAACCCCGATGGAGCGCTTTTTAGAAGCCATGGCCGCCAGCCTGGACGGCCCGGCGGCTGAGGGCAAAAACTACCGCATCAATATCACGCTCAGCGACCAGAAAGAAAGCTACGCTTTATGGATAGAAAACGCAGTGCTGCATTTCAAACGCGGCCAACACCCAGAGGCCAACGCCACGCTGACCTTGACCAAACCCTTGTTCGTAAAAATCATCGCCGGTAGCGCGGGTATCCAAGATACCTTGCTCAGTGATGATTTGAAAGTGAGCGGAAGCAAAGTGGACCTGGTGCGCTTTTTCGGCTTGATAGAAAAAGCGCCGGGCACGTTTGGCATCGTGTCGCGCTGAAGAAGTGACGCGAGGCGCGTGCTGGGCAGCCGAATTTTCACGAGGCCACCATCGAGCAGGACTACAAGCCCCAGTCGTAGTCGATGCTGATAGGCGCGTGGTCTGAGAAGCGCATGTCTTTGTAGATAGCGTGCTGACGCGCACCTGCTGCCAGCGTAGGGGTTGCCAAGTGGTAATCCAAACGCCAGCCCACGTTTTTGGCGTAGGCCTGGCCCCGGTTGCTCCACCAGGTATAGGCCGCGTCGGTGGCGGTGGGCTCGAGTTGGCGATAGACATCGACCAAGCCACCTTCGCTCAATAGCCGGGTCATCCAGGCGCGCTCTTCCGGCAGAAAGCCCGAGTTCTTGCGGTTTCCTTTCCAGTTCTTCAAGTCGATTTCCTGGTGCGCAATATTGATGTCGCCGCACAGCACAAACTCACGCGTGCGCTTGAGCTCTTGCAGGTGCGGGTACATGCCTTCCAGAAAACGGTATTTCGCCTCCTGCCGTTCCTCGCCCGAGGAACCACTGGGGAAGTAACAACTGATGATGGACAGTTTGCGCTTGGGGGTATCAAAGCGCAACTCCACATAGCGGCCCTCGGCATCAAATTCAGCAGTGCCGTAGCCGACGCGCACATCGCTGGGCGCGTGGCGGGTGTAAATGCCTACGCCGGAGTAGCCTTTTTTCTCGGCAAAGTGGAAATGTCCGGCCATGCCGGCCAAGGTCTCAAACTGCCCGGCCACGTCCGCTGCTTGCGCCTTGACTTCCTGCACGCATAAACAGTCTGCTTGCAATCTATGAAGCCAGTCTTGCAACCCCTTGCTGGTGGCCGAGCGGATGCCGTTAAGGTTCAGGCTGGTGAGTGTGAACAAGTGCGTCTCCGGTAGGCTGGATAAAGACGTGGAAGATAACCTATGCTTGCCTCATGGCTTGGGCCAGTTTAGGTATCAACGCGCATTCGCACTGGGGTGGCTGTCGCCGCCTCAGCCCCGCGTGGTCTGCAACATACCCCGGTAAATCTCTTCATCGCCCACCACACCTACAAAGCGACCTGCTTCGCACAGCAGCACCGGGCGGCCGGTGGCATGGCGAATGTGGATGATCTGTTCGAGCAGCATGTCCGGGCCGCCCATCGCGATGCTGCGCCCGTCCAGACCCGCTTGCACGATGTTTAGCTGTGAGTGGTAAGCCAGCAGTTGGCCGGGCCGGCCTTCGATGTCGGCGCGCTCGGGTTGGCCGGCGGCGCCCAGTTGCAGCCAGTGGTGGCCGGTCCAGTCCAGTTGCACGCGCAGGCCTTCGTGCTTGAGCTTTTCTAGCGGCGTCATTAGCGAACGGCCGCGCAGCACTTTGATGGGGTTCATATGCGCCACAAAGTCGCGCACATAAGCGTTGGCCGGATTGAGCACCACTTGCTCGGGCTCGCCCGATTGCACAATGCGCCCGCCTTCCATGATGGTGATGTGGTTGCCCAGCTTGATGGCCTCGTCCAGGTCGTGGCTGACAAAGACGATGGTTTTTTTCAGTTGTTTTTGCAGTTGCAAAAGCTCTTGCTGCAAGTGCTCACGGATCAGCGGGTCCAGCGCCGAAAACGGCTCGTCCATGAGCAAGATGTCCGCGTCCGTGGCAAAGGCGCGCGCCAGGCCCACACGCTGTTGCATACCACCGGATAGCTGGTGTGCGTATTTTTTGCCCCATTGCTGCAGGCCCACCAACTCTAGCTTTTCAGCGACTATTTTTTCGCGCTGTGCTTTGGGCATGCCGCTGAGCTCCAGGCCCAGACCCACGTTTTCGGCGACGGTGCGCCAGGGTAGCAGCGCGAATTGCTGGAACACCATGGCCACGCGCGTGGTGCGCAGGCGGCGCAGGGTGGCGGCGTCGCAGCGCGTCAGGTCTACATAGCCGCTTTGCCCGGCTTGCGTGTCGCGAATCAGCACCGCGCCCCGGCTGGCTTGGTTTAGACCATTGAGGCAGCGCAGCAGCGTGGATTTGCCCGAACCCGACAGGCCCATGAGCACCGAAATCTCACCCTCGGCGATTTGCAAATTGCAGTCCGCCGCGCCCAGCACTGCGCCGGTGGCGTCCAAAATTTCTTGCCGGGTTTTGCCCGCGTCGAGAAGCGCCAAGGCCTGCGCGCTGTGCTTGCCAAAGACTACGTCTACATGCCGAAACTCGGCCATCGGTAGCGCGCTGCTTTGCGGGCTGTGGCTTTCAGTCATGGCTTTGGGTTTTGCACAAACGGTCGAGCACGATAGCCACAATCACAATCGCCAGCCCGGCCTCAAAGCCATCGGCGATGTTGACAGAGTTGAGCGCGCGCACTACCGGCTTGCCCAGGCCGTCTGCGCCCACCAGCGCGGCGATCACCACCATGGACAGGCTGAGCATGATGCATTGCGTAATCCCGGCCATGATGTTGGGCAAGGCCGAAGGAATCTCCACCTTAATCAGCAGCTGCCAGCGCGTGGCACCAAAGGCCTGGCCCGCCTCGATCAGCGGGCGCGGCACCGAGGCAATGCCCAGCGTGGTTAGGCGTATGGGCGCGGGCAAGGCAAAGATAACGGTAGAAATCAGCCCCGGCACCACGCCCAGCCCAAAGAGGATGAGCGTGGGTATCAGGTACACAAAGGTGGGGATGGTCTGCATCAAGTCCAGCAGCGGGCGCAAGGCCGCCTCCAGCCAAGGCCGATGCGACGCCGCAATGCCGATGGGCACGCCGATCAGCACGCAGGTGAGCGTGGCAAACAACACCAGCGAGAGCGTCTCCAGGGTCTCGGTCCAGTAGCCCATGTTGATGATGAGCAGCAGCGCCGCCCCCACAAACACCGCTAGCTTGACCGAGCGTTGCAGTGCCCAAGCCAGCGCCGTCAGCAAGGCCACCATGCACAAGGGCTGTACCCACAACAGCGCCCCGGTAAAACCCAGCACCAGGGCGCTGAGGTTTTCGGAAACCGCGTCAAACAACCAGGGGGCGCTTTGGGTAATGCGATCTACCCCCGCGGCAATGGTCTCGCCCAGCGGGAGCTTGTTGTCGGTGAGCCACGCGAGCGCGGCTTCCAGACCGGCCGCCATGGTTTTACTTGCTGATCATCGCGGGGGTCACATCCTTGCCGTCAAAGGTTTTGACGCCAGCGAGCCAGTTGCCCCAGGTGGAGGCATTGCCCTTGAGCCAGGCTTGGGCCGCAGCTTCGGGTTTCATTTTTTTGTCCAGGATGGAGGACATGATTTCGTTTTCTGCCTCAAGGCTGAACTTGGTGTTTTTCAGCAGCTTGCCCACATTGGCGCATTCGGTGGAATAGCCTTTGCGCGTGTTGGTATAGACGGTGGCGCCGCCGAAGTTGGGGCCGAAAAAGTCATCACCACCGGCCAGGTAGGTCATTTTGATTTTGGTGTTCATAGGGTGGGGTGCCCAGCCCAAAAACACAATCCATTCTTTTTTGGGCACGGCGCGCACCACTTGCGAGACCATACCCGCTTCGCTGGACTCGACGATCTTGAAGCCGCCCAGGCCGAAGGCGTTTTTCTTGATCATGTCCAAAATCAGGCGGTTGCCGTCGTTGCCCGGCTCAATGCCATAAATCTTTTTGCTGAACTTGTCGGCGTTTTTAGCCAGGTCGGCAAATGTTTTGACACCGGCTTCGGCCACATAGTCAGGAACTGCCAGCGTGTACTTCGCCCCTTCCAAGTTGGCACCAATGGTTTCCACCGAGCCGTCTGCTGCGTAGGGCTTGA
>CANFJQ010000103.1 GCA_947447615.1 Comamonadaceae bacterium
AAATTCGCCCACTTGAACTTCGAGTTCGCCCTTGTCGCTTTTGAATTCAGACAGGGGGACATAGGCTTCTGATTTCAGACCGGCGTTGACAACGACAAAGTTGTGTTCGATACGAACGACTTCGGCGGTGACGACTTCACCAATACGGGTTTCAGACGATTTTTGCGACTCTTCAAAGAGGGCTGCGAAAGATTCAGACATGTTGTGTGCGGCGTAAACCGCGGGTTAGGTTGTAGAACCCCGAAACCATGCGCATGCAGCGCGAAGGGAGCCTCGGGGGCCGTGCCAGGAAAACCCTGGACTTTTCGCTTATCGCCAGCTTGGTGACGCCTAATTAAGAGGCATCAAAAAGCTGCTTGCTTTGCCACCAGTCCAAAACCTGGGAGATCGATTCTTCAATCGTCAATTCGGAGTTGTCTAGGAGCATCGCATCTTGTGCGGGCTTAAGCGGCGCAACTGCGCGGGTGGTATCCCGCAAGTCACGCGCGGCCAGGTCCGCGCAAAGAGGGGCGAGTGTAGCCGAAATTCCCTTAGAAATCAATTGCTTATAACGTCTTTCGCCCCTGCGCTGGGCGCTGGCGGTCAGAAATACCTTGAGTTGCGCATCCGGAAACACTATCGTGCCCATGTCCCGCCCGTCAGCCACCAGGCCGGGCAGGCGACGGAAACTTTGTTGCACCTCCATCAGTGCGGCACGCACGGAGGGAAGGGCGGACACTGCCGAAGCGTCCATGCCCGCTTGCTCGGTGCGTATGGCTTCGCTCACCTCCTGCCCGCCTAGCCAGACGCGCTCGCCTTCAAAGCGGATATCCATCGCGCTTGCCAGCTTGGCGATCGCCGCTTCTTGTGATGCGTCCAATGAAAGGCCGCTTTGCACGGCGGCATAAGCCGCAATGCGGTAGAGCGCGCCCGAATCGAGAAAGTGGTAGCCCAGCGCGGCAGCCAGCGCCGAAGCCAGCGTGCCCTTGCCCGAAGCCGTAGGCCCATCGATGCACAAAACCGGAATCTGGCCCGCCGCTGCGCCCGCAACACTGAACAAGGCTTCGAAATAATCCGGGAAGGTTTTGGCCACGCATTGCGGGTCCAGGATGCGCACCGGCAATTGCGCCGGATTGAAAGCGGCCAGCGAAAAGCACATGGCGATGCGGTGGTCATCGTAGGTGTGGATGCTGGCGGCGCGCCAATGGGCAGCGTTGGCCGGGGCGGTCACGGAAATCGAGTCCGGCGTTTCTTGCACGCTGGCGCCAAGTTTGCGCAGTTCGGTCGCCATCGCGGCGATGCGGTCGGTTTCTTTGACGCGCCAACTGGCGATATTGCGCAGCACCGTGGTGCCTTGCGCGTACAGCGCCATCACGGCCAGGGTCATGGCGGCATCGGGGATGTGATTGCAGTCCAGGTCTATGGCTTTGAGCGGCCAGGCGCCCCGGCGCACATGCAAATGGTTGGGGCCGCTGTCCACCATGGCGCCCATGGCGCGTGCGGCTTCGATAAAGCGGATGTCGCCTTGGATGGAGTTTTCGCCCAGGCCTTGGATGCGTATGCCTTCGCTGCCCGGCGCAATCGCGCCCAGCGCCACAAAATAGCTGGCAGACGAGGCATCGGCTTCCACGTGCAGCGTGCCCGGCGAACGCAGGCGGCTACCTGCGGGAATTACAAAACGCTGCCAGCCCTCGCGCTGCACCTGCACGCCAAACTGCGACAGCAGATTAAGGGTAATGGCGATGTAGGGGCGGGAAATGAGTTCGCCCACCACTTCAATCACGATGTCTTTTTGGGCCACCAGCGGCAGCGCCATCAGCAGCGCGGTCAGGAATTGGCTGGACACGTCGCCGCGCACTTGAATAGCTGCGTCCAATTGCAAAGCGGGTTTGCCGATATGCAGCGGCGGAAAGCCGGGCTGGCCGGTGTAGTCAATGCGACAGCCCAGTTGGCGCAGCGCGTCGACCAAATCGCCAATCGGACGCTCGTGCATGCGCGGCACGCCGCTGAGCGCGAAGTCGCCGCCCAGTACGGCCAGCGCCGCTGTCAAGGGGCGCATGGCGGTACCGGCGTTGCCCAAAAACAAGGCGATGGGTGTTTGCGGCAAACGCCCGTTCAGGCCTGTCAGGCGCAGGCTATTGCCCTCGCGCTGCATGGTGCAACCCAAAGCCTCTAGCGCGGCCAGCATGACGCGGGTGTCATCCGAGTCGAGCAGGTCGTGGATATGGGTGACGCCTTCGCACAAGGCGGCTAACAACAGCACCCGATTGGAAATGCTTTTGGAGCCGGGCAGGGTGACGCTGCCAGCGGCTTCGGCTAGGGGCGGGAGATCGAGAAAACGGGTGGCAAACATGGGTTAAGGGTCTTAGCGCTTGAGCGACCAGGCGGCGCGGGATTGGCTGGCGGCGGTGATTAGTGCTTGCAAAGTTGCGCTGTCGCCTTGGGCCAGGGCCGCTTCAAAGGCCTGCAAAGCCTCGCGCAGATGCTCCGATTGCACCAGCAACTGGTCGCGATTAGCGTGCAGGATGTCGCGCCACACCGCTGGGTCGGAGGCGGCAATGCGGGTGAAGTCGCGAAAGCCGGGGCCCGCGAGCGATAGGAAATGCGCGCCTTGGTCTTGGGCGTTGAGGGCGTTCATGGCGGCAAAGGCCAGCATGTGCGGCAAGTGGCTAACGGCGGCAAATGCGCTGTCGTGTTCCAGCGCGCTCATGGTGCGCACCTGCGCTCCCAATGCGGCCCACACCGCCTGCGCCTTTGCCAATTGCGTGGTGCCGGTTTGCGCCATGGGGGTGAGGATGACTTGGCAGCCGGTATATAAATCTACGTCAGCATGGGCTACGCCGGCCACTTCTTTGCCGGCGATGGGGTGCGCGGGAACAAAGGTCGCCAACTTGTTGCCTAAGGCGTTCTCGGCGGCTTGCACCACATCGCGCTTGGTGGAGCCTACGTCCATCAACAAGGCTTGCGGCGATAAGGCGGCGGACAGCGCCGCGAATGTACTTTGCGTTGCGGCGACCGGCACAGCCACCAACACCAAGTCACTGCCGCGCGCGGCCTGGGATGCGTCAAGGGCAACCGCGTCAATCACGCCCATATCCAGCGCGCGCTGGCGCGTAGCCTCAGACGGGCTGAAACCCACCACGCGGCGCACCAAACCGGCGCGCTTGAGCGCCAGCGCAAACGAGCCGCCCATCAGGCCGCAGCCCACCAGTCCGATTTGATCAAACACTGCGCTTCAAGCCTCAGTCCGCCAGCGGGTAAGTACCGAGCACTTTGTAAAAAGCGCACAGCGATTGCAGCTCAGCCAGCGCGGCCTGCACCTGGGGCTGCGAGGGGTGGCCTTGCAGGTCGATGTAAAAGTAATACTCCCACTGCCCGGAGCGCGCCGGGCGCGATTCAAAGCGCGTCATAGAAACGCCGTGTTTTTTGAGGGGTACCAGCATATCGTGCACCGCGCCTGGCCGGTTGGGCACGGAGACCACCAGGCTGATGCAATCGCGCCCGCTGGCCTGGGGCGCGGCCAAGGTGCTGGGCAGGCAGACCACCACAAAGCGGGTGCGGTTAAAGGCATCGTCCTGGATGGCGCGGGCCGCCAAGTGCAGGCCAAAGGCCGAACCTGCGCGCTCGCTGGCAATCGCCGCCCAGCCCGGCTCTTGGGCCGCCAGGCGCGCGCCTTCGGCATTGCTGGAGACGGCGCGCCGCTCGGCATGCGGCAAATGGGTGCTGAGCCAGTTCTGGCATTGGGCCAGCGCCTGCGGATGCGCCAGCACGACCTCGATACCCTCCAGGCTGTTGCTGGCGCGCAGCAAATGGTGGCGCACCATCAAGCTGGTTTCGCCGATGATGTGCAGTGGCGAGGTCAAGAGCAAATCCAGCGAGCGCGTCACCACACCTTCGCTGCTGTTTTCCACCGGGATCACACCAAATTGCGCCGAACCCGCCGCCGTTGCGTGAAACACTTCGTCAAAGTTAGCGCAGGGCACATGGGCGATGCTGGAGCCAAAAAAGCGCAGCGCCGCCTCTTCGCTAAAGGTGCCTGCGGGGCCTAGATAGGCTACGCGCTGCGGCGCCTCCAAAGCGCGGCAGGCCGACATAATTTCGCGCCACACAAAGGCCACGCTGTCACTTTGCAAGGTATGCGCCAGGCCGCTTTGGGCATTGGCTTGCTGGAGCGTGGCGATGACTTGGGCTTCGCGCTCCGGGCGAAATACCACCGAGCCTTCGCCTTTTTTCAGTTCCCCCACCTCATGGGCCAGTGCAGCGCGGCGGTTGAGCAGGGCGAGCAATTCCAAATCGAGGGCGTCGATACGGGTACGCAGTTCAGCCAGTGTCAGTGCCATGTAACAGTCCTTTAAGCGCGGGTGCGTTCAAATGATCGCATAAATGCCACCAGCGCTTGCACGCCCTCCAGGGGCATAGCGTTATAGATGCTGGCGCGTAGGCCACCTACCGATTTGTGGCCCTTGAGTTGCAACAGTCCGGCTTGCTCTGCGCCCTGCAAAAACGCGCGCTCCAAAGCCGGTTCGCGCAGGAAAAAGGGTACGTTCATGCGCGAGCGGCAGGTGGGGTCGACGGGGTTGAAATACAGGTCCGAGTCGTCAATGACCTGGTAGAGCAGGGCGGCTTTTTCGATGTTGCGCGCCTCGATGGCCGCGATGCCGCCTTGCTGCTCCAACCAGTCAAATACCAGGCCCGCCATGTAAATACCGTAGGTGGGCGGGGTGTTGAACATGGAGGCGTTGGCCGCGATGTTCTTGAAATTGAAAGCGCTGGGGCAGATGTCTAATGCGGCGCCCAATAAGTCGTCGCGGACCACGACAAGTGTGAGCCCGGCGGGCCCCAAGTTTTTCTGCGCACCGGCAAAGGCCAAGCCGACGCGGCTCCAATCTACCGGGCGGGAGGCCACGTGCGAGGAAAAGTCCACCACCAGTGGCGCGTCTGAACCCAAGGCGCGCAGCTCGGGCAGGCTGTGGAACTCCACGCCGTGGATGGTCTCGTTGCTGCAAATATGCACATAGCGCGCGCCTGCGCTGAGCTGCCAGTTGGCGGGGTCCGGGATGTCGTGAAACGCCGATTCCTGCGCGCTAGCAGCAATATGCGGCGCACTGTATTTGGTCGCTTCCTGCCAGGATTTTTGGCTCCAGCTGCCGGTCAACACAAAGTCCACATTCGGCTTACCGGGCGCGGGGCCGCACAGGTTTAAGGGGACGATGGCGTTTTGCGCCTGGCCGCCGCCTTGCATAAACAAAATATGAAATTCCTCGGGCACGGCCAGCAAGCGGCGCAGGCTAGCTTCGGCATGTTGCATGATGCTGCCAAAGGCTTTTCCCCGATGGCTCATTTCCATCACGCCCATGCCGCTGGGCTTGCCGTTGGCATCGTGCCAATTGCACATGTCAGCGGCAGCCCGCTGCAGTACCTCCAAAGGCATGGTGGCCGGGCCGGCGGAGAAGTTAAAAGGGCGCGTCACGCGGCCAGGCTCATTCTTCGCTGGCGTCACCTTCGGGTGCGCTGTCGGCTGCGTTGTCGGTGGGATTGTCCGCTGCGTTTTCGGAAGGGTTGGCATCGTTTTCCACGATGCGTTGCAGGCCACTGAGTTTGGAGCCTTCGTCCAGGCTAATCAGCGTCACGCCCTGGGTGGCGCGGCCGAGTTCGCGGATTTCGGATACGCGGGTGCGCACCAGCACGCCACGGTCGGTAATCAGCATGATTTCGTCGTCCACGTGCACCAAGGTGGCGGCCACGACTTTGCCGTTGCGCTCGGTTTGCTGGATGGCGATCATGCCCTTGGTGCCGCGTCCGTGGCGGGTGTATTCGGTGATGCTGGTGCGCTTGCCGTAGCCGTTTTCGGTAGCGGTCAGCACGCTTTGCTGCTCATCCTCGGCCACCAGCATGGCAATAACCGTTTGCCCTTCTTCCAGGTTCATGCCCTTGACGCCGCGCGACTGGCGGCCGTGCGCGGTCACTTCGTCTTCGTTAAAGCGCACCGCTTTGCCGCCGTCGGAGAACAGCATCACGTCGTGCTCTCCGTCGGTAATCGCAGCGCCAATCAGGTAGTCGCCTTCGTCCAAGTTGACGGCAATGATGCCCACTTTGCGCGGGTTGTTGAAGTCATCCAATGGCGTCTTTTTGACGATGCCCATGGAGGTTGCCATGAACACAAATTGGTCCGCCGGAAAGCTGCGTTTGTCGCCGGTCAGCGGCAGCACCACGGTGATTTTTTCGCCCTCTTGCAGCGGGAACATATTGACGATAGGCCGCCCGCGCGAACCACGCGAGCCCTGTGGCACTTCCCAGACCTTGAGCCAGTACAAACGTCCCCGGTTAGAGAAGCACAAGATGTAGTCATGTGTGTTGGCGATAAAGAGTTGGTCCACCCAATCGTCTTCTTTGGTCGCCGTGGCCTGCTTACCGCGTCCGCCGCGCTTTTGGGCCCGGTATTCGCCCAGGGGTTGGCTCTTGATGTAGCCGCTGTGGCTGAGCGTGACCACCATGTCGGTGGGCGTGATCAGGTCTTCGGTGCTCAGGTCGTAGGAGCTGTGCTCGACCAGGCTGCGGCGCGCGCCCAGCTTGGATTGGCCAAATTCTTGTTTGATGGCGGCCAATTCTTCGCCGATGATGGTGGAGACGCGCTCGGGGCGGGCCAGGATGTCCAACAAGTCTTCAATCTCGGACATCACCTCTTTATATTCGCTAACGATCTTGTCCTGCTCCAGGCCGGTCAAGCGTTGCAGGCGCATTTGCAGGATTTCCTGCGCTTGCGTGTCCGATAAGCGGTACAGGCCGTCGCTGCCCATGCCTAAGGATTTGTCCAAGCCATCGGGGCGGAAATCGTCGGCATTGAGCAGGCCGCCGTCCATGCGGCTGCGGGTCAGCATCTCGCGCACCAGCTTGCTGTCCCAACTGCGGGTCATCAGCTCGGCCTTGGCCACCGGCGGGGTGGGGGCGTTGCGGATGATGGCGATGAATTCGTCGATATTGGCCAGCGCGACTGCCAGGCCTTCCAGGACATGGCCGCGCTCGCGGGCCTTGCGCAGGTTGAAAACGGTGCGGCGGGTAACGACTTCGCGGCGATGCTGCAAAAAGACTTCAATCAGGTCTTTTAGGTTGCACAGCTTGGGCTGCCCGTTGATCAGGGCCACCATATTCATACCAAAGGTGTCTTGCAACTGGGTCTGTTTGTACAGATTGTTGAGCACCACCTCGGGCACTTCGCCGCGCTTGAGTTCAATGACCAGGCGCATGCCGGACTTGTCTGATTCGTCCTGGATATGGCTGATGCCCTCGATTTTTTTCTCGTGCACCAGTTCTGCCATGCGCTCTTGCAGGGTTTTTTTGTTGACCTGGTAGGGCAACTCGTCGACGATGATGGCCTGGCGCGCGCCTTTATCGATGTCCTCAAAATGGCATTTGGCCCGCATCACCACTTTGCCGCGACCGGTGCGGTAGCCTTCTTTGACACCGTTGATGCCGTAAATAATGCCGGCGGTGGGGAAATCGGGCGCGGGCACGATCTCCATCAAATCGTCTACGCTGGCATCCGGGTTGCGCAGCAAATGCAGGCAAGCGTCCACCACTTCATTGAGGTTGTGCGGCGGGATATTGGTCGCCATGCCCACCGCAATGCCGCCCGAGCCGTTGACCAGTAAATTCGGGATGCGGGTGGGCAAAACCAGCGGTTCTTTCTCGGATCCGTCGTAATTCGGCCCGAAATCGACGGTTTCTTTGTCCAGATCAGCCAGCAATTCATGGGCAATTTTGGCCAAGCGGATCTCGGTATAGCGCATGGCGGCGGCGTTGTCGCCGTCCACCGAGCCAAAATTGCCTTGCCCGTCCACCAGCATGTGGCGCATGGAAAAGTCCTGCGCCATGCGGACGATGGTGTCATAGACCGACTGGTCGCCGTGGGGGTGGTACTTACCAATCACGTCCCCGACGATACGGGCGGATTTTTTGTAAGCGCGGTTCCAGTCGTTGTTTAGCTCGTGCATGGCAAACAGCACCCGGCGGTGCACCGGCTTCAAGCCGTCACGGGCGTCGGGCAGGGCGCGCCCGACGATCACGCTCATGGCGTAGTCGAGGTAACTGCGCCGCATCTCCTCCTCGAGGCTGATGGGGAGTGTTTCTTTGGCGAACTGGGTCATGGTGGAGTGGGGCTAACGAAGTCTAGGGGGCAACCTTTGATTCTACGTCCCGCGGCCCATGCAGCGCGGCGCCGACTCGGGGTGCTTGATTCAGGGCAAAATTCACGCTATCCCGCCCCTATTTGGGGTTTTTACGTGTGGAGCTAGCTCAGAGGAGGCAAAACGCTGTGGCACAATAGCGGGAACGCTTTTCCGGTGTTCAGCACCCCAGGCGTACGTTTTATTGTCCCGCAGCTCCTTGCTGCTTTGAACCCGAAAAGGAAACACCGTGATTAATTTGAACAAGATCGCAATTGGAGTTGCCGCTTTTGCGTTGGCATCTTTGGCTGGCGCCCAGGAAATTCACAATTGGCGCAGCGCCGCTGGCGATGCTTGGAAAAACGGCAGCGGCCAGTGCTGGCGCGATTCTTCCTGGACACCCGCGACGGCTGCTCCTGGCTGCGACGGCGCTATCGCTCCTGCTGCAGCGGCACCTGCAGCTGCGCCGGCTCCAGCACCCGCCCCAGCGCCCGCGCCGGCTCCAGCCGCAGCACCTGCTCCAGCCCCAGCACCTGCTCCAGCTCCCGCTCCCGCTGCTGCCCCAGCGC
Source organism: Comamonadaceae bacterium (assembly GCA_947447615.1). Lineage (GTDB taxonomy): Bacteria > Pseudomonadota > Gammaproteobacteria > Burkholderiales > Burkholderiaceae_C > Allorhodoferax. The sequence goes on from CANFJQ010000103.1 coordinate 8,711, forward strand.
CCGCTGCTGCCCCAGCGCCCGCTGCTGCCTCCGCTGCCGCAGCAAGCAAAGTGACTTATGCGGCCGATATGTTCTTTGACTTTGACAAGTCGGTGCTCAAGCCAGAAGGCAAAGCCAAGCTCGACGATCTGGTTGGCAAACTGCAAGGTATTAGCTTGGAAGTCATCATCGCGGTCGGCCATACTGACTCGGTCGGCTCAGATGCCTATAACCAAACCCTGTCGACCAAGCGTGCGGACGCTGTCAAGGCTTACTTGGTGTCTAAGGGTGTAGAGAAAAACCGCATCTACACCGAAGGCAAGGGCGAGAGCAGCCCGATTGCTGACAACAAGACCAAAGAAGGCCAAGCCAAAAACCGTCGTGTTGAGGTGGAAGTCATCGGAACCCGCCCTGCCAAATAAGGCTTAGCGCAATTGCAAATCGGCCCGCTTTGGCGGGCCTTTTTGTTGGCGCCTCGTCCAAGGTGCTGTCGAACTCGGTTGGTATTTTTTGTCCCGTTAAGAAAGTCCTATGTCATGCCAAGCGCCCAACCTGTGAATGCTGACCCGGCAGAACTTGCCAAGTTTTCGGACTTGGCCCACCGCTGGTGGGACCCTGAAAGCGAATTCCGTCCCTTGCACCAAATCAACCCGCTCCGCTTGCAATGGATAGACAGTTTGTGCCCGGTCAGGGGCATCCACGCCCTGGATGTGGGCTGTGGCGGCGGCATTTTGGCCGACTCTATGGCCCGTAAAGGCGCCCAGGTGCTAGGCATTGACCTGTCCACCAAGGCCTTGCGCGTGGCGCAGCTGCATGCCATGGAGGCGCAAACGCCGGATGTGCAATACCGTGAAATCAGCGCCGAAGCCTTAGCCGCCGAAAAACCGGAGTCCTTTGATTTGGTGACCTGCATGGAAATGCTGGAGCATGTGCCCGACCCGGCGTCCGTCGTGCGGGCCTGTGCCCGCTTGGTGAAGCCCGGCGGCTGGGTGTTTTTCTCCACGCTCAACCGCAGCCCCAAGTCGTTTTTATTTGCCATCGTTGGTGCGGAGTACGTCTTGAACCTGCTTCCACGTGGTACGCACGAGTACGCCAAGCTGATCCGCCCCAGTGAGTTGGCGGGCTACTGTCGCGACGCCGGTCTTGAGCTCAGGCAAACCAATGGCATGGGCTACAACCCGCTCACACGGCGCTATGCACTGGTGCCCGACACCAGCGTCAATTACCTGTTTGCCTGCCAACGCTTAGGTTGAAATTCGATGCAAAAGTTTGCTGGCATGCGTGCCGTGTTGTTTGATTTGGACGGAACGCTTATCGACAGCGCGCCGGATTTGGCCGGTGCAGCCGATACCATGCGCGTGAAGCGGGGCTTGCCATCGCTTGACTTCGCGAAGTACCGCCCACTATGCGGCGCCGGTGCGCGGGGCATGCTGCAAGTAGCCTTTGGAATAGGCCCGGACCATGGGGACTATGAGCTCTTGCGCGAAGAGTTTTTTGCCAATTACCAGGCTTGCATGCTGGATAACACCCATGCTTTCGAGGGCGTGCCAAGCTTGATCGAAGCCTTGCATTCGCAGGGCTTGCAATGGGGCGTGGTGACCAACAAGTCGGAGCGCTTTGCCTTGCCACTGACTTCGGCTATGCCTTTGTTTGGCAGCGCCGGGGCCATCGTGGGCGGCGATACCACGCAGTTCTCTAAGCCGCATCCGGAGCCCTTGCTGGAAGCGGCGCGCCGCTTGGGTGTGGCCCCTGAGCTTTGTATGTATGTGGGCGACGACGAGCGCGACATTGTGGCCGGCAAGGCGGCAGGCATGGGTACGGTGGCTGCCACCTACGGCTATCTAGGCAGCGCATCGGATGTAGCCGCCTGGCAAGCCGATGCGCAGATTAATTCTCCGGCCGAGCTCTTGCAACTGCTATCCCAGGCCTAAAATAGAAGGCTTGGGGCTGCACTGGTTTCGACGTGGGTACGGAATCGCTGTGGTGCATGTCGAGCTGAATGCGCTCGTAAAACAGATTCAAACAAACTAACTGCAAACGACGAACGTTTCGCACTCGCTGCTTAAAC
>CANFJQ010000104.1 GCA_947447615.1 Comamonadaceae bacterium
CAACCCACGCATTCGTCTTCTTGCACTTCAAAGTAGCGCTTGCCGTCTTTGCTGGCGGTAATGGCTTGGTGCGAGGTGTCTTCACAGGCGATGTGGCAGCGCCCGCACTGGATACAGCTGTCTTGGTTGATGACGGCTTTGGTGATGTGTTGCAAGTTCAGGAACTGCCAGGCCGAGACGGTGGGCAGCGCTTTGCCGACGATTTCGGAGACGCTGCTAAAGCCTTTGTCGTCCATGTAATTGGACAAGCCGTTGTGCATTTCCTGCACGATCTTGAAGCCATAGACCATGGCGGCGGTGCACACCTGCACATTGCCTGCGCCCAGGGCCAGGTAATCCAGCGCGTCGCGCCAAGTGCCTACGCCGCCAATGCCGCTGATGGGCAAGCCCGCAGTTTCCTTGTCCCGGGCGATTTCGGCCACCATGTTCAAGGCAATCGGTTTGACCGCCGGGCCGCAATAGCCGCCGTGCGAGCCCATGCCACCGGTGGAGGGACTCATGGCCAGACTGTCCGGGTCCACGCCCATGATGGAATTGATGGTGTTGATGAGCGATACCGCATCGGCCCCGCCTTTCTTGGCAGCGCGCGCCGGGTGGCGGATGTCGGTGATATTGGGTGTGAGCTTCACGATCACTGGCAGGCGGCTGTATTGCTTGCACCAGGCGGTGACCATTTCGATGTACTCGGGCACCTGGCCTACGGCGGCGCCCATGCCGCGCTCGCTCATGCCGTGCGGACAGCCGAAGTTCAGTTCCACGCCGTCCGCGCCGGTGTCTTCCACCAGCGGCAAGATGGATTTCCAGGCCTGTTCTTCGCAAGGCACCATGAGGGACACGACCATGGCGCGGTCCGGCCAGTTGCGCTTGACCTCTTTGATTTCGCGCAGATTGAGGTGCAGGTCGCGGTCGGTGATGAGCTCGATATTGTTCAAGCCAATTAGGCGCCTGTCGGGTGTGTGCAGCGCGCCGTAGCGCGGGCCGCTGACGTTGACGATGGGCGGGCCGTCTTCGCCCAAAGTTTTCCAAACCACGCCGCCCCAACCGGCTTCGAAAGCGCGGTTGACGTTATAGGCTTTGTCGGTCGGTGGCGCAGAGGCCAGCCAAAAAGGGTTGGGGCTGCGGATGCCTGCAAATACGGTACTGAGGTCGGCCATGGTGTGTGTTCTCCGAATGAGGTAGCGGGGGCCGCTTTAAGCGGCTACCAAGGTGGCATGGATAGCGCGCGCAGCGACTTTGCCGTGCTCCACGGCTTCGACCGTGAGGTCGCGTCCACCGGCGCGACAGTCACCACCGGCCCAGACTTTCGGGTGCGAGGTCTGGCCCTCGGCATCGGTGCGTATGCGCCCGGACTGCAATTCGAGCGCGCTGCCCAGGGGCTGGGCCACCATGGTCTGGCCGATGGCTTTGAGCACCATGTCCGCGGCTACCACAAAGCGCTCACCACCAGCTTGCAGCTTGCCGCCCACCATCTGCGTGCGCTCAAACTCCACGCCGCTGACGTGGCCGTTTTCGCTCAGCACTTGCACCGGGCTGGCCCAGTGCTGGATGTGGACGCCGTTTTCCAGCGCCCAGGCTTGCTCGTGGCCGGATGCACCCATATCGGCGCTGCCCCGGCGATAGACCATGGTGACGCTTTGCGCCCCCAGTTTGCGCGACTGCACGGCGGCGTCCACAGCGGTCATGCCCCCGCCAATGACCACCACGCGCCGACCCACCGGCACTTGGGCCCAGTCCTGTGCCTGGCGCAGTTCGGCAATAAAGTCCACCGCATTGCGCAGGCCGCTGGCCTGGGGTTCGGATATACCGGTGCTGTTGACCCCGCCCAGGCCCAAGCCTAAAAACACGGCGTCAAATTCAGTGACCAGTCCATCAAGGTGCACTTCGCGCCCCAAGGCGGTGCCGTGGCGCACCGTTATGCCGCCAATCGAGAGCAGCCATTGCACTTCTTTTTGCGCAAAGTCGTCCACCGTCTTGTAAGTCGCCAGGCCGTATTCATTGAGGCCGCCTAATTTAGGCTGCGCGTCCATCAGCACCACCTCGTGGCCCAAACGTGCCAGTCCGTGGGCGCAGGCCAGGCCCGCGGGGCCAGCGCCGACTACGGCAACGCGCTTGCCCGTGGGTGCGGCGCGGGTGAACAAGGGCTTGCCCGGATTCGCCATGAGATGGTCGGTGGCGTAGCGCTGCAGTTGGCCGATTTCTACCGGCTTGTCCTCTTGCGTGTTGCGCACGCAGGCTTGCTCGCACAGTACTTCGGTGGGGCACACGCGGGCGCACATGCCGCCCAGCGGGTTGGCTTCCAAAATGGTGTGGGCTGCGCCGCGCAGATTGCCATCGGCAATACGCTGGATAAAGCTGGGCACGTCGATGCCAGTGGGGCAAGCGGTCTGGCAGGGCGCGTCGTAACAGTAGTAGCAGCGGTCGGCCTCGACGCGGGCTTGCGCCAGGTTCATGGGCGGGTGGGCGTCGCAAAAATTGCGCGCCAGGTCCGCGCCGCTAAGGCGTCCGGCGGCGATGCCGGGGGTGGAGATGTCTGTGTGCATAGGGGCGGTTCCGGTTGCAGGTTTTCCATCCAATGCCGCGCCCGCTCGACCGTGTGGCAAGCGGGATGCGGCAAGGCGCATTTAAGCCATCTAAATTTGTTTTACCAATTGGTAAAAACCCTAGCGATTTAGTGAGCAAGAGGCGTACCAATGGTGAAAGAATGCAGCCATGAAAGCCGTCAAGGTCAGTATTGCGCGTGAAAAGCTGGAGCAGGACATCCTGGCCGCCGCTAAACGCCTGTTCGCCCAGCGCGGCTATGGCGGTGTGTCTCTGGACCATATTGCCAAGGCGGTGGGCGCCTCCAAGCAAAATCTGCTGTATTACTTCCCCAGCAAAGAGGCGCTGTACCGGCGCGTGCTGCACGGGGTGCTCGACGTCTGGCTGTCCTACATGGACGCCCTGAGCCAGCGCCCGGATGACCCCGAACAGGCGCTGCGCGAGTACATCGCCGGCAAGCTGCGCTTTTCGCGCGAGCACCCGGACGATTCGCGCGTCTATGCCAACGAAGTGATTTCTGGTGCGCCCATCTTTGCCGCCGAAATTGCCGAGCGCGTGATCCCGGCCCTACAGGCCGATGTTGCCATCTTCAACCGCTGGGCCGAGCGTGGCCTGTGCCGCCAAGTGGATGGCCGCCATCTGATGGTGCTGCTCTGGGCCTCCACCCAGGTCTATGCTGACTGGAGCAGCCAGATCAGCCTGGTGCTGGGCAAGAAAGAACTCGACGAGGCCGACTTTGCGGCGGCGGAGGGGCTGATTGTGGAGATGGTGCTGAGAACGGTGTTGTTGCCTGCCGCTTCTTGATCAAGCCTCTTCGGCCCTTTTGAGCACCAATAAATTCCGATCCCCCTTGCCCGAAAGCCGTTTGAGGAGCAGCCGGTAGGTGTCCACATCAAAAGCCAGCGCTTGGCGGGTTTGCAGGGCAGCTTGCAGTTCTTCGTCGTCATGTGCGGTGGCCAGGTGGCACCATTGCTCGAACACATGGATGTCGGTGCGGCCGCTGCGCGTATCAAATTCGCGAATGCCTATGGGGCCGGCGAAAGGCCAGGCCTGCAGTTGTTCGCCGTGCAAGGCCAGCTGCAAACGCAGGCGGTGCACCGCAGGGTTTTCGCGGCCCGCGCAGACGCCTTTGCATTTGCCGATCTGGCTGGCAAAGCAAGCGCCTTTGCCCGATTCCAAGCCCAGTCGTTGCGGACACAAGCTATGGGTTTCGCACAGCGTGCGCAGCGCTTCGAGCGCCTGGCGTTTGGAGCGGTAGGCGCCGTACAAGGTGCCAAACGCTCCGGCGTCCATCTCGTCTAAGCCCACCAGCGAGAGCAAGGGTTTGGCCTCGGGCGAATCAGCCAGTTGCCAGGCTTGCAGTCCGCGCGTTCGACGCAGTTGGCGGTTGTGGATCGGCTGGCGCTCTTTCACCCAGCGCGACTCCAGCAAGAGCGCGCCCAGTTCGCCAGCAGTTTCTTGCCATTCGATGCGGCGTATCTCTTGCAATATGCGCATCTCACGGGCCTGGCGGGTAGAGGCCTGAAAGTGCGATAACACACGGGTGCGCATATTCACGCTTTTGCCGATATACAGCGGTATCGTGCCTTCGCCGTAAAACACATAGACGCCGGGCCGATCCGGTACATCGGCTATCGGCGTTTCCAATTGCGGCGGCACGCTGGCGCTGCCTTGCAGCAAGGCGGCGGCTTCGCGCTCCAGAACTTCGGCGCCCAGCTCGGCACGCGCTACCTGCAAAAAGCCCAGCACCAATTCCACATCGCCCATGGCCCGGTGGCGCGCCAGGGTATGCAGCCCATGGCGCTGCGAGATGGCATCGAGCCCATGCCCCTTATGCGTTGGGTAGAGCTTGCGCGATAAGCGCACAGTACACAGGGTTTTGACCTTGAAAGGCTTGTCCATGCGCTCCAGCGCATGCAACACAAAGCCATGGTCAAAGCGCACGTTGTGCGCGACGAACACCGCGCCGTCCAGCAGTTCTAGCAAGCGGCTGGCCACATCCTCAAAATAGGGCGCGTCTTGCACCATGGAATCGCTGATGCCGGTCAGGCTTTGGATATAGGGCGGTATGCGCACACCTGGGTTGACGAGGCTGCTCCAGCGCGCCACTTCCACGCCGTGCTCTACGCGCACGGCCGCGATTTCTGTAATCCGGTCTTGCTGCGCATTGCCGCCGGTGGTTTCCAGGTCGATGACGACAAAACAGGGCAACATGCCGTGGGCTGCTTTCAGCAAAAAATCAGCGCCAACCAGGCCGGTTCGTCAATGAAGTTGAGCGCGGCGTAAATGCCAAAGCGATACACCCAGGCATGCAGCAGTTCGCGCCGCTCGGGCCAGGGCGCGTACTTAAACTGACGCAATGCAAGCAGCAGCGGGGGCTGCGCGCGGGCGTGCATCAAATGTCCAACGCGTGAAAGCCGAAATGCCCTGCGCGCCTATCTGCAAAAAAATGTTCCAGCGTTTCTTTAACCGTGCGAAACGCGATTTCGTCCCAGGGAATATCGGCTTCGTCAAACAGCAAGGCCTCTTGGGTTTCGGTGCCCGGCGCAAATTCGGGGCTGAGCAAAGTGGCGCGGTAAAACAAGTGCACCTGGCCCACACGCGCCACGTTGATCAGGGAAAAAAGCGCCTGCATTTCAAACTGTGCGCCCGCTTCCTCCACGGTCTCGCGGGCCGCGCCCTCGGCGGTGGTTTCACCCAGTTCCATAAATCCCGCAGGCAGCGTCCACTTGCCTTTGCGTGGCTCGATATTGCGTTTGCACAGCAGCACTTTGTCGCCCCACAGCGGGATAGTGCCCACCACATTGAGCGGGTTGATGTAGTGGATGGTGTGGCAGGTCGGGCAGACGGCGCGTGGCTTGGTGTCGCCGTCGTCGGGGATGCGGTTTTCGACCGCGCTGCCGCATTGCCTGCAATGCTTGATCGGAGAGCCGTGCATGCGTGCGCTTTAGGCAGCCGTAGGCGCGGTGATGATCATGCGCAGATCGGACAAACCATCCACGCTGCCCACCAGCACATCCCCGGCTTGTACCGCGCCCACGCCTTCGGGCGTGCCGCTGTAAATGAGGTCGCCGGCTTGCAAGGTCCAGCCGATAGAGAGTTGCTCAATCGTCTCGGCGATATTCCAGATCATTTTGCTGATCACGCTGTTTTGGCGCATCTGGCCGTTTACTTCCAAGGCAATACGCGCCTGCTCAATGCCGGGCACTTGCGAGGCCGGGGTGATAGCGCCAATCGGCGCGGAATGCTCAAAGCCTTTGCCGATGCACCAAGGGCGACTTTGTTTTTTCATGTCGTTTTGCAAGTCGCGCCGCGTCATGTCCAGGCCCACGGCGTAGCCAAAAATATGGCGGTGCGCATCGGCGGCTTTGATGTGGTGGCCGCCCACGCCAATGGCGACTACCAGCTCAATCTCGTGGTGCAGATTGCTGGTGAGCGTGGGGTAGGGCATTTGCGCGGTGGCGTCCGGCGCGCAATAGAGCACGGCATCGGCTGGTTTCATAAAGAAAAAGGGCGCTTCGCGGCCGGTGCCACCCATTTCCTTGGCGTGCTCTTCATAGTTGCGGCCCACGCAATAAATGCGGTGCACCGGAAAAAGTGCCGGCGAGTCCACCACCGGGATGCCGACCACGGCGGGGGGCGTGAAGCTATAAATCATGATGCGGCTCTCCTATATTAGGCGGATTGGGCGACGAGTTGGAAATGCTCGACCAGCGGCGGCGCCGCAAAAAACGGCCCGACGATGGAGCGCCATTCGGTAAAGGCGGGTGACTGGCGAAAACCCACGGTGTGGTCTTCCAGCGTGGCCCAAAAAATTTGCAGCACATAGCGCTCGGGCGTTTCCATGCTGCGGTTCACCTTGTAGCCATGAAAGCCTTTGGCCTGCGCGATGACGCCGGCCGCGCCGCGCGCGATGGCGGCTTCAAACTCGGCGTTTTGACCGGGGTGGATGCGGATGTCGGCAATTTCGAGAATCATGGAATGCTTTCGGGCAAGTGGTGTGGTGTGCGCTATGCACCATAGTACGGTTAGCCGATGTTAGCGGCGCAGGCACGGGTTTATGCTTGGGCTATGCAAATTTCAGAGCCCACCGCGCCCGCGCAGCCGCATCCAGACTGGCTAGTTCCCGATTGGCCGGTGCCGCCGTCGGTGCGCGCGCTGTGCACCACGCGCGCCGGGGGTGTGTCGCAAGCCCCGTATCACAGCATGAACCTGGGCGCTTTTGTGGGCGACTCACCACAGGCGGTGGTCCACAATGTGCAGCGGCTGACGCAGGCGCTGGATGCGCGGCCTGTGCTGCTCAAGCAGGTACACGGCACGCACTTGCTGGCGCTGGATACGCAAACCCCCGATTACCAAGAGGCCGACGGCAGCTACACCGGCCAACATGGCCTGGCCTGCACCGTGGGCATTGCCGATTGCCTGCCGATCTTGCTGTGCCATGTGGCAGATGGCCAGGCTACCCAGGTCGGCGCCTTGCACGCGGGCTGGCGTGGCTTGGCGGGTGAAGAGGGGGTAGGCGTGGTCGAGGCTTTTTTTGCTTCCCAGGCTGCGACCGGACGCCCACCAGCGCAGTGGCTAGCCTGGCTGGGGCCGTGCATTGGCCCACAGGTATTTGAAGTGGGGCCGGAGGTTCGGGCGGCTTTTATGGCGTTTTCAGCCCAGGCGGCGCAAGCCTTCGTGCCCTTGGCGGGTGGCAAATTTCTGGCTGATCTGCCGCTGCTGGCGCGTCAGCGCCTGGCGGCCAGCGGCGTGCAGGCGGTGTTTGGCAATGATGGCAGCGCCACCTGGTGCGCTGTGGGCAATCCCTCAAGGTTCTTTTCGTACCGGCGGGACAAAGTCACCGGGCGCCAAGTCGCCAGTATTTGTCTGCTGTGAGGCGGGGCTTAGGCTGCCCTTAGCTTGCGCTGGCTCTGGCACTGGTTCCGCCGTTGGTGCCGCTGCGGCCAGCGCTGCCAGCGCAGCGTGTGCCGCCTGCGTTGCCAAATAGGCCTGTGCTTCCTCGGCTTCGCGCGCCAGGCGCTGGCGACGCCGCGCCGGGGTGCCCATGAAGTACAGCACCAAGCCTATGGGCATCAGCCCATACAACACAAAGGTGAAAAAAGCCCCCAGCACCGTGCCCTGGCTGCTGGTGGCCTCGGCCACGGCCATCATTAACGCCACATACAACCAGGCAATAGGAACGATATACATATTTTTCGCTTAAAATGCTGCACCGCAGCAAAGATTGTCAGGCTGGCGAAGGCCAGCCCCCGGATAATCGGAAGCAAATACCACCAACGCAGCACCCTTCTGCGGATCAAGAGGACACAACGTGGACAACCCGCAGTTTGATATCTGGTCGAAAACCGCCGCCCAATTCCAAGAGACTGTAAGCCAATCCTGGACCAAAGCCCTGGCCAATTTCCAAAGCCTGGATCTGGGTGCGGCCATGTCGGCCATGGCGCACCCCTCGGCGCCCCCGGCCATTCAGTTTTCTGCGGACAAGCTGCAAGCGGTGCAGCAACAGTACATGCAAGATGCGCAGGCCTTGATGACGCAGATGATGAGCGAAGGCGGCCTGCAAACCCAGGACAAGCGCTTTGCCAACCCGGCGTGGCACCACAACCCGGTGGCCGCCCTGAGCGCTGCGGTGTATCTGCTCAACAGCCGAACCTTGATGGCGCTGACGGATGCCGTCGATGCCGACGAAAAAACCCGTAACCGCCTGCGCTTTGCCGTGGAACAGGGCGTCGCAGCCGCCGCCCCCAGCAACTTTTTAGCTTTTAACGCCGAAGCCCAGGAAAAAGCCCTGGAAACCAAGGGCGAGAGCATTGCCAAAGGCTTGCAAAACCTATTGCACGACATGCGCCAGGGCCATGTGTCCATGACCGACGAGAGCGTTTTCACCGTGGGCAAAAACGTGGCTACCACCGAGGGCGCCGTGGTCTATGAAAACGAACTCTTCCAACTGATTGAATACAAGCCCCTGACGGCCAAGGTGTTTGAAAAGCCTTTCCTGATGGTGCCGCCCTGCATCAATAAATATTACATCTTGGACTTGCAGCCCGAGAACTCGGTCGTGCGCTACGCCGTCGCCCAAGGCCACCGCACCTTTGTAGTCAGCTGGCGTAACCCGGATGCGACTTTGGCGCACAAGACCTGGGACGACTACATCGAAGAGGCGGTGATCCAGGCCATTGGCGTGACGCAAGACATCGTCGGCAAGCGCGGAACCGACCACAGCATCAACGCCCTGGGCTTTTGCGTAGGCGGCACCATGCTGACCACAGCACTGGCCGTGCTGGCGGCGCGCGGCGAGCATCCGGTGGCCAGCACCACACTGCTGACCACGCTGCTGGACTTTACCGACACCGGTATCTTGGATGTGTTTATTGACGAGTCCTTCGTCAAATTCCGCGAACAGGAAATGGGTGATGGCGGTTTGATGAAAGGCCAGGACTTGGCGTCTACCTTCAGCTTTCTGCGCCCCAATGACTTAGTTTGGAATTACGTGGTGGGCAACTACCTCAAAGGCGAAACCCCTCCGCCCTTTGACCTTTTGTACTGGAATTCGGACGCGACCAATTTGCCTGGTCCCTATTACGCCTGGTACCTGCGCAACACCTACCTGGAAAACAAATTGGTGCAGCCCGGCGCAGCCACAGTTTGCGGCGAGCAGATCGACTTTGGCTTGCTGGACACGCCTTTTTATATCTATGGTTCGCGCGAAGACCATATCGTGCCTATCGACGGCGCGTACGCATCGACGCAAGCACTGCCGGGCAAAAAGCGTTTTGTCATGGGTGCGTCCGGCCATATCGCTGGCGTGATCAACCCGCCCGCCAAAAACAAGCGCAGCCACTGGATACGCGCCGACGGCAAACTGCCTGCCAGCCACGCGCAGTGGATGCAAGCGGCGGTGGAACACCCTGGCAGCTGGTGGACCGATTGGGCCCAATGGCTCAAGTCCCACGCAGGCAAACAAGTAGCCGCGCCCAAATCCTATGGCCGCGCCAAATACAAAGCCACTTTCGCCGCGCCCGGCACCTATGTTCTGGCCAAGGCCTGAGCCGGGCCACGGCGTTTCACACACTATTCATTGAGTCGGTTTAACTTTCACTATTTGGAGACATAAAAAATGCAAGACATCGTTATCGTTGCTGCCACCCGCACCGCCGTAGGTAAATTTGGCGGAAGCCTGTCCAAAGTCGCCGCGCCTGAGCTGGGCGCTGCAGTCATCCGCAATCTGCTGGAGCGCACCGGTCTGGCCGCTGACCAGGTGGGTGAAGTCATCATGGGCCAGGTGCTTGCTGCCGGTTCCGGCCAAAACCCTGCGCGCCAATCGCTCATGAAAAGTGGTCTTGCCAAAGAAACTCCTGCGCTGACAATCAACGCCGTCTGCGGCTCCGGCCTCAAAGCCGTGATGCTGGCCGCGCAAGCAGTGGCCTGGGGCGACAGCGAGATCGTCATCGCCGGTGGCCAGGAAAACATGAGCGCTTCGCCCCATGTGTTGATGGGCAGCCGCGACGGCCAGCGCATGGGCAACTGGAATATGGTGGACTCGATGATCGTTGATGGTCTGTGGGATGTATACAACCAATACCACATGGGCATCACCGCCGAGAACGTGGCCAAGGCTCACAGCATCAGCCGCGATTTGCAAGACGCACTGGCGCTGGCCAGCCAGCAAAAAGCAGCTGCCGCGCAAGACGCTGGCAAGTTTGTCGATGAAATCGTGCCCTTTAGCATCGCCCAGAAAAAAGGCGACCCGATTGTGTTTGCGGCTGATGAGTTCATCAACCGCAAGTCCAACGCCGAAGCCCTGGCCGGTCTGCGCCCCGCGTTTGACAAAGCTGGTGGCGTGACTGCTGGCAATGCCTCGGGCATCAACGACGGCGCTGCTGCGGTGATGGTCATGACGGCTAAAAAAGCCGCCGCATTGGGCCTAACGCCCTTGGGCCGTATCGCCAGCTTTGCTACCACCGGCTTAGACCCAGCCATGATGGGCATGGGCCCGGTGCCCGCTTCGCAAAAAGCCCTGGCCCGCGCCGGTTGGAATGCGCAAGACCTGGACTTGCTGGAAATCAATGAAGCCTTTGCCGCCCAGGCCTGCGCCGTGAACCAG
>CANFJQ010000105.1 GCA_947447615.1 Comamonadaceae bacterium
GCATCCAGCGCCGCCAGCACGTCCAACTGCGCATCGTCGCCCACATGCAGCACTTCCTCGTGCCGACATCCCAGCGCGTTGGCCGCCGCATCAAAAATGGCTTTGTGCGGCTTGGGCAGACCTACGGTATGCGCGCCCACGCTGCCTGTAAAAAAATGCCCAATCCCCACCAAATGGACATCGGCATTGCCATTGGTCAGAGCCAGAAGCGGAAAACGCGCTGCCAGGCGCGCCAGCGCCCCGGCGCTATCGGCATACAAATCCACCTGCTGGCGGGCCGCATAAAACACCCCGAAGGCCTCTGGCGCCAAGGACTCAGACTCGCCACAGCGCTGCAAGGCCAGTTCGCAGGGCGCTCATATCGTGGGCGCTGGCCGGTTGCGCGCTGACCATCGCGTCGCGCAATTGGGCCCGCGCTTGCGGGTCGGCCATCAAGGCGGCGGTGGCCGGGGCGTGCGGGCGCAAGAAGTCCTGCATGTGGATTTCGGCCCGGGCGATGGTGGGCCAGACCGGCCACAAAGTGTCGTCCAGGTCCAGGGAGATAGCGCGGATTTTGGAGGCGTCAAGCATAGGTGGGCGAGAATACTGCATGCCTTTTCATAAAGAACCCCCTTTTTCCCACGGGCAAGCCGCGCAAACAGCGGTGCTGTATTGCAATTTGGGAACCCCCGACGCACCCACTGCATCGGCGGTGCGCCGCTACCTGGCCGAGTTTTTGAGCGACCACCGCGTGGTTGAAATCCCGCGCCTGATATGGCTCCTGATCTTGCACGGCATCATTTTGCGTTTCCGTCCGGGCAAGTCGGCGGCCAAATACGCCAGCATCTGGACCGCTGAGGGCTCGCCGCTCAAAGTCTGGACCGAAAAGCAGGCCGGCTTGCTGGAGCAGCGCTTGCAGGCGCTGGGCCTGCATGTGCGGGTGCGCTGGGCCATGCGCTACGGCAGCCAGTCCATCCCATCGCAGTTGGATGCGCTCAAGGCCGAAGGCGTCACCCGCGTGCTGCTGCTCCCCGCCTATCCGCAGTATTCGGCCACCACCACCGCCAGCTTGTTTGACGCGGTCTACCAATGGGCTTCCCGTACCCGCGCGATTCCTGAGCTGCGCTTTATCAACCATTACCACGACCACCCTGCCTACATCGCCGCCTTAGGCGCTGGGGTGGATGCTTATTGGAAAGCGCATGGCCGCCCGGATGTATTGGTGATGAGTTTTCATGGCGTACCCGAGCGCACCTTGCATTTGGGCGACCATTACCACTGCGAGTGCTTTAAAACCGCGCGCCTGCTGGCCGACAGCCTGGGCCTTGCCAAAGACCAGTACAAAGTAACTTTCCAAAGCCGCCTGGGCCGCGCCAAATGGCTAGAGCCCTATACCGAACCGACGCTGATCGCCATGGGCCAATCTGGCGTGGGCCGGGTCGATGTGGTTTGCCCCGGCTTTACCAGCGACTGCCTGGAGACGCTGGAAGAAATCAATATGGAAGCGCGCCACGCGTTTTTAGATGCAGGTGGCAAAGCCTTTCATTACATACCCTGCCTGAACGACGGCGCGCCCGGCATTGACGCGCTGGCAGCCGTGGCGCATCAGCACCTGGGCGGCTGGCCGGTGGATGCGCCGCCAGACGCGCAGGCGCTCGAGCAATCGCGCCAAGCCGCACTGACCCTGGGCGCGCAGCGTTAAGGGCGCTGGTACGCGATGGCCCTGATCCTGGCCCCGATGGAGGGCTTGCTCGACTTTGTGTTGCGCGATGTGCTGACCCGCGTGGGTGGGATAGACCGTTGCGTATCCGAGTTCATCCGCGTAACAGACACCTTGTTGCCTGAGCGTGTGTTTATCCGCGTCGTGCCCGAGTTGTTAAGCGGTGGCCGCACCGCAGCGGGCGTGCCGGTGCGGCCGCAACTGCTGGGCTCCGACCCGGCCTGCCTGGCCGATAACGCAGCGCGCGTGGCCGGCATGGGTGCCGATGGCGTGGACCTCAATTTCGGCTGCCCCGCCAAAGTGGTCAACCGCCACGGCGGCGGCGCCGCGCTCTTGCAAGACCCCGAGCTTTTGTTTGCGATTGTGAAAGCTGTGCGCGCTGCCGTGCCCGCGCAGCAAATGGTCTCGGCCAAGATGCGCTTAGGCTTTGCTGACGACAGCCGGGCCGAGGAATGCGCCCTGGCCCTGCAAGAAGGCGGCGCCGGTGAAATCGTGGTCCATGCCCGTACCCGCGCCGATGGCTACCGCCCGCCCGCCTACTGGCATCGCATTGCCGACATCCGCGCGCGGGTGCGCACCCCGCTGATCGCCAACGGCGAAATTTGGAACGCGCAACATGCACAGCAATGCCGCCTGGAATCAGGCTGCGACACGCTCATGCTGGGGCGCGGCATGGTGACTAACCCTGGCTTGGCGCTGGAGATTCGCGCGGCCACTGCGCATTCAGGGCTGACAAGTCTGGCGCAAGGTAGTGTGAATACCCCAGGATTGGATTGGCCGGGCGTACAAGAACATTTAGGCCATTTCTGGCACTTGGTTCGATCGCGTCTCGAAGCCCGCCAACAAGCCGGGCGGCTCAAGCAATGGCTCAATTTTTTGCGCCGCCATTACCCCCCGGCGCAGCAGGCCTACGAGCGCCTGAAAACCGAAATCGATGTCCGTGTGTTCGATGCCTGGGTCAGCGCGCAGCCGCTAGGCGCGGGACGCGCCTAGCTCATCCTTTCAACCTGCAACCTAGGCACGGATAAACCATGGACAGTGTGCGTATCGACAAATGGCTGTGGGCGGCGCGCTTTTTCAAAACCCGTTCGCTGGCGACGGAGGAGGTCAACAAAGGCCATGTGCAAGTGGCCAAGCAAAACATCAAGCCTTCGCGCGAAGTACGGGTGGGCGACACCCTGACGGTGTGGCAGGCCAAAATCCCGCGCACCATCACTGTCAAAGGCCTGAGCGCAGTACGCGGCCCGGCGCCGGTGGCGCAGGCCTTGTACGAGGAGAGCGCAGAAAGTATCAGTGCGCGCCTGGCAATGCAGGAACACCGGCGCCTGCACGCCGAACCCGCCGATGCCCTCAGCCATGGCCGTCCCACCAAACGCGACCGGCGCGACCTGCAAAAAGGCCTGGATGCGCGCTGGAGCGCATCTATTGACGACTAGCCCCAACGCCTGACCAGGCCAAATCCGTCCTTGCCGGACGCAAGGCCCTGGCGATATCGCTTCATGGTCAGGCCGCTGGCCGTGGCGATCGCTGAGCGCTGACGTTGACGCAAATGCACGCATTCCGGCCGGGACGGCTGGGCCGCTCGCGATGCCCTCATTGGCGACACGGAGGCTCTTAGCGCTTGCGGCGATAATCAGCCCTTGCCGCGCAGCGCCGCCGCCCTCTGGGCGCGCGCCCGCTGGACCATCCGAAAGCTAGCCGATGACCGCCTCCCGCCCCTCCCCTGTTTCCATCTCTCCCGTACAAGACATTGTGGCCGACATGCGCGAGGGCAAAATGGTTATATTGGTCGATGAAGAAGACCGCGAAAACGAAGGCGATTTGGTACTGGCCGCCGACCATGTCAGCGCGGACGCGATCAACTTCATGGCGCGCTTTGGGCGTGGCCTGATTTGCCTAACCCTCACGCGCGCCCATTGCGAGCGCCTGCAACTGCCGCCCATGGCGGTGCGCAACGGCACCAAACATTCCACCGCATTTACCGTATCTATTGAAGCCGCAGAAGGCGTAAGCACCGGCATCTCTGCTGCCGACCGCGCCTGCACCGTGCGCGCCGCAGTGGCCAAAAACGCCATGCCCCAAGATCTGGTGCAACCCGGCCATATTTTTCCGCTGCAAGCGGTCGATGGCGGCGTGCTCATGCGCGCCGGCCATACCGAGGCCGGTTGCGATTTGGCCGCGATGGCCGGCTGCACACCGGCATCGGTCATTTGCGAGATCATGAAAGACGACGGCACCATGGCGCGCCTGCCGGACCTGCAGTTGTTTGCCGCCGAGCATGGCCTGAAAATCGGCACTATTGCTGACTTGATCGCCCACCGCAGCCGCGTCGAATCGCTGGTAGAGCGCAAAGCCAGCCGCGAATTACAGACCGCCTTTGGCAACTTCCAGGCGCATGCCTTTCAAGACTCCGCAGGCCAGGGCGTGCACTTGGCGCTGGTGCAAGGCCAATGGGATGCAGCCGAAGCCGTGGCCGTGCGCGTACACGAACCGCTGTCGGTGCTCGATGCACTGGAAGCCGGGCGCACCTTGCATTCCTGGAGCCTGGACGCGAGTCTGGCGTTTTTGGCGCGCGAGGGCAAAGGCGTGCTGGTGCTGCTCAATTGCGGCGAAACCGGCGAACAGTTGCTGGCCCAATTTGAAGGCACCGCCCGGCCCGCGCAAGCGCCTGAACGGGGCCGCATGGATTTGCGTACCTATGGCATCGGCGCGCAGATTTTGCGCTTGTGCGGCGTGCAAAAAATGCGCCTCATGGGCAGTCCGCGCCGCATGCCCAGCATGGCCGGTTATGGCCTGGAAACCGTAGGCTACTTAAGCGCCCCCGCCCCCTGATTTTTTTGAACCGGAAAGAAACCCATGTTTGGTGCTGACAAAGGCAATATCGACAACGAAGACCAGCGACTGCAAGGCAAAGGCCTGCGCATCGGCATCGTGCAAGCGCGTTTTAACCATGACGTCACCGACGCGCTGACCAGCGCCTGCAAGCAAGAGTTGCTGATTCTGGGCGTGGCTGAGCGCGACATCCACCACGTAAGCGTGCCGGGTGCACTGGAAGTGCCTGTCGCCTTGCAAGCGCTGGCAGAAAAATCCAAATTTGACGCATTGATTGCTATCGGCTGCATCATCCGCGGCGAGACCTACCACTTCGAACTGGTGGCCAATGAATCGAGCGCCGGCGTCACGCGCATCGCGCTGGATTTTCAGCTCCCGATTGCCAACGCCATACTCACCACTGAAAACCTGAGCCAAGCCATCGCGCGCCAATCGGTTAAAGGCAGCGACGCCGCGCGCGTGGCCATTGAGATGGCCAACCTGTTGGAAAAAATTTAATGGCCGAACCTCACGCCCCGGCGCATCCGCAAGCCCAGCAGCCCAAGCTCAGCAGCACCGGCGTGCGCAAAACGGCTACGAAAAACAAACGCAGCCGAGCGCGCGAGTTTGCGGTGCAGGGCCTGTACCAAAGCGTGGTGGGTAAAAACCAAACCGCCGATATTGATACGTTTACCCGCGACCTGTCCGGCTTTTCCAAAGCCGATGCGGTGCATTTCGACGCGCTGCTGCATGGCTGCATCGCCCAGGCCGATGCAGCGGACCAACTCATCAGCACCCGCCTGGATAGACCGCTCACTGAGATATCGCCCATCGAGCGGGTTGTGCTGTGGATAGGCGTGTACGAAATGCAGCATTGCCCCGACGTACCCTGGCGCGTGGTGCTCAATGAATGCGTGGAGCTGGCTAAAGAGTTTGGCGGTACTGACGGCCACAAATACGTCAACGCGGTGCTCAACGGCCTGGCGCCCGAACTGCGCGCCCTCGAAGTGCAGGCCGACCGCGCTGCACGCCATAGCGCTTGAACCGATCCGGTCCATGCAAATTTCCCGCCGCGCCCAAGCGATTGAACCTTTTTATGTGATGGAAGTGGCCAAGGCCGCTTCTGCTCTGGCAGAGCAAGTGCAGGACAGCGCGCGGCCGATGGTGTTCCTCAACATCGGCGAGCCCGATTTCACCGCGCCACCCCTGGTGCAAGAGGCAGCAGCGCGCGCGATCAGCACGGGCCTTAGCCAGTACACCCAAGCCACCGGCCTGCCCGCGCTGCGCGAACGCATCAGCCACTGGTACCGCCAGCGCTTTGGGCTGGATATTCCCGCGAGCCGCATCGTCGTCACCGCGGGTGCTTCGGCCGCCTTGCAAATGGCCTGCCTGGCGCTGCTCGATGCGGGGGACGAAGTGCTGATGCCCGATCCCAGCTACCCCTGTAACCGGCATTTCGTGAGCGCGGCCGATGCGCGCGCCATTTTGTTGCCAACCACTGCTGGGCAACGCTTTCAACTGAGTGCCGATCAGGTGCAAGACGCTTGGGGGCCCAAGACGCGTGGCGTCTTACTGGCCTCACCCTCCAACCCCACCGGCAGTTCTATCGACCCGGCCGAGATGGCGCGTATCCACCAGGTGGTGCAAGCGCGCGGCGGTATTAGCCTGGTCGATGAAATTTATTTGCCGCTCAGTTATGACGCGCATTTTGGCCGCAGCGCACTGAGCTTGGATGAATCGGTGATCAGCATCAACAGCTTTTCCAAATACTTCAATATGACTGGCTGGCGCCTGGGTTGGATGGTGCTTCCCCCAGCGCTGGTGCCGGTGATCGAGCGACTGGCGCAAAACCTGTTTATTTGCCCGAGCGCTATTGCCCAGCACGCTGCCCTGGCCTGCTTTGAGGACGAAAGCATCGCGCTGTACGAAAGCCGCCGCCAGGCGTTTGCACAGCGGCGCGATTACTTTGTACCCGCCCTTAATGCGTTGGGGCTAAGCGTGCCGGTCATGCCCGACGGCGCGTTTTACGCCTGGGCCGATTGCACCGAGGCCTGCACGCGTTTAGGGATCAAAGACAGCTGGGATTTTTCCTTTGCCGTGATGGAGCAAGCCCATGTCGCCATCACGCCGGGGCGCGATTTCGGTCCGGCCCACGGCGCGCAATTTGTGCGTTTTTCTACCGCCAGTTCCATGGAACAATTGCACACCGCCATCGAGCGGCTGCGTGCCATGCTGGCCGGATAATGCGGCCTTTGCCGCAGGCGTTTTTCACCTACAAGGCCTTTCTATGAATCAGGACCTCGATATTCTTCAACTCGTGCTGCACGCCAGCCTGGTGGTGCAGTTGGTGATGCTCCTATTGATGCTGGTTTCCATCGCCAGTTGGTCGGCCATCTTTCGCAAAATATTTGCGCTACAGCGCGTCAAATCGCTGAACGAAGTGTTTGAGCGTGAATTTTGGTCTGGCTCCAGCCTCAACGAGTTGTACACCACGGCAGCGAGCAAAGGCGTCAACTCCGGCCCCATGGAGCGCATTTTTGCCAGCGGTATGCGCGAATTTCAAAAACTGCGTGAGCGCCGCGTCAGCGACGTAGCCACTTTGATGGACGGTGCCCGCCGTGCCATGCGCGCCAGTTTTCAGCGCGAGATGGACGAAGTGGAAAGTAATTTATCGTTTCTCGCTTCGGTGGGCTCGGTGTCGCCCTACGTAGGATTGTTTGGAACGGTCTGGGGCATCATGCATGCGTTTACCGGCTTGGCGGCTTTGCAGCAAGTGACCCTGGCCAGTGTGGCGCCTGGCATTGCAGAGGCGCTGGTGGCCACTGCTATCGGCCTGTTTGCCGCGATTCCGGCAGTCATCGCCTACAACCGTTTTGCGCGCGATCTGGACCGCATAGCGATTAGCCATGAAACCTTTATCGAAGAGTTTTCCAACATCCTGCAACGCAATGTCAGCGCACAGGCCAATCCCAGCGCACCGCGTTAATTCCATGACGCTGCCATTGCACGCAGGACAGGAGTAAGCACATGCCCGCAGTCAGTTCCCGGGGTCGCGGCAGACGCACCATGAGTGAGCCCAATATGGTGCCCTTCATCGATGTGATGCTGGTCTTGCTCATCATCTTTATGGTGACTGCGCCGCTTATTTCCCCGAGCGTAGTGGATCTGCCCAGCGTGGGCAGCGCGGCCAAACAACCGGATGTGGTGATTCAGATCATCGTGGGCAAAGACAATCTCCTCGAAATCAAGGGCCAGGGTACGGCCGGCGCCGTGAAGATGGAGAACCTGGCCAACGCGGTGCGCAAAGCCCAAGCAGCGCATCCGCCCAATACCACCGCTGTCGTCATCAGCGCAGATAAAAGCGTGCAATACGAGCGCGTAGTCAAGGTCATGGACACCTTGCAGCGCGCAGGCATCGCGCGCATCGGCCTGTCGGTGCAACTGGCGCCCTGAACACCATGGCGACGGCCCAGGCGCACAACGATTTTTTGCCGCCGCCCTCGCCCGGCTCGGGCCGTGCATTGGTGCTTGCGCTGATCGTGCACGGCCTCTTGGTGCTGGCCCTAGCCTACGCCGTTCCTTGGCATTTGCAAACACCGACCCCTACGTTCAGCGCCGAACTGTGGGCGCCTTTGCCCATAGAAGCCGCGCCGCCCGCATTGCCGCCTGAGCCGCCGACGCCGACGCCGGAAGTAGAAAGCATCGTCGCGCCGCGCACACCGGCGCCCGCGCCGCCGCCCGAACCGGCACGCGTGGCGCCTCCGCCCAGCCCTGCGATAAACCCAGACATTGCCACCGCCGAGCGCAAAGCCCAGCAAAAAAAGCAAGACGAACGCGACAAAGTAGTACAGGACAAAAAGAAACTGGAAGAGCGTCGTCTGGCTGACAAGCGCGAGCTGGAACAACGCCAAGAAGAAGCCCTGAAAGCCGAAAAACAAAAAGCCGAGGCTCTAGCCCAAGAGGCCAAGAAAGCAGAGAAATCCAAACTGAGCAAAGCCGAGGACGCCAAGCGCCGCAAAGAACTGGAAGCGGCCAAGGCAGAAGAAGCCAAGCGCCTGCAAGAAATTGAAGCAGCCAAAGCCGCTGACGAAAAGCGCCTGAAAGACCTGGAAATCGCCAAGCAGCAGGAAGCCGATCGTCTGCGCGAAGAGCAGGCGCAAAGCGACAAGCTGCGCAAAGACGCACGCGAGCGTGCCCTCAAACTCGCGGGGGCTGCGGCTGCCACTTCGGCTGGCAGTGGTAACGCCAACGCAAGTGGCAGCGCGGCGCAAAGTGCTGGTCCCAGTGCGAGTTATGGCGCCAAAGTGGTGGCGGCAATACGGCCTAATATTTCTTCCATCAAGGAATTGAGCGCCAGCCTTACGGCCGAATACGATGTCTACACCGATGCCAGCGGAAAAATTATGAGTGCCAGAATTCGTAAGCGCAGCGGCGACGCCTATTGGGATGATGCGGCGCTCAATGCGATTTTGAAAACCGAGCGACTGCCCTTAGACGAAAACGGGAGGGTCCCCTCGCCCATGACAATTAGCCTGCGCCCGCGCGACTGAGGTCGCGCTCTATGGAGAGGTGCGTAGGCCTGAGCCTGCGTTGTCCCTAGGCGCCGCGCCTTGGCATAAAAATAATTTTTGATTCCTTCGGCAGCGGCGCGCCGGTAGCCGCATTCGCGGGACCCGCAGCCCGGTCACAGCCATCGCAGCTGCAGCCCGAAGCCTTCTCTGCTTTTTCAGCCAGCTTGTTCGTCAAATACTTGGGCAAGGGCCAACGGGCCATTGCGCGCATCGCACCCACACGCCATGCGCCAGGCATCAAGGCCTGTACCGCATAGACAAAGCTTATGCCTACCAACCCAGCGACCGTAATGGTTTGAAAGTCCATGGTCAATACGAGCGTCAAACCGTCAGCACGGTGGTGACGCGAAACGTCAGCCAGGCCGCGACATAGGCCAACCCGAACAAGTAAGCTGCCATCAGCAAGGGATAGCGCCAAGAGTTGGTCTCGCGGCGCACTACTGCCAAGGTGGACAGGCATTGGGGCGCGAACACAAACCAGGCCAGCAAAGAGTAAGCGGTAGCCAGCGACCAGCTTTGCGCCAGGATGGGCGAGAGCGCATCGGCCACACCGCTGCCCGCCGCTGACAGCGCATAGACGGTGCCTAGCGCACCGACAGCCACTTCGCGCGCCGCCATGCCAGGCACCAGGGCGATCGAGATTTGCCAGTTAAAGCCTATGGGCGCAAACACATATTGCAGGGCGTGGCCCAACATACCGGCCAGGCTGTAGGTAATTGCCGGACCCTGGCTGGCGTCCCATCCCGCTGGGGGCGCGGGGTAGCTGGACAGAAACCACAAAATTACCATTAACGAAAAAATAATGCCGCCGACGCGCTGCATAAAGATGCGCGCGCGTTCCCACAAACCTTGACCCAGGTTACGCAAGCTTGGCACGCGGTAAGGCGGCAATTCCAGCATCAAGGGCTGGTAGGCCGACTTCATCCATACCCGCTTGAAGGCCCAAGCCACGGCCATGGCCGATACGACGCCGGCCAGGTACAGGCCAAACAAAGTGAGCCCGCGCAAGCTCAGACCCCACACCGTGCGCTCGGGTACGAAGGCCCCAATCAGCAAGGCATACACCGGCAAACGCGCCGAGCACGTCATCAGGGGGGCCACCATGATGGTGGCCAGGCGGTCGCGCCAGTTGGCAATCGTGCGCGTGGCCATGATGCCGGGAATGGCACAGGCAAAGCTGCTGAGCAAGGGAATAAAGGCGCGGCCCGACAAGCCGACTTTGCCCATCACGTTGTCCAGCAAAAACGCGGCGCGCGGCAAATAGCCGGAATCTTCCA
>CANFJQ010000106.1 GCA_947447615.1 Comamonadaceae bacterium
GGTGGGCATCGGCATCATGACCGACAGTGACAACACCCAAAGCCAAACCCAGGCCTGGTACGGCAAGATCAGCCTGCAATAAGTCGCCAAGGGATAATTCCCGGCTCTAGCTGCCCGTTAGCATTGGGCCACCTCACATTTTTGGAGCCTCCATGGCACACGCCACTTTTCTCTGGAACGACCCGTTTTTACTTGACGCACAGCTCAGCGACGAGGAGCGCATGGTGCGCGATGCCGCTTCTTCCTATTGCCAGGACAAGCTGCAAACCCGGGTGACCCAGGCCTTTCGCCATGAAACCACCGATCCGGCCATCTTCCGCGAGATGGGCGAGCTAGGCCTGCTGGGGCCGACGATTCCTGAAGCCTATGGCGGCCCGGCACTCAATTACGTGGCCTACGGCCTGATCGCCCGCGAGGTGGAGCGCGTGGACAGCGGCTACCGCTCGATGATGAGCGTGCAAAGCTCGCTGGTAATGCTGCCAATTTTTGAATTCGGCACCGAGGCACAACGCCAAAAATACCTGCCCAAGCTGGCGACCGGCGCTTTGATCGGCTGCTTTGGCCTGACCGAGCCCAACCATGGCTCGGACCCGCAAAGCATGGTGACGCGGGCGCAAAAAGTGGCCGGTGGCTACAAGCTCAGCGGCGCCAAGATGTGGATCAGCAACAGCCCGATTGCCGACGTGTTTGTGGTCTGGGCCAAAGAAGTGAGCGAGAGCGGTGCGGTGGGCCCGATTCGCGGCTTTGTGCTGGAAAAAGGCATGACGGGTCTCTCCGCTCCCGCTATCCACGGCAAAGTGGGATTGCGCGCCAGCATTACCGGCGAGATCGTGATGGACGGCGTGTTCTGCCCAGAAGAAAACGCCTTCCCCGAAGTGCGTGGCCTCAAAGGCCCGTTTACCTGCCTCAATAGCGCACGCTATGGCATCGCCTGGGGCGCGTTGGGCGCTGCCGAGGACTGCTGGCACCGCGCACGCCAATACACCTTAGACCGCCAGCAGTTCGGCCGCCCACTGGCCGCCAACCAACTGATTCAGAAAAAACTGGCCGATATGCAAACCGAAATCGCGCTGGGTCTGCAAGGCTGTTTGCGCCTGGGCCGCATGAAGGACGAGGGCACGGCCAGCGTGGAAGTGACCTCCATCCTCAAACGCAATTCTTGCGGGAAGGCACTGGACATCGCCCGCCTGGCGCGCGACATGATGGGCGGCAACGGCATTAGCGATGAATTTGGCGTAGCCCGCCATTTGGTGAACCTGGAAGTGGTCAATACCTACGAAGGCACGCACGATATCCATGCCCTGATTTTGGGCCGGGCTATGACGGGTATCGCGGCGTTTTCCAACTAGGAAGGCCTAGGGGAGCTCTGCGTAAGTCCAAACCTGTCATTGCGAGCGCAGCCAAGCAATCCATTTTGGCTTGCCAATCAAACATTTATGGATCGCCGCGTCGCTACGCTCCTCGCGATGGCGGACTTAGGCAGAACTTCCTTAGGGCTCTGCGCGCGTAAACGCGCGGGCGAGGCATACAGCGCCTTGGCACGGGCAGGGGGGCGTTGCAGGTTAGCATCCGTGCTCAATCAACTTTCATTCTCGTGCCTGCCATGACCTACCAAGCCGACCCACAGCGCTATGAAGACCGCATGCCCTACCGCACTTGCGGCCAGAGCGGCCTGAAATTGCCCGCCATTTCATTAGGCTTGTGGCACAACTTTGGCGATACCACGCCCTTCCAAACCCAGCGCGTCATGCTGCGCACCGCCTTCGATTTGGGCATCAACCATTTTGACCTGGCCAACAACTACGGCCCACCCTACGGCAGCGCAGAAACCAATTTTGGCGAGCATATGCGGCGCGACTTCAAACCCTACCGCGACGAGTTGCTGATTTCGAGCAAAGCCGGCTGGGACATGTGGCCCGGCCCGTATGGCCAAGGTGGCGGTTCGCGCAAATACGTGCTGGCCAGTTTGGACCAAAGCCTCAAGCGCATGGGCCTGGACTATGTGGATATTTTTTACAGCCACCGCTTTGACCCGGACACACCGCTGGAAGAAACCTGCGGCGCCCTGGCCACTGCGGTGCAACAGGGCAAAGCTTTGTATGTGGGGGTGAGCAGCTACTCGGCGCGCAAAACCCGCGAAGCGTCCAAGCTACTTAGCGCCATGGGCGTGAAGGCGCTGATTCACCAGCCGTCTTACAGCCTGCTCAACCGCTGGGTAGAAGAAGACTTGCTCGACACCCTGGAAGATTGCGGCATGGGCTGCATCGCTTTCAGCCCGCTGGCCCAAGGCCTGCTCACCAACAAGTACCTAAGCGGCGTGCCTGCGGATGCGCGCATCAACCGCCCCGGCGGCGGCTCATTCACCGCCGACCATCTGAGCGAGCAAAATCTGGAGCATGTGCGCGCACTCAACACCATCGCGCAAAGCCGGGGTCAAAGCCTGGCGCAAATGGCAGTGGCCTGGGTACTGCGCGATAAACGGATCACTTCAGCCTTAATTGGCGCGAGCAAACCGTCGCAAATCATTGAGCTGGCGGAGACCGTGAAGCACCTGGATTTCACCCCCCAGGAGTTGGCCGCGATAGACCACCATGCAGTGGAAGGCGGCATCAATTTGTGGCAACGCCCCAGCACCGACCAACGCCCCGCTTAACGCCCCACATAACGCAGACGCATGCAAGATAAAGATGTGCCGGCAGCATCCCGGCACCAGGCCACGCTTTTGGCATTGGGCGCCATCGGGCTGTGGGGCAGCTTGGCGCCGCTAGGTGTGGCTCTGCAAAGCGTGCCGCCGTTTTTGCTCACTGGCCTGGGCTTGCTGGCAGGCAGTGTGCTGGGCTTAGGACTGTGCGGCGTGCAAGTGCTTCGTGGAGGCGCTGCGCGAGCGCAGGCGCTGTCCGCTTTGCGCCTGCCGCTGACTACTTTGCTACTGGGCGTGTACGGCTTGTTCGGATTTCATTTTTTATTGTTCCTAGCTTTGCGCTATGCGCCGCCGGTGCAGGCCAATCTAGTCAACTATTTGTGGCCCCTGGGCATGGTTTTATTGGCGCCGGTTTTTTTACCGGGTGTAGCTTTGCGCGCAGTCCATGTGCTGGCCGCGCTGATCGGATTTGGCGGAGCGGCCTTGGCCATTTTGGGTGGACCTGCGGCGCAACAAAGTGATGTTTTGGGCGGTTTTGCCTGGGGCTATATACCCGCGCTGGCTTCTGCCTTTGTCTGGGCTAGCTATTCTTTGCTGACGCAACGCGTGGCGCCTTTTGCCACCGCGTCAATAGGTGTTTTTGGTTTACTCTCGGGGCTCTTGTCTCTGCTGTGCCACGTTTTTTTAGAGAACGCCACAAGCTTAGATTCCCACTCCCTGTTGCTGATCGCCGGGCTAGGCCTAGGGCCGCTAGGCGGTGCGTTTTATTTATGGGACGCGGCCCTCAAGCGCGGCGACGCACGCCAAATTGGCCTCTTGTCTTTTCTCACGCCTTTGCTTTCCACGCTGGGCTTGCTCTGGATGCGGGGCGAAGCGGCCAGCCCCTCGATTGTGCTGGCTGCAGCACTCATCGTAGGCGCGGCGCTGCTGGGTTCGCGCGCGCCATAAACCTAAATACCACCGCCCGATAAAAGCAGCGCCGGATTGTCCGAGGCCATCACACGCTGCGCCCAAGGCGCCAGGCGCTTGGCGTCGGCACGCAGTATTTCTTGCTTGACCGCCAATATCTGCGCCGGGTGCATAGAAAAGCTGCGCAGTCCCATGCCCAGCAGCAGGCGGGTGAGGCTGACATCGCCCGCCATTTCGCCGCACACGCTGACCTCTTTGCCTTGCTTGTGGCCTTCAGCAATGGTGGCCGCGACCAATTGCAAGATGGCGGGGTGCAGCGGGTCGTACAAATGGGCAACCGATTCATCTGCACGGTCAATCGCCAGGGTGTACTGAATCAGGTCGTTGGTACCGATGGACAAAAAGTCAAAATATTTCAAAAACAGTGGCAGGGTCAAAGCTGCGGCCGGTATTTCAATCATGGCACCCACTTTTATCGGACCATAGGCCAGACCGCGCTTGTCCAACTGCTTGCGCGCAGTTTCGATATGCGCAAAGGTTTGCTTGATCTCCGAGGCGTGCGCCAGCATGGGTATCAGCAAATGCACCTGCCCAAACGCAGCGGCGCGCAAGATGGCGCGCAACTGGGTTAGAAACATCGCCGGGTCGGCCAGGCTCCAGCGGATGGCGCGCAAGCCCAGCGCCGGATTGAGATGCGCTGCATCATGGGTGCTGGCATCAAGCGGTTTGTCGGCTCCCACGTCGACCGTACGTATGGTGACCGGCAGCCCGTGCATATCCTGCACCGCGCGCTGGTAAGCGACAAATTGCTCTTCCTCGTCTGGCAAATTTCCGCGACGCCCCATGAACAAAAATTCGCTGCGGAATAGCCCTACACCCAGCGCCCCGGCTTTGAGCGCCACTTGCGCGTCTTCGGGCATTTCGATATTGGCGAGCAACTGGACTTTTTCACCATCGAGTGTGACAGCGGGTGTATTGAGCAGACGCGAGAGGCGGCCACGTTCCAGTTCCAACTGGCGTTTTTTGAAGCTGTATTCGGCCAGAATGATGGGCGAGGGATCGACGATAACCACGCCGGCATCGCCGTCAACAATGATCCAGTCATCCTGGCGCACCAACTGGCTGCAAGTGCGCGCACCGACGACCGCGGGAATGTCCATGCTGCGCGCGACAATGGCGGTATGCGAGGTCTTGCCGCCGACATCGGTGATGAAACCGGCGAACACGCTTTGCTTAAATTGCAGCATGTCGGCAGGCGACAAATCGTGTGCTACCAAAACCAGCGGCACATCCACCGTGTCGTCTAGTAACAAATCTTGTGCTGCATTTTTCGGGGTGCTGCGCGGCGACACCGCGACGGGGTTGGCCACGCCGCGCATCGCGCGCAATATGCGTTCGACAATTTGCTCCAAGTCCCCCTTGCGTTCACGCAAATAAGGATCTTCCATTTCATCGAAGTTGCGCACAATCACATCCAACTGCGCGGTCAGCGCCCATTCGGCGTTGTACAAGCGCTCCACAATCCAACGCTTAATTCCCGCTTCCAACTCAGTGTCTTGCAAAAGCATTAAGTGCACATCGAGCAAAGCGCCTAATTCCGGGGGCGCGTCTTTGGGGCTCATCTGCGAAATACTCAATTGCAGGCGCTGCAACTCCTCCACCACCTGGTTGCGCGCCGCGCGTACCCGCTTGATTTCCGCCTCCACGTCGGTTTGGCGAATAAAGTAATGCGCCACGTCCATGCGGCTGGAAGCCACCAGCACCGCCCTGCCAATGGCCACACCGCGGGATACCGCCAATCCGTGGATGGAGAAAGTCATGTTCGCAAGGCCTGGGCCGCTTATTGGCCTTCGCCAAAACGATCGGCCAGCAAGGCCAGCAAGGCGTCCATGGCCTCTTGCGCCTGCTCGCCTTCGGTTTCTATGCTGATCTCGGAGCCAAGCCCGGCGGCGAGCATCATTACGCCCATGATGCTTTTGGCGTTCACGCGGCGCTCGCCTTTGCTGATCCAGATTTCACAGGGAAAGCTACCGGCCAGTTTGGTCAGCTTGGCCGAAGCGCGGGCATGCAAGCCCAGTTTGTTGCTAATAGTGGCGGTAACTTGAATCATGGCTCAGGCCGGTTGGGTGAGTGGGGGCGAAGGGGCAACTTCTACGATGCATTGCGTCCCGCCGGCAAGTGCGCGCGCCAGCAAGGCGTCCATGGACTCATGGCGGTAATTCACAGTGCGCAGCAGCATGGGTAAATTTACCCCGGCGACTAATTTGCATTGCTGCCCATGGGCTGCTTTTTGCGCAATATTGCAAGGCGTGGCGCCTAGAACGTCCGTCAGTACCAACACCGAGTGTTCGCCGCTGGCCTCCAAGCTGGCCTGCACCCGCTGCTGCGTCGCTTCCGGCGCCTCATCGGGCAGCACGTCCACGGCGCGCAGGCTGTCGGCCACTTCCGGAAACACATGCAAGACGCAACTGCGCAAGGCGCTGGCAAGCGGCGCATGGGCAATGATCAAAATATCAATGGGCATGAAATCGTGTCGGAAGTGTCACCCGATTATGCGTGCTCCCGATAAAACCGCCTGGGGCGCTTGCGCCTCGCAAGGGGCTTTTAAGCCGCACCTGCGGCAAGCGCGTCTGCGACTATTGCCATTGCATGGCGCTGAAAAACGGCTCCTCCATCTCGGCGCGGATTGCGGGCGCATACAAGGCCCAATGGTAAATATCGCGGTCGCGCTGCACCCAGATCCAACGCGCTTGCACTGCTTGTCCACGCGGGTTGGTCCCGCTAGCCTGGTACACCGTCAGCGCCGGTCGTACTCCAAGCGCTGCTAATGGGCTTGCCACCGGCGCTGCGGTGGCGCGCATGGTCTGCAATGCTTGGTCACGCCAGGCATCGATAAGCGGCTGGGCTTGAGCACCTTGCGCAAGTCGAAGGTGGCTAATGGCATACAGGCCGCCATCGGCTTCGCAACCGGCCATCGATAGGGTCAGGTTCAGGCCGGCCAGTTGCACAGGCCGCTGCGCCTGGTCGGGCTTACAAGGCAAAGTGGCCTGCACGCCCTCCAGCGTCACGCTGCGCCAATTGAGCGCCGGGCTGCAAGCGCACAGCAACAGGCAAAACGCCAGCACTCGGATGGCACTTGCGCGCCCACGAGCCGGGATTTCCGATAGGCTGCTTTTGATTGGCAACCTTGCTATCGACAAAGTATTAGGTACTCGCTTATTGCCTGAAATTGTCATGGCAGTTTTTGCAAGTGCCCGCCACGCTGGACACTGCAGGCTTGAGGGCATCGAGCGTGCCCACACGCGCTGCTACGTTGAGCTTAGCCAGCTCGACCTGCAGCTTGTCTGCGGATTCGGCAAAACGGGCCTTGTCCGTCCAAATCTCAGGCTTGGCCTTGGTTTCGCCCTTATCGCTGCCTTCCGCAAATGCGGCCCAGGGCAGTTTTGCCATGGATTCGGCGATCGCCGCGTTCTCAGCAGCGGCTTTGGCGTCGTAGGGGGCTTTTCCGCTAGCCATGGCCGCGACGCGGCTGAAATGGGCGCCCATCACGGTAAGCGCTCCTTTTCGGTATTTGATGGCATCTTCGGGTTTGGCAAATTGGGCGTGTGCAGACATAGACAGTGTGCTCATGCCCAGCAGAAGTGCGGTGGCATAGCGGGCGCAGGCAGATCGCTTGTATTTCATGGTGAATTCCAACGTTTTGATGATCGACGGGGTTTGTCCCTCTAACGAGCTTGGCATTTTGCCCGCGTCAACCCGGCTGGCGCAACCTAGGGTTTTAGCACTGTGGCGCGTGGCAAGGCTCGGCGGTGGCAATTGTGGCTAGACTCGGGCTTTAACCTTTGGTCGGCTTCGTAGGAGCGGAAAATTTGTTTTCGGTTCGGGTCTGGGATTTGCCAACGCGTCTGTGCCATGGGGCCCTGGCCCTGCTTTTTTTCGCGCTGGTGCTCAGTGGCCAAATAGGCGGCGATCTTATGGTCTGGCATATGCGCTGCGGGTACGCCATGCTGAGCTTGGTGATGTGGCGCATCCTCTGGGGATTTATCGGCGGCTATTGGTCACGCTTTTCCAGCTTCATGTCCACGCCGCGGCAAGCCTGGCGATTCGCGCGGCGGTCCTTGGCGCAGACTGCGCGCCTTGCGGGACATAACCCTTTGGGCGCTTGGTCGGTTCTAGCGATGTTGTGCTGCCTGGGCCTGCAAGCGGTGGCCGGCTTATTCAGCGATGACCAGATTTCCACCAGCGGACCGCTTACCGCCCTGGTCAGCGAGGCCTGGGTGGAGCGGGCTACGCAGTGGCATACCGGGCCAGGCAAATGGGCAGTGCTTGCTTTGGTTGTATTGCATCTAAGCAGTATTTACTGGTACCAACGAGTCCGCAAGATTGAATTGCTCAAGCCGATGTTGACTGGGGACCAAGTACTTGATAGCCCTGCACAAGAAAGTAAGGACAGCACGGCTTCGCGCTTTTTGGCTGCCGTGCTCTTTTTGCTCTGCACCATGGCGGTGGGTGTGCTAGTTACAAATAGCGCACCATGACCACTTCTTTGCCTACTTCGAAGCAAGCGCCTGTGCAGCTTTGCGTGCCTAATTCGCCGCAGATGCTGGACGCAACGCGGCGGATCTTCCAAGAATATGCCGCCTCATTGACGGTAGCCGAGTACTTGACCGGTTTTGTAGAGGAATTGCATGCGCTTCCAGGGGGCTACGCCGCACCACGGGGCCAACTGCTGGTCGCCATGGCAGGCGACGAGGTGTTGGCCTGCTGTGCCCTGCGTCCATTGGACAACGTGGATTACAGCAATGCCTGCGAGATACGGCGCCTCTACGTGCGCCCTTCGCAACGCGGTTTAGGGCTCGGCCGCCGGCTCACCGAAGCGCAAATGGATTTTGCGCGTATGCAGGGCTATAGCTGCATGCTGCTCGATACGCTGAGCGACATGGAGGCTGCGCGCGCGCTGTATGAAGACCTGGGGTTTGAAGAAATTCCACCCTATTACTTCAACCCGATTGCCGGAGCCCACTACCTGAAAGTGGAACTCTAGGCAGCGCCGCTGCCTAGAGTAACCGGTCAGAACGGGGGTTTAGGCCTTGGCCTGTGCCAGCAAAGTGGCTGCGTCGCTAACTTCAAATTTTCCAGGGCCTTCGACGTTGAGTGTCACCACTTTGCCGTCTTTGACCAGCATGGAGTAGCGGTTGCTACGAACGCCCATTCCGCGAGTGGTCAGGTCCAAGACCAAGCCGGTAGCTTTGGCAAAGTCACCGCTGCCATCGCCCAACATGCGGACCTTGGTGCCGGTCTTTTGCTCGCGCGCCCAGGCGCCCATCACAAAAGCGTCGTTTACGCTCAGGCACCAGATTTCATCTACGCCAGCCGCTTTGAAGTGCTCGTAATGCTCTACGAATCCGGGCACGTGCTTGGCCGAGCAGGTTGGCGTAAATGCGCCGGGCAAGGCGAACAGGGCGATGGTTTTACCGGCGCTGGCCTTGGCCACATCGACGGCATTGGGGCCAATGCTGCAACCTTCGGCCTCGACTTCGTGGTATTCCATCAGGGTGGTCGCGGGAAGGGTGTCTCCAACTTGAATCATGGGTGCTCCTAAAGTTGCAAAAAAGAAAACGGCCCGCGTATTGTGGGCCGTTTGCCGGTTTCGTGCAGCGCGAGGCTGCAAAAACTTATACCGCTGCGGCTTTTTCCACCAAGCGGGTAGCCACCCAGTTCTTGGTTTTGGAAATCGGACGGCTTTCGGTGATTTCGATCATGTCACCCATTTTGAACTCGCCCTTTTCGTCATGGGCGTGGTACTTGCTGGATTTACCGACGATCTTGCCGTAAAGCGCGTGCTTCACACGACGCTCGATCAGCACCGTCACGGTCTTGGTCCGCTTGTCGCTTACTACCTTGCCAATCAAGGTGCGCTTGAGGGATTGTTTAGCTTCCGTCATGGCGTTCTCCTTAGGTGGCGGATGATTCAGCGCGCTGCTTTTCGACCAGAATGGTCTTAGCACGGGCGATGGCGCGACGTGCTGCGGGCAGCGTTGCGGTGTTGGTAATTTGTTGCGTTGCCTTTTGCATGCGCAGACCAAAGTGAGCGCGTTGCAGCTCTTTGATCTCCGTCTGCAGGCCGGCAATGTCTTTTTTGCGCAGTTCAGTCGATTTCATAGTCATACTCCTGATTACTGACCGATCATGCGGCTGACAAAAGTCGTGCGCAGAGGCAGTTTGGCACCAGCTAGGCGGAAAGCCTCGCGCGCCAATGTCTCGGACACGCCCAGGATCTCGAATACGATTTTGCCGGGCTGGATTTCAGCCACGTAGTACTCGGGATTACCTTTGCCGTTACCCATACGCACCTCAGCGGGCTTTTGGGAAATCGGCTTGTCCGGGAAAACACGGATCCAGATACGGCCACCACGTTTAACGTGGCGCGAAATGGCACGGCGAGCGGCCTCGATCTGGCGGGCCGTCAGACGGCCCCGATCGGTGCACTTCAGACCAAAATCACCGAATGCGACCGAGCTGCCCCGGGTAGCGATGCCGGTGTTACGGCCTTTTTGCTCTTTGCGGTATTTGCGACGAGCGGGTTGCAACATGATTATTCTCCTTTGCCGTCAGCTGTTGCAGCTGGCGCGGCGACGGTGCGTACGCGCTTAACGGCGGGTTTAGGGGCTTCTAC
>CANFJQ010000107.1 GCA_947447615.1 Comamonadaceae bacterium
CATTCTTTGCCGTGGATGATGCGCGGTATCAAGTCCGAAGGAATCAGCCGCTCGGTGCCGCCTTCGTCGCCATTCAATGAAAACGTGATGCCGGTGCGCCTAAAGATCAGGTCGGCTTCGGTTTGCTTGACCTGCACCGTGTCTGCCGACACGCCTTTGAGCCAGGTATCAAAGGCTTGGTAATGCGGGCGGGCGATGCCCTGCGCGTCGCTCATCTCATTAAATATCGGGCTGCTCATGGGGACTCCGCGTTTTCCAACTAGGGGGCCCAGTGCTTAAGCATGCATCGTGCCGATTGCGCGCTAGGCAGGCGCTGGTAAGTACGCCCAATTGGTCATGTCGATGCACCAAAACGGGATGCCTCGCACCACATTAGTGCCGACCCGAAAAGTGCCGCACGGGGCCGTCCGCCTGCGAACAGAGGGATATCTCAGCCGCCAGTAAGGCCGCGCGCCTGCGCCCGCTTGCGCAACAAGGCATGCCCTGTATCGATCATGGGCTGCTCGATCAGAATATGCAGCACGATGCCTAACACCAAAGACAGGCTAGCCGCTATGCCAAACATGCACAGCAGTTGCGGCACCGAAATCATGGCTATGGTGGACGCGTCCGTGGTCTGGAAAGTGAGGATGGCGCCGATCAGGACCATAGGGAAATGAAACAAATACACGGGAAACACCACTTGCGAAAATGGTCGCCATAGGCCCCAGCCCAAAAATGCGCGCAAGCTTGTCGCCACCCGCCTGGCCCACGCGCCCGCACCACCGGCCTGCGCCAGCAATACCAGCATCAACACCCCCAAGCAAAACAGATTGCGGTGCAGCACCTGCCCGGCCAAATTTAGCCAGGGCGAAAAATGCTGGTAATACCAGCTGTCTTGCTGATAGACCGGGAAATACGCCCACAACAAAGCCTGTAGTGCGCCACCCATCGCCCAAGCCATACCGCGTGCGGGCGGCGCGGGCAGCGCGACGTCCCGGTGGCGCAGCCAAGCCCAGATCAGACCCAGCAGCAAGGGGCCGATGCGGGTATGGGTTTGGAAATACATCACGTCCAGAAACAAGGCAGGCGCCACGCGCTGCGGATGGAAAAGATAAAACGGTGTTTCATAGGTGACCGGATACAGCAAGGCGGTAGCCAGCACCGGCACAAAAGACAGCACAAACAGCGCTTGCAAAACCCGCAAACCACCCCGCCCCGACATACGCAGCAGCCAGCCTATCAGCAGCGGCAGCACCAAATAAAACTGCATTTCAATCGACAGCGACCAACCGACCGGAATAATATTTTTCATCTGAAAGTTGTCGATGAAAAGCAGGTTGTAAATGAGGTTGCGCGCCGCCAGGCCGGGGTCGCCCAGGGCATACACCGCGAGCCCTAATAGAAACAAAGGGTAAATACGAAACAGGCGGCGGATATAAAAATCACGCGCTGCGATAGTGCCATTGCGGTCGGTTTCACGCATGAGCGCGCCGCCCAATAGGTAAGCGCTGACCATAAAAAACACATCCACCGCTTTATCCGCATTGGTCAAAAAACCCATCCAGGCCGGCAATTGCGCCGCAAATGTGCTTACGCGGTCAAAGTCCTTGAGCAGGAATAAAGCGCCATAAAAACAATGGAACAAAACAATCGACAAACTGGCCATGCCACGCAGCCCGTCCACCACCGGGTCATCCTGCGGGCCGCGTTGGAGCACCCGATGCAGGCCGGCTCGCCATTGGATGCGCTGGCGGTAGTTGAACCATACGCTACGCATGGCCATGCCCGTAGTGCAACTTAATTGTGGCGTCCATTAGACATATCACTTGGCGAGGCAAGTTGTGCATCGCAGGCGTTGCTAAGCGGTAGGCCAGCATCAGAGGAATAAATGAATTTGATGGAGAAAGCTTAGGCATCTTCAGTACAAGATCGACTGCAAGGCGCTACATCGTGCGCGTTGCTGCTGCTCAGTCAGTGTAAACCCAAGGCTTAGCGCAACACCCGCCCTGCGATGTATTGATGAAAATCCCACACCGTGCCTTCAAAGTCTGCCGGAGCTAAAGGGCCGCCGGGGTAGTGGCGGCTTTTAAGGCCTTGTTGCACGGCTTCTAGTTGGGCGCGGTCTTCCAGATTGAAGTCTTCGCACAGCTCGCGGTAGCGAATCACATCCGGGTGCTGCGGGTCGGCAATGGTGCCGGTCAAACCCCATTTAATCGCCACCTGGTCGGCATCGACTGGCTGCACTAGCAAGTAAAGCGTGACATTGGGCGCCACCGACACCAGCAAGTTGGGAAACACACTAAATAGTACCGAGTAGCGCCGCTCCTGCGGGCTGAGGGCGTCGGGGTAAGGCCCGCGCTCGGGCACGGATGGCGCGTAGCCTGCGGTATAGGCCGTCATGCCCGGCGGCGTGGCGATCTTGCGGCACAGGGCAGTAGGCGTTATCGCGTGCAGCGTCTTGGCGTGCGCCGCGCTCAAGTGGTAGCCCTCCATAAAGTTTTCCACCAGGCATTTCCAATTGGTGTGCCAAACCTCATGGCCGACAAACTGGTGGTGGCGCCCCAAAACATCGTAATTGTTTATCGCGGGTAAGAACGATGCCAGGCGCGGACCCAAAGGCGCCGCGCGACCATCCAAATTCACAAAAATAAAGTCTTGCCACAACTCGGTGGCAAACACCGGCAAATCACAGCGCGACGTCCTACGCGCCGCCGCTTCCTCCATCAGCGGTGCATGCAATAAGCGCCCGCCAAGGTCATAGCTCCAGGCGTGGTAGCTGCAGACCAGACGTTGGCGGTTGCCGGTGCCCTGCGCGATCAGATTGGCGCGGTGGCGACACACATTGGAAAGCACCTGCACCTGCCCTTCCTTGCCGCGTATCACCAGCAGCGGTTCGCCCGCCAGTTCGCAAGCAAAGTAATCGCCCGGCTGCGCAATCTGCCCTGCGTGGCCCAAGCACACCCACTCCGCGCGGAAAATCGCTTCGCGCTCTAGCGATAAAAACGCCTCACTGGTATAGGCAGACGGAGGCATGGTGCAGGCCTGCTGCACAGGCTGCGCCGCGCTTTGGGCTAGTTGCTGCAACAAGGCTTGGAGTGAAGAGTGATCGTGCTGCTGATGCATAGGAGGCTCCTGGCAAAGACACAAAACGCCGCACCGAACCGCGCCGGGCTGCGGTATTGTGAGCTAAATCAACTTGGCCAAAAATCTGTACCGGCGCTGGTGCGCGCACAGGCTTGCTATACATTCAGGCCCCAGGAGACCCGTAATGATGCCCGACCGCCCCACCCAGCCAGAACCCCCCAAGGCCTGGCTCATCGTCTGGGCGAGCTTTGTATGCCTCACGGTCATTTTTGGCGTTTCCTATTCCTTCGCCGCTTTTTTTGAAAACTTTTCCCAAGCGTTTTCTGCCCAAAGGGCCTAGGTGTCCTGGGAATGGCCTTTGTGTGTACGCCCTCCATCGCTGCTTTGCAGCCTTGGATTACCACGCGGCGGGTGTTGGCCGCGGGCAGCGTTGGTTCTGGGGTGCTAGCAGGTAAATTTTTTGACTTGACCGCTAGCTACACTTTGGTACGCTGTAGAGTCTTCGGCCTCCCAGCTATCGCGGCAGCTAGCTGCTAGCGCACCCCGAAATATGCCGATCAACAGCACTAGCAAAACGCGAACGTCCGAATGCTATCCACTTATCGATTTACGCCCCTGATTGTTCCCCTGCTGCTAGCCGCGCTGGTTGGCTGCTCGTCGTCACCGCGCCAAGCCGAACAACCCAATCAAGCCCCCGCCCATCCCCAAGCGCCTTTGACCACCCAAAGGCAAGACGTCGTCATGCAGGCCATGGCCCTGCTGGACCGCAACTATGTGTACAACGGCAAAAAATTACACACCGGCTTTGACTGCTCGGGCTTCGTGAGCTTTGTATACAAAGAATCCACCGGGGTGGAGCTACGTGGCAGCGCAGCGGACATCGCCGGCAAAACCCGCCCCGTCCCGGCCACTACGGCGACACCTGGGGACTTGGTGTTCTTTAACACCTTGGGCTCGCCCAACTCGCACGTGGGCATTTACATAGGCTCGGGCAAATTCATCCACGCCGCCAATGAGCGCACCGGTGTGCGGATAGACCAAATCACCGCGGACTATTGGGCCAAGCGGCTGGAAGGGTATCGCAGCGTTTTGTAAGGCCTTGGGCCTTGCTACTTGATACTTACCCTGCATTTCTCCTGAGTTGAATTAGCCCAATTCACTTCGCACTTTGCCCAACTTGAACCAGGCCACCGGGTTCAATGCTTTTCAGAAGACGAGACCGCTGCGAAATAAGCCTGGCAAACATGTTGGGTGAGCAAACGCTCGGAGGCCGTATCTAAAAATTGCCGGGTATAGGCTTGCGCTTGGCGGATGATGGCCAAGGCCTCTTGCGGATGGCTTTCGTAGTAATCAAACACTTCCTGCAAGTTGCTGAAGTCTTCTGCTATTTCAGCGTAGTGAACCCCGGCTACCAGTTGGCTTTCCAAAAACCAGGTTTCAAATTTTGGCTTGGCCATCAGGCACAGCGAATTGGAATGCATGATCCACTTCAAATTAGTGGCTACGTCATTGCCTTCAATGGAAATCACATACTTGAAGCGAAGTTGCTCATACGTGCTGAGCCAAGGCCTGTGTTGCGGATGGTCTGCGGGTAGTCCAGGGTCGCCCGCATCGCAGCTTTTTATAGCGCTACTCTGCTGCAAAAAAAGTTGGCGGTGCGGCTGAAAACTGGCGCCGCGCCACACCATGGCAGGGATTTTTCTATCAAATGAAAACGGGTCGTGTGGAAAAAACATGTGCCGCCGCACATCCATGGGCAACAACACGGCGTTGTGGTTGTCAATGCTTATCGGCCGACTTTTTACCAACGCCGGTGCAGCGGGAATCCAGTTGACGTCACCAAATTCTTTATAAAAGCGTTGATTCAAAAACCGAGGGTATAAACAACGCAGCAAATCGCCCACGTAATGGCTGCCTTCGCGCAAACCCATGTCGCGGGCTAGCTTGGTTGGCACCGCCAACTCTAGCGGCCCTTGCAATTTGCAATATGCTTTTAAGCGCGCGCTCTGCGCGGCATTTAAAGCAGGCAAAGGAGCAAATGCACGCGTTTGTGTGCTGGTGTATCTGACACGCAACCAGCGAAACAGGTTGCGTAATTGCCAGCCAAAAGGCCAGCGCTCAACCCCATAGCGCAACTTTAACCAAAGCAGGTAAAAAAAATGGGATTTCACTACGAATGTTATTGCTTATTGAAGGCGTGTAGGCACGTCGATCAGGGGTTTGAAGGCTACGACAAGCAAATGCATCGTGGCGCCAACTCCATAAAGTAATCTCGCATTATGACCTTGAGGTCTGCCCAGGACTGGCCGCTGCCCGTCGGCTGTGCAGGCTTTGTATTGCGCCGCTGCGCTTACCCAAATACATTTTCTCCGTCACACAATCTTTGGTAGAGCTGGAAATACGCGCTGGCGCAATGGTCCACCGTAAACCGTGACATCACCCAATCGCGACAAACTTCTGGCTTGCAGGCCAGGGCATGATCTAAGGCGGCGGGGAAATCTTCGTCTTTCTCAAACAAAGCACCGACCTCAGGCGGAATCAATTCGGTGACCGATCCGCGGGGCGTTGCCACCACCGGTGTTCCAGAAACCAAGGACTCCATCAACACCAAACCAAAAGGCTCCTCCCAGTCAATGGGAAACAGCAAGGCCTTGGCTTGGGAAAACCATCGGGCTTTTTCCGCGCCCCCGGCTTCACCGACAACCCTTACGTCAGAACGCCAACTGTCCCACCAACCGCCTGTCTTTAGCAGATCGCTTCGGTAGCCGCCCACCATCACCAAGGGGCTTTGGACATTCGCTGCCAGCGTCAAGGCACGCCTGGCGCCTTTAACGCGTCGCCTGATTTTGGAAAAAAACAAGAGGTAATTTTGCTTTTTAGGCTGGTAGACAAATTCGTGCGGATCGATTCCGTTGTACACCACGACAGAGCGCTGGTGTCTGCGGGCATGGTTTTGGCTGATGCACACCGTGTTGGTCGGCAGCTTTTCCGGTTCTGTGGTGTTTCCATGCAGGGTGCAAAGCCAAGGCCTATCCAGCGCCTCGGTGGGCTCCCACCCATGGAAATGCACCACATCCGCACGCTGCGGAATCGCAAGCAAGGCTTGTTTTGCATTGACTGCGGGGATGCAGGTCACGCCGTCTAGCCTGGAGCCAGGCAATGCAATCAAGCTGACTTGATGCCCTTGTTTTGCAAAAAGCTGCGCCAGCCACTGAACTATGCGCTCCGTTCCACCATATTGAACGGCTGGAATTTTCGAGGGGCAGACCAAAACAATGTGCATCTTTCAACCTGGCTGGAATCTTTAAAACAACCAGTATGGCATTGATTTTGACCAGGCCTTGGCAGGCTCGGCCTAACTTGCGCACCGGCATCCACCGCCAGCAGGCCACAGGACGCAAAACCTATTCAATCTATAACGATTTTTATTACCATAATACATATGTTTTCCGTTACTATCCAAGCTCTCTTTGTGAGCACTTCATGGGTCTTAACTGGAACGAAATCAAATCCCGGGCATTGCAATTTAGCAAAACCTGGGACGACGCCTGCAACGAAAACAGCCAAGCCAAGCCCTTTTGGATTGATTTCTTTGAAATCTTTGGCATCACCGACAAACGCGTTGCCACCTTCGAGCTGAACGTCAAAAAGCTGGGCGGCGCACAAGGCTTTGTGGATTTGTTCTGGCCGGGCGTGCTGTTGGTGGAACACAAGTCGCGTGGCAAAAACCTGGACGATGCGGTGGACCAAGCCGTGGGCTACCTGCACAAGCTGCCCGAGCGCGACCTGCCCCAGCTGGTGGTGGTTTGCGACTTTGCCCGCTTTCAGGTGCGCCGCCTGGCCACGGGCGAGACGGTGGCGTTTGAGCTTAAGCACCTGCACAAACACATCAAGCTGTTTGGCCTGCTGGCGGGCTACAAGGTGCAAGACATTCGGGCCGAAGACCCGGTCAACATCAAAGCGGCTGAGCGCATGGGCCGTTTACACGATGCCCTGAAAGCCAGCGGTTACAGCGGTCACGCGCTAGAGGTGCTGCTGGTACGCTTGCTGTTTTGTTTGTTTGCCGACGACACCGGCATTTTTCAGCCAGCGCAATCGTTTCGAGACTTTGTGGAAGAACGCACCGCGCCCGACGGCTCGGACCTGGGGCCGCGACTGGGGCAACTGTTTCAGGTGCTGAACACGCCAGAGCGCCAACGCAGCAAAAACATAGACGAACAACTGGGCCAGTTTGCCTACGTCAACGGCAAGCTGTTTGAAGAAACCCTGCCCATGGCCGACTTCAGCACCGCCATGCGCGAAGCCCTGTTGGATACGTGTGCCTTGGACTGGTCGGCCATTAGCCCGGCCATTTTTGGCAGCTTGTTTCAAAGCATCATGGACGACAAAGCCCGCCGCAACCTGGGCGCGCACTACACGTCTGAGGCCAATATCCTCAAGCTGATCAAGCCGCTGTTTTTGGACGAACTGCACGCCGAGTTTGAACGCGTGAAAGGCAACCGCAACAAGCTGTTTGAGTTTCACAAAAAGCTGCGGCAACTGACGTTTTTAGACCCGGCCTGCGGCTGCGGTAATTTCTTGGTGATCAGCTACCGCGAACTGCGCGAGCTGGAGCTGAAGGTGCTGCGTGCCAGCCATGAATTGAGCGCCCACAGAGGCCAGCTGGGGGTGGACGTGCATGGTTTGATTGGCGTGAACGTGGACCAGTTTTTTGGTATTGAGATTGAAGAGTTCCCCGCACAAATTGCCCAAGTGGCCCTGTGGCTGGTGGACCACCAAATGAACCTGCGCGTGAGCGTGGAGTTTGGTTTGTACTTTGCGCGCATCCCGCTGACCAGCACACCGCAAATACGCCACGCCAACGCGCTGCGGTTGGACTGGAACGAGGTGTTGCCTGCGGAGCGGTGTGGTTATGTGTTGGGGAATCCGCCGTTCCGTGGGAAACAAAACCAAACGCCAAAGCAGAAGGCCGATGTCGCACCAATATTTCAAGCGCTTGAAGGCGGTGGCGTACTGGATTTGGTTGCCGCTTGGTACGTAAAGTCAGCTGACTACGCGAAGTTAAACCGAACGCTCAACATTGGGTTTTTATCCACCAACAGCATCGTTCAAGGTGAGCAGGTTGGTGTCCTTTGGGGTTGGATGATGGCGCAGGGTATCAAGATCAACTTTGCGCACCGCTCATTTAAATGGAGCAACGAAGCCAGCAGTAATGCAGCGGTGCATTGCATCGTCGTGGGCTTCTCATATGTAAATTCAACATTCAAAACCATTTACGAATATGCAGTAGCCAATGGTCAGCCTCTGGCAGTGGCAGCAAAGAATATAAATGCCTATTTGGTAGATGCGCCAGACGTGGTGCTTCCAACACGCCGCACCTCCATTTGCAATGTTCCTGCAATCGTTTTTGGCTCCATGGCCAATGATGGAGGACACTTTTTCCTCAATGATCAAGAATTAATAGAACTACTCAATGTATGCCCTGAAGCTGCACCTTGGATTCGACCTTTCCTTGGGGCGGAGGAATTCATCAACAATATACCGCGCTGGTGTTTGTGGCTCAAAGATTGCCCACCAGCCACTTTACGCAAGATGCCACTGGTCATGGAGCGCGTTCAGAACGTGAAAACATTGCGTTCGGCAAGTACAAGAAAAGCCACACAAGACCTAGCCGGCACGCCAACTTTATTTGGAGAAATTAGGCAGCCTGACAGCTGCAGCTATCTATTGATACCTGGCGTTTCATCCGAAACAAGAGCCTACATACCAATCGGATTTGTTGACCATTCCACTATCGCTAGCAATGCGACTTTGATTATTCCGTCTGGATCGCTGTTTCATTTCGGCATATTGACCAGCAGCATGCACAACGCTTTCATGCGCTTCACTTGCGGACGACTGAAAAGTGATTTTCGTTACTCCAACACCATCGTCTACAACAACTACCCTTGGCCTGGCTTCGTCGGCGAGCCACTCAGCGACAAGCACTGCACCGCCATCGAACAAGCCGCGCAATGCGTACTCGATGCCCGCGCCCAATTTGCCAGCTCGTCACTGGCCGACCTCTACGACCCGCTGACCATGCCCCCAGCCCTGCTCAAGGCCCACCAAAAACTAGACACCGCCGTAGACGCCGCCTACCAAGCCAGCGGCGGTAAAAAGGCGTATGTGAGTGATGCAGAGCGAGTGGCGTTTTTGTTTGAGCTGTATCAGCGGATTACCAGTTTGCTGCCTGCGGCGACAGCAAAGAAAAAACGCAAAACCAAATCTGGAGAAAGTTGATAAATGTTGGCGCACATCCGAAGAGGGCATTTATTCAATGACTTGGATAAACACTTTATTTCTTGAAATAAACATTTTCAAATCAATCAAAAGGAAATTCAATGGGAAAAGAAAGAACGCTACATGTGAGTGGCTTGAACATCCGAGTACATACCAAGCATGCTGCCGATGAGTATGCGGCACTCTGGAAAGCTCTCCACAGACTTCGTCTTCCCACAACTCGTGGGGTCAACGCGATCATGATTGGCAGTGTTTCCTCACTGAACGAAGAGCCTGATTCACCTTTGATTGGGTCGCTTTACCGCTTCACCAACATTAATCCCGATGATCCATGGTTTGATATTGACGAGCACAAAGAGGCCGATGCCAACGATATTGCAGAAGTAAGAATTCCTAATAAGCTGAAGCCGAACCTTAAGGAGTATCCGTACCTCTTTGACATCAAGAAACACAAGTTGTTTTTCAAGTCAGGCGGACATGAAGGAGGTATCTCTCCATTACTTGTTCAAAAAATGCTCCAAAACCTTAGCGAGCGAACAATTATCGCTCGCAGGTTTGGCGATGTCGACCTTACTGTTATGACAGAGAAGGGAGTCTTGGAACGTTTGCTAAAGTGGCCTGAGATACGTCAAATTGAGCTCGTTCTTGAGCGCCCCAATCCCACCGATTTTGATGATGTGGAGTTGCCCCAATTCACTGGACATTTTGACCTTCTTGAACAAGGTCATCGGCTTCAATGATATCGGCATTCAATTTTTCAATACGCAAGTTCCTTTCAAATTGGTTGGGTGAACGCTGTCCCAGGCCGCTGTGACGGCGCAGTGG
>CANFJQ010000108.1 GCA_947447615.1 Comamonadaceae bacterium
CAAGCCTTATGGTGTGGCCAAAGTAGACGCCGCGCCGGGGCTGATCAGCATCAGCTTCAAAAAAGACGCGCCCATCGAACCCATGCGCATCATCGAGCTGATCCAAAAAAACAAGCACATCAAACTCGCAGGCAACGACAAACTGCGTATAGAGCGCGCCCTGCCCGAGCCCAAAGCCCGGGCGCAAATGGTGCGCGATGTGTTGCGTAGCTTGGGGCAGCCGGTGGCTGTGGCTGAGAAGGCTTAAAACGTATAATTGCGCGACACTTATACGTGGAAATGGGGTGCAGCATGGGCCAAGTCACTATTTACGTCGAAGACAGCGCGCTGGAGGCGGCAAAACAGGCGGCTGAAAAGTCCAAGGTGTCGGTCAGCCAATGGTTTGCCAAGTTTGCGGTGGAAGAAAAGCGCAGGCAAACCCAAGACTGGGATAGCTTTTTTGCCGAAATCGACGCCCTGGGCGGATCGCCCGACGATTTCCCCAGTTTGGAAGAAATTCGCGCCGGCGAAGTGCCCGACCTGCCCCGCGAGCCCTGGTAGGACACGGACATGGCCTTTTTGCTTGACTCCAATACGGTTACCTATTTTTTCAAAAATGCTGGCCAGGTGCGCGAGCGTATGCGCCAGCACGAAGACCAAGACTTCAAGCTGTGTACCCCGGTGCTTTGGGAGTTGCTGACTGGCGCCAACAAGGCGCGCGACCGCAGCGCACAACATGCGCGGCTTGCACT
This sequence comes from Comamonadaceae bacterium, assembly GCA_947447615.1. Taxonomy (GTDB): domain Bacteria; phylum Pseudomonadota; class Gammaproteobacteria; order Burkholderiales; family Burkholderiaceae_C; genus Allorhodoferax. The sequence goes on from CANFJQ010000108.1 coordinate 732, forward strand.
TTTTCAGGCTCGTTTTGAACTACTTCCTTTTGACCTGGCAGCCGCCCGCCAAGCAGCGCAAGTACGCGCCCAGCTAGAAGCCCAAGGAACACCCATCGGCGCGGTGGACACCATGATTGCGGGCGTGGCCCTGGCCCATGGGCTTGTTCTGGTAACGCGCAATGTGCGCGAGTTTGAACGGGTGCAGGGCCTGCAAATACAAAACTGGTTTGAGGCCTAAGGCGCCCGCCTGCTTGCGTCGCATCCACTGCACTTACTCACCATGACAAAACCTGCCCCAGGCCTGGTTCTCCAAGGCGTCACCGCGCCGCTGCGCCTGTCTGACTTCAAGCTGATTGCCTTTGACATGGACTCGACGCTGATCAACATCGAGTGCATTGACGAAATAGCAGATGCCGCCGGGCGCAAGGCCGAGGTGGCTGCGATTACCGAGGCGGCGATGCGCGGCGAAATTACCGACTACAAAGCCAGCCTGCGCCAGCGCGTGGCCTTGCTGCGCGGCGTAAGCGTGGCGCATATGCAGCAAGTGCTAGACGAGCGCCTGCGGCTGAACCCCGGCGCGGCTGAACTGGTGCGCGCCTGTAAAGCGGCAGGCCTAAAAACCTTGTTGGTATCGGGCGGTTTTACGTTTTTTACCGACGCGGTGCAAGCCATGATGGGCATCGACTGGACGCGCTCGAACGTGCTGGAAGTGCAAGACGGCTTGCTGACCGGCCGCCTGGTGGAGCAAGCCTGGGGCGATATTTGCGACGGCGAAGAAAAGCGACGCATGTTGCTGCACATCTGCGCCGCCATGGGCATCGCTCCCACCCAAGCCATCGCCATGGGCGACGGCGCCAACGACTTGCCCATGATGTCCGTAGCCGGCCTGTCTGTGGCCTACCACGCTAAGCCGGCGGTGCGCGAGAGGGCGATGGTGGCTATAAATAGTGGGGGCTTGGACCGATTGTTGGAGGTCGTGGGTAGTGTGTGACTGCAATGGGCCATATGCGGTCGTTGGCGAATGATTACTTTGGTAATGCCCGTGTTATTCCGAAACTTACTTCGCCAATCTTGCGTCGTTGACCTGCCCCCCGCTAGCCGTACCAACGTAAAGTTTGTGAAGACCGTAATCACAGTCTCTTCGAACTTGTCCGAAGCCAAGCACTTTGGTGCTGTGCACCGCCCAACTGCACCTTGATGCGCAAGGCAATCAGTCCGCTGCCCCGTTCTTTTCTAGCCACTGCAAGGCGCTTTGCAATTCCTTGAACTCATCGAGCGAGCGCGCGGCAATGCCTGTGTAGCGGGCGTTCCACAGGCGCGCCAAGGCGGTGCCCGCGCCGATTTCCAGCACGCACTGCGGCTGGCGCTCGGCCACGGCTTGCATACATGACTGCCATTGCACGGTGTTGGCTATTTGCGTTGCCAGTGCCGGGCGCAAGGCGGCGGTGTGGCGGCTCAGAACTCCGCTGGCATTGAGCGCTACGGCGCAACGCGGTACCTGCCAATCCACGGCGCCTAATGCCGCCGTAAATTCGGTCAGTGCCGGGCGCATCCAACGGGCATGTGAGGCCAGACGCACATCCAAGCGCTGGCAGTGGCCGCCATGTGCGTGCAGCAGGGGCACGGCCGCCGCCAGGTCTACGTCTAATCCCGCATACACGCCTTGCTCGGGCCCCAGGTCAATGGCGATTTCCAGTCCCGGCCACAAGGCAAGCACCCGCGCGCGGTGCAAGCCGCTCACTGACATTAAGCCGGTGCGCACATCGCCTGCGGCCTGGTCCATGCAGCGCGCGCGGGTTTGCGCCAGCGTTATGGACTCTTCAGGCGCCAATGCCCCAGCTGCGGCAAAAGCAGCAAGTTCACCCACGCTATAGCCCGCCACCACGCTGGGCGCAGGCGCTCCTGCGGCTTGCAGCGCCGCCCACGCGGCTAGCGCGGTGCCGGTGATCAGCACTTGGGCAAAGCCGTTGTCGCCCCGGCGCTGCGGGTCGGCCAGCGTGGCGCGCCAATCACTGCCGATCAGCGCCTCCATGCAGCGCAAGGCCGGTGCGCAAGCCGAGACCGACTCTAGCCAGGGCAGCATATCGGGGTGCTGATTGGCTTGGCCGGAAAAAAGCAGGGCGTAGGCCATGGCGGGGGTGGGTTATTCCTTGGGGGAGACGGGGGCCGAAAATGCACTAGCGTCCAAGGCGGGTGAGGCTGAGAACTTGCCTGGTTGCTTGGATTCGATCGCTGATAGCCAGCAGGCGCTGGCCAGCACGTCGGCGCTACCGCCGGGTGAAAGTCTTCGCTGCACAGCGGCCAAGTGCAGCGCGCGCGCCTGGGCAAGCCAGTCGGGCTGTTGTACGCCGCCCGCAGCCACAAAGCCTCGGGCTTGGGCCTGCATCCAGCGCAGGCCTGCGATGCCACCACGGTGCATCAGGTTGGTGTCGTCGAGTACGGCCATGGTGGCAAACAGCGCTTGCACCCGCGCCGCACGCTCGCCCAAACCTGCGGCCAGCACAGCTTGCAGCGCTGGCAAGGCCACTTCAAATACGGTGGGAAAGCCCAGTGCCGCTTCGTCCAACGCGCTGCGCAAACCGTGTGCCTGGGCTGCCTTTTGGCCGTGTGAGATGGGCACGGTCAGGCGGGCGGCCAGCGCGCGCGCGGCCAAGGCGTCGCCCCAATAGCTTTGCAAGGCGCTGCGCACTAGCGCCGCGCCGGGCGCCTGGCCCAGCGCTACCACGCGGCCGGCTGCTGCGCACAGGAGCCCCAAACCGAATACCGCGCCTCGGTGGGTGTTCACGCCCCCGGTGGCCGCCAGCATGCGCGCCTCGGCCGCCAGCCCCAGCGATTGCAAGTCGGGTAAATCCGCACCTCGCGCTCCCGCCTGCGCGATGTGCGCAAAGTAGTGGCGCAGGGCAAACAGGCTGCGCAAAAAAGTGGCCGCGTCCATGTCGTTATGGCTGCCCTTATCGCGCAGCGATACCAAGCCGGGCTTGGGTTCGAGCGCCACCTCCACGTACAAGGCGCGCACAGCAGCCCGAGCAAGGGTGTGGGCCGAAAGGGCGGTTGGCAAGTTGTTGATGCCCAAGGTGGGGGCATGGGCCAGCGCTGGGGTGGTGAACATGGATTGGGGCTTCAGACCAGGACAGCGGCGGCGCCTATGGTGGGTACTTGGGGGGTGGGCGCAGATGGAGGGTGGACCGACGCCTCCGCCAGCGCCACCAGGGAGGGCCAGTCCACTAGGCGCAGGCTGTGACGGTCTTTGACCAGTGCCTGCGCCACCTGGCCAAGGCGCAGTTGCTGGAACTCGCGCCAGGCCAGCGCCTCGCCTTGGGGAAACACGATCTCGCCGTCCACCCGCAGCGGCAAGTGCGCCGAGGGCGGGCGACCGCCAGAGCCCGCTTCACCCAAGGGGACTGTCTGCGCCAGCCAGTCCAGCGCTTGCAAGGCAGCGTCTAGATCGGGTGCGTGCACGCTCAGGTCCAGGTCTGAGCCGGAGCGCACATAGGGCAAACCGGTCAAGAACTGCCAGCCGTACGAGCCGTACACCCGCACTTGGGCTTTGAGCGCCCGACCCTGGGCCAGCCAAGCGGCGGCGCCCACTCCCCACGGGCTAGACTGCGCAACCTCTTGGAGGCTGGGAAACTGGCTCTGCATCGCAATGCCGTCTGTAGGCACTGATGCAGCAAACCGGCGTCTGTCCCACTGCTGCGGCGCGGGCAGGCCCAGGCAGATGGCGTTGACGGCCTCTTCGGGGCGCTGGCGTGTCACCACCCAAGGCAATTGGCAAGCCTGCCAGTGTTGAAGCAGTTCTTGCGCTGTCGCGTCCCAGTGCTTGGCGTGCACCGTGCGCCAGCCGCCGGGGCTAAGCCAGACCAGGGCGTTGCGCTGCAGAGCGGGTGCTTGCGGCGCGTCGGGTCGGTCGCAGGCGCGGGTCGGCAGCTGCGGCATTCAAGCCACCAACATTGCCACAGGTGCCTCGGTGCGCACCCGATGAGCAACAGCGGCGGCAAGCTGGCGACCGCCACGTTGCGCGCCGTCGGTGGCACGTTCGTCTTGTTGGGGCGCGTCAATCAAAGCTTGCGCCAGTTGCGCCGCGAGGTCGCCGCGCCAAAGCGCGCGGATGCCACCCATGGCTACAAAGTTTTCCACACCGGGGGCAAACACCGGGTTGGACTGCGCGAGCTGCTCCAAACGTGCTTCGCTGATTTTGGTCACGCGCGCCATGGCAGGCAGGCGCATGACGCGGATCTCGGCCTCTGGCAGCGCGTAGCAGGCGTCAGCCATCAGGCCCGAGGTGATAAAGCCGCCCGAGAGCGCCTGGTCGTACACCAGGCCAATAACCCGATGGCCACGCTGGCGCGCCAGCGCTACGCAACGGCCCATGTGCGCCATATAGCGGTTTATGCCCAGCATCTCGTCGCGGTGGCGTAGGCGCTGGCCTTGGGTGTCCACCAGCAGCAAGATGGCCCGACCGGGGTGGTTCTTAACCGTGTCGAGCACACATCGCGCTTGCGCCTGCGCCAGCTCCACGCCAATGGGCGCGTGGTCGGTGGTGCCAACCACAGCAACGGTCTGCCCGCCGACTAAGCCTGTGCCGCTCAGCAGGTCGCCAGTACGCACCACAGTGTGTCCGCTGCCAAACAGGCCACCCACCAAGTTTTGCCAGTTCATGCCAGCTCCTTTGCGCATTCGTTTTTAAGTTCGCGCACGCCATGGGCGTCTAGCTCGGCCACCGCCATTGGGTCATGCACGCCCATGGCTTGCCATATCTCGGCACTGTCGCGGCAGTGGCCAAAGTCGGCAATGCGCGCACCCAGCAGCGCGTGCTCGCGCTCCAGACCCTCCAACGTCAGGGCCGTCGCCCCAGACAGCGCGGCGATGGCGGCATGGCGAAAGGCGGCCACGTCGTCGTCCACCAGTGCGTCGCAGTCGCCCATCAAGTAGCGGTGTTTGCCGCCAGTAGTGCGCCAGACCAGGGCGCGGTCGCGCGCGTCAAATTCTTCTACCCCGTGTGAGGACTCGATCACCTCGGGCCCGGACATGGACAGGCGGCCAATGTCGCTCATCACCACCACGTCTGCACATCGGGCGATCAGACCCATGCCGCCAAAGCAGCCGTTTTCGCCGCCAATGAGCATCACCACCGCAATCCCTTGGGCGCGCACGTCTAAGAGTGCGCGCATTACCTCCGAAACGGCAATCAGCCCGGCATTGGCCTCGTGCAGGCGCACACCGCCCGACTCGGCCAGCACCAGCACGGCGGCGGGCTTCTCATCCAGGGCTCGCTGAAACAGACCGACTAGCTTGGCGCCATGCACCTCGCCCACGCCGCCGCCCATGAAAGCGCCTTCTTGCGCGGCCACGAGTACGGGCTGACCACTCAGCGTGGCGCGGCCCACCACCACGCCGTCGTCAAACGCCGAGGGTACGCCCAAGAGCGCCAAGTGCGGGCTGCCCACGCGCGCGCCCGGGCCGACAATTTCTTCAAAGCTTCCCGCGTCCAGCAGATAAAGCAGTCGCTCGCGGGCGGTGGATTCGGCAAAACTGCGGCTCATGGCTGCGCTCCGGTAGGTCCGTGCTGGGCTGCGGGCAGGTTGGCCGCAGCCTGGTCCAGGCGCAGGCTGACTACGGCGGGTGTGGCGCCCATGTCGTTGATGGAAATCGCCACGCCAGCGAGCTGGTGGCGGCTGTGAAATTCTCGCGCCACGGCCTCCCAGATGGCGCCAAAGCCACGCGCCGAGGTGCGGATGTCGATCTCGCAGCGCCCACTCCCCTCCAAGGGTTCTAGCAGCACTTCCAGATTGCCCGAGCCGACGACGCCGACCAAGATGGGCACAAAATGCGCGCGCGGGTTATGGCCATCAAATGCGAAATGGAGGCTCTCCATGCTGGTGGGTTCGGTCATATGGCGGTGCAAAAAAGGTTTACCGGTTATGTACCAGTGGTTCACCAGTTACGGAAGCGCTTGGGTGGGTCGTACAGGCCGCCGGAGGCGCGCACCAGGTCGCGCATGCTGCGAGCGGCCAGCAGACTGCGGGTGGCGTCGCGCTTGTCGATACCCAAATCTTCGGCCCGCAGGATGATGCCGCGATCGCGCAGGTTTTCCACCATCGCGCGGTCGCGTCCCAGGCCAATGGGCGTGTAACCGGCCACGCCCCGGATAGCCTGCTCGCGCTCTTCGTCGCTGCGGCACAGCAGCAGGTTGGCGATGCCTTCCTCAGTCAGGATGTGGGTTACGTCATCGCCATAAATCATCACCGGCGGTATGTCCATCTTGGCCTGCTCGGCAAGCTTCCAGGCGTCCAGGGTTTCCACAAAGGCCGGTTGCATGTGCTCGCGGAAAGTTTCCACCATTTGCACCACCAGCTTTTGACCACGCGGCATGGCGTGCACGCCACTGCGCCCCTGGCGCGCTTGCGCGCCCGCCTTGAGCCAGGCTGGCGTGCCGTGGCGGCGACCGCGCGCGTCCGCGCCCATATTCGGCGCGCCGCCAAAACCGGCAATGCGCCCGGCGGTGGCTGTGGAACTGTGGCCCTGCAAGTCAATTTGCAAGGTGGAGCCGATGAACATGTCGCAGGCATAGTGGCCCGCGGCTTGGCACATGGCGCGGTTACTGCGCAGGCTGCCGTCGGGCCCGGTAAAGAACACGTCGGGCCGGGCCCGCACATAGTTTTCCATGCCCAGCTCGGAGCCAAAGGAATGCACCGATCGCACCCACCCGGCCTCAATGGCCGGAATAAGCGCCGGGTGCGGGTTGAGCGCCCAGTGGCTGCCGATCTTGCCCTTCAGGCCCAGCGACTCGGCGTAGGTGGGTAGCAGCAACTCAATGGCAGCCGTGTCAAAACCGATGCCGTGGTTGAGGCGCTGCACGCCGTATTCTGCGTAAATGCCTTTGATGGCCATCATGGCCATGAGCACCTGGATTTCAGATATCTGCGCCGGGTCTCGTGTGAACAGTGGCTCGATCACATTGGGCTTGGGCGCCAGCACCACGAAGTCCACCCAGTCACCCGGAATGTCCACGCGCGGCACCTGGTCTACCCACTCATTGACCTGGGCAATGACGATGCCGCTCTTGAACGCCGTAGCCTCCACAATAGCCGGTGTGTCCTCGGTGTTGGCTCCGGTGTACAAATTGCCCTGGGCGTCGGCCGACTGGGCGCACACCAGCGACACCTGGGGCGTGAGGTCCACAAAGTAGCGGCCAAACAGTTCCAAATAAGTGTGGATGGCGCCAATCTGAATTTGGCCCTGGGACACCATCTGCGCCAGGCGCGCGCTTTGGGGGCCGGAGAAAGAAAAGTCGAGCTTGGATGCAATGCCCGATTCGAACACGTCCAAATGCTCGGGCAGCGCAATCACCGACTGCACCATGTGCAGGTCGTGCACCCGGATGGGATCCAACTGCGTCAGGCTGCGCGCCAAAAAATCGGCCTGCTTTTGGTTATTTCCTTCCAAGCAAACGCGGTCGCCGGATTCGATGACAGTAGCAAGCAGCTGCACCGCCGCTGCCGTGTCAACCCGCTTGCCGCGCAATTGCGGCCCCAAGGCCGACGACGCGCGCGCCAAGCGCCGCGCGCGGCCCTGCGCCTGCAGGTTCCACAAGCCCTGGGGTGCATTCATTTCACTTGACCCCCATCACCGCATTGGGCAGGCCGGTGGCAATGCCGGGAAAGGCGCACAGCAAGAAAACGGCGACAAACATCAGTGCGACGAAAGGCATCACCCCCCAGATCACATCCTTGAGCGGGATGTCGGGCGCAACGTTTTTGATCACAAAAATGTTCAACCCGACTGGCGGGTGAATCAGGCCCATTTCCATGACGATGGTCATCACCACGCCAAACCAGATCAAATCAAAGCCAGCGGACTTGAGCGGGGGCAGGATGATGGGAGCGGTCATCAGGATGATGGACACCGGCGGCAAAAAGAAACCGAGCACAATCACCATGAGCAAAATCACCGCCAGCAGCAGCCACTTGGACAGTTGCATGCCCACAATCCACTGCGCCGCGCCCTGGCTGATGTGCAGGTGGCTCATGACATAGCTGTATAAGAGCGACATGCCAATAATGAGCATGAGCATGGTCGATTCTTTGAGCGTGCTCGACAAAAGCGGCGCCACATCTTTCGGACGCCACAGACCATAGACCACCGCCACCAAGCCCAAGGCCATCAGACCACCCAGACCGGCGGTCTCAGACGGCGTGGCGTAGCCGCCATACAGTGCCACCATGACGCCCAGCAACAAGATGAGGAAAGGCAGCACGCGTGGCAGCATTTCCACCTTTTGTGCCAAGCTGAAATGCTCCACTTCCAGGTAGGCGGACTTAGCGCCACCGCTCTCGTACAACGCCAGTGCCTGTTGGTATTCTTTGCGCGCCCGCAAGGTGGCGTAGCCCGCAAACAAGCCCACCAGCAACAGACCCGGGCCAATGCCCGCCAAGAACAGGCGGCCCAGCGACTGCTCAGCCGCCACGGCGTACAAAATCATCACGATGGATGGCGGCAGCAAAATGCCCAGCGTGCCCCCAGCGGCGATGATGCCTGCGGCAAAGCCCGGAGAATACCCGCGCCGGCGCATCTCAGGAATGCCCGCGGAACCAATGGCCGAACAAGTGGCCGGGCTGGAACCGGCCATGGCGGCAAACAGCGCGCAGGCGAACACATTGGCAATGCCCAGGCCACCCGGCACTTTGTGCAGCCAGGCATGGATGGCCGAATACAGGTCTTGACCGGCGCGTGATTTACCAATAGCTGCCCCCTTCATGATGAACAGCGGAATGGACAAGAGCGTGATGGACGCCATTTCTTCGTAAACGTTTTGTGCCACCGTGTCCAAGGAAGATGCGGGCATGAAGAAGTACATAAATGTGACCGCCACCGTGCCCAGCGCAAACGCGATGGGCATGCCGGAAAACATCACCAGCAGCGTGGCTGCGCCGTATGACAGGCCGATTGCAAGTTCGCTCATACAGCAGCTTTCTGAACTTCGCCGCCACTCAGGCGCACGGCAGTTTGTAGGAAGAGTTGGATCGCGAGCAGGCTCATGCCAGTGGCCATTAAGGAATAAGGGATCCACAAAGGTGGCGCAAAACTGCTGGAGGTAGTTTGCCCTTCGGTCCACGCTTCGTGGAAGAGCGACCACGATTTCCAGGAATAAAAAGTACAAAAAAGCGCCGACACCAGATCGACCAAAAACACCCGCACGCGGTTCACGCCTGCGGGCAGCAAACCGGCCAGTGCCTCAATACCCACATGGCCGCGCAGC
>CANFJQ010000109.1 GCA_947447615.1 Comamonadaceae bacterium
GCTTTCGCGCTATGTACCCAGCTTTGCAAGTGCACTTTTAGGCGCTGGCGCTGGGCGCTAAACCAGCGCAGGACGCCCGATGCCCTTGGGCGACAATCCCGCCATGGAACGAAAAATACTGCTCGCCGGTGGCGGCATAGGCGGCTTGGCGACGGCTTTGGCTTGCGGGCACCTGGGCATGGCCACGCAGTTGTTTGAAAAAAAGCGGGTGCTTGCCGAAGTGGGGGCTGGCGTGCAACTGGGCCCCAACGCAGTGCGTTTGCTAGAAGGCTGGGGCTTGGGCGCGGCGCTGGACGCCGTGGCCTGCTTTCCGCAGCGGCTGGAAGTGCGCAGCGCCCACAGCGGTGCCTTGCTGGGCACGCTCCCGTTGGGTGCGCGTGCGCTGCAGCGCTACGGTGCGCGCTACGCCACGATTGCGCGCATCGATTTACATACCTTGCTGCACCGCGCCGTGCTGGCCCAGGGCCTGACCGAAATACACCTGGGGCGCGCGGCCCAGCGTGTCAGCCAGGACGCGAGCGCGGTCGAGCTGATCACCGACGACGAGCGCAAGCGCCGTGCTAATGTGCTGATCGCCGCCGATGGCGTCTGGAGCCATGTGCGCGACTTTTTGCGCCAAGGTGTGCAGCCGGTTTTCAGCGGCCATCTGGCCTACCGCGCCATGGCCAAGCAAGCCGATTTACCACAATCGCTGCGCAGCGACTGCGTCACCGTGTGGCTGGGCCCGGCCATGCACGCGGTGCAATACCCGGTGCACAGCGGCGAGTTGCTCAACTTGGTGGTTATTGTGGAAGGTGAATCGCCCGCTGACCCGCAGGAATGGGAGCAAGCCGCACTGCGCAGCGATCTGTCTGCCCGCCTGTCGCAGACCTGCGGCAGCTTGCAGGAATTGGTGGGCGCGATGGCGCAGTGGCGGCTTTGGCCTTTGAATGGTTTGCCGCATCTGCGCGGCCCGCAGGACATAGCCTTTGGCCGCATTGCTTTGCTGGGCGACGCGGCCCACCCCATGCTGCCTTATTTGGCCCAGGGCGCAGGCATGGCGATAGAAGACGCTGCGGTGCTGGCGCGCTGCCTGCACGATGGCCCGGCGGACGATGCCAAAGCTTTACTGCGTTACGCCGCACTGCGCTGGAAACGCAATGCACGCGTGCAGGCCAGGGCAGCGCGTAATGGCGAAATTTTCCACGCCACGGGCGTAACGGCTTGGGGCCGCGATACGGCTATGCGTTGGCTGGGCGCGCGCCTTTTGGATATGCCTTGGCTCTATCGAGGGGTGTGAGCCGCAGGCCTTACAGCTGCGTGCGCAAACTCCAAATTTCGGGGAACAGCACCACATCTAGCATCTTGCGCAAATAGCTGACGCCACCGGTACCGCCGGTGCCGCGCTTAAAGCCGATCACGCGCTCTACCGTGGTCACATGGCGAAAGCGCCATAGGCGAAAGGCGTCTTCCAGGTCGGTGAGTTCTTCGCCGAGTTGGTACAAATCCCAGTAGCGCTGCGGGTCGCGATAAACCACCAGCCAGGCCGCTTCAACGCCACCATCAGCAGGGTAGGGCAGGGACCAATCCCGCTCCAGGTGCGTGGCTGGCACGTTGATGCCCCGGCGCGCCAGCAGGCGCAGTGCCTCGTCATACAAGGACGGGCTGCGGTAGGTCGCTTCAACCTGCGCCAGCACATCGGGTCGGTGCGCATGAGGGCGCAGCATGGCGGCGTTTTTATTGCCCAAGGAAAACTCAATGGACCGGTACTGGTAGCTCTGAAAACCGCTAGAGCTATCTAAGTAAGGGCGGATGGCGCTGTATTCCGGTGGCGTCATGGTGGCCAGCACGTCCCAGGCGTGTACCAGTTGCTCCATGATGCGGCTGACGCGGGCCAGCATTTTGAACGCCGTGCCCAATTCGTCTTGGGCGATATGGGCCATGGCGGCGCGCAACTCATGCAGCATCAGCTTCATCCACAACTCGCTGGTCTGGTGCTGCACGATAAACAGCATCTCGTTGTGATCCGGCGAGCGCGGGTGCTGCGCGCCCAAGATGGCGTCCAGCGACAGGTAGTCGCCATAGCTCATGCTGTGCGCAAAGTCTAGTTGTACATCCGCCTCGCTGTGCACAATGGCAGCGCTGCCTTGTGGTGCGGGCGTCTCAGAATGGAAAGGGCAGGCGCTCATACAAAGCCTTTAGGTAACTGCATTTTTTTGCATAAATTGCGGCGCGCGCCAGGCGCCGGTGTCCAGCACATCGCGTAGATGCGCGACCGCATGCCACACATCTTCAAAGCCGATGTACAAAGGCGTGAAGCCAAAGCGCATGATGTCCGCCTGGCCCATGCCGTCACCGGCCCGAAAGTCGCCTATTACGCCGCGGGCAATTAGGGCTTGCACCACGGCGTAGGCGGCGGAGCTGTTGGCTTCGCTATCCAGGGTCAAACTGACTTGCGAGCCGCGCTCTGCATGCGCACGCGGCGTGGCCAGGCCCACGCCGAAACCTGCGCAATGCTCTTCCACCAGGGCGATAAACAAATCAGTCAGCGCCAGCGATTTGCGGCGAATCGCATCCATGCCACCTGCGGGCTGCGCGGCTTCAAATACATCCAGTCCGCACTCCAGCAAAGACAGGCTGACAATAGGCTGTGTGCCGCACAAAAACTGGTTGATACCCGGCGCGCTGCGGTAGCTGCTGTCAAAGGCAAAGGGCGCCGCATGGCCCCACCAGCCGGACAGGGGTTGCATAAACGGCAGATCAGTGCGCGCGCTATGGCGCGGATGCACCCACAAAAACGCCGGTGCGCCCGGTCCGCCGTTCAGGTATTTGTAGCCGCAACCTACGGCAAAGTCGGCATCAGCAGCGCGTAAATCCACTGGCACGGCGCCCGCACTGTGCGCCAAGTCCCACACCACCAGCGCGCCTGCGCCGTGCGCGGCAGCGGTAACTGCGGCCATGTTGTGCATTGCGCCGGTGCGGTAGTTCACATGCGTAAGCATCAGCACCGCTACTTGCGGCCCCAGCGCGGGCAGCACGCCATCGGCCTCCACGAGTTGCAGGCTGCAACCATGGCTTTGGCACAGGCCTTGGGCAATATACAAATCGGTAGGAAAGTTGCTGCGCTCACTCACGATGACGCGCCGCGCCGGGTCCGCATGTTGCGCGATGCGGATGGCCGTGGCTAGCACCTTGAACAAATTGACCGACGTCGTGTCCGCCGCCAACACCTCGTCGGATCCGGCACCGATCAAGCCCGCGATGCGGGCCCCCAGGCGCTGCGGCAAGTCAAACCAGCCCGCCGCGTTCCAAGATCGGATCAGCCCCTGGCCCCACTCCTGCTGCACCACTTGTGCAGCCCGGGCTGCGGCGGCCACCGGCAGCACGCCCAGCGAGTTGCCGTCCAGGTAAATCGTGTCCGGCGGAATACTGAAATGCGCGCGCAAGGGGCGCAAAGGGTCGGTGGCGTCGAGTTGGCGGCAATGGAGCAAAGTGGTCATGGAAAGAATGTGCTGGAGCGAGTGTTTTATGGTTGCGGAACAGAGCAGAGTTCGGGTTGTGGTGCATTGCATGCGACCGCGGGAAGACCTTAGCACCGCCTTAAAGGCCGTGGTGTCGCTTTATTACTACACACCGTCATGCGACTGAGCCTTCTTTTCAGGGCGCTAAGTCACTTACGCGATTGCGCACCAGAGCTAGCGAAGCAAACAGATCTAACCTAGGGTTAACCCTATTTTTTAATTTTATGTTTACGTTAATTTATTCATATAAACTGAATCGGTTAACAATTGGCTAGGGAATGTCTGCGTAAGTCCGTCATCGCGAGGAGCGCAGCGACGCGGCGATCCATAAGAGCTTGATTTGCCGAGAAAAATGGATTGCTTCGCTCCGCTCGCAATGGCGGAGCTGAACGTTTGCAGCGATTACTTAGAAATTTGTTAGGGAGTTTTGCGCAGCAAAGCCCCCAAAAAGCAGAGGTGCTTATCCAAGCCGCCAAAGCGACAAACACACTTTTAAAGCACTCCTTGGAGCGAAATATGGCAAAAAAATGGATTCTCCCAACGCTAGCGGCGGTGGCGGTTGCGGTAGGGATCGTGGCTTGTGGTGGGGGAGGTGGCGGGGGCGAAGAGAAAAAAGCAGCTTCCACCCTTGTGGGTGGATTGGTCGCCGTTGGTGAAAGCCTATCCTATGCAACCGTCCTACTCATTGATGCGGATGGCAATACCAAACAAGTGACCAGTGATGCAAATGGCGCCTACTCCGTAGACGTCACCGGAATGCGAGCGCCATTTGTGATCAAGGCCGCTGGCTCGATAGGTACCCAGGAGTACAACCTGGTGTCCATGATTGCCTCTACGAGCGGCCAGAACAACGCCGTCCAAGTTACGCCCTTAACCACCGGCATCGCTGCGCTGGTGAACGCTGGCAATAGTTACAGTGCCGATGGACTTTTGCCAGTGTCCGTAACGCCCACATCCTTGGCTGTTGCCACTGCGCTAATGACGACCGCACTTAGCGGGCCTATCGCGGCTGCAGGTCTATCAAGCAGCTTCAATCCTGTAACCGATACCTTTAGCGCTAATCGAACTGGCGCTGACCAGGTGCTCGACGTGGTGGATGTACGTATCAAACCAAGCGGCGTTGTACTAGCCAACCGAATGGAAGTCCTAACTGACAACACAGACCCGAGAAACCGTGTTGTGACAGCGTCTGGCAGCACTGGCGACTGGCCACCTGGCGCAGACCCCGCTGGCCCAGCATTATTAGATTTACAAAACAAGATAAAGGCCTGCTTTGCACTATCGAATACGCAGCGCGCACCTAATGCTTTACCAGACAGCGGTGGTTTTGTAACCGCAGACATGAGTCAAATGGCTGCTGATTGCAAGAGTTATGTTGTGAGCGGCTATATGCATAACACTTATAGCTACGGAGAGCGCTGGGGCCTTGCCTTGTCGTCTAGTGAGTTTTTGAACGCGGATGTCAAAATCAACTTGCGGTATGTAGTTGAGCGTCCCAGCATGGCTGGCGGTAAGGCCTATGTGGTCAATGTGAATTTCAAGGACACCAGTGGTAACTGGTATACCCGACCCGAGGTATTAGAGCGGACGACCACAGGCGCTAGCGACTCATTCAAGCTCTACGGCAACCGCCGTGATGTGGACTTCAGTGTGGATGCAAACTACACCTACATCGATGATTTAAGTACGCCAGCTAATTCGCGTGTGGAGGGGCGTCTGCAAATGAACACTACGCCGCACCGTACCAAGGCTTCGGGTGCGAATTTTGCATTTACCTACGATGCAACGGATCCAACTTTGGCGCAGCCCAAAATCATTTGCGCCTGGGTTACAGGTCCGCTGCTTCAAACTGGCGTAGCGCACAACCCTAGCGCGCCCAAAGGCGGTATCTTGCTAAAAGTGCCGCATCCCGATGCCGTTGCAACGCGCAATTACATGCCCATACACGCCAAGTATCCAGCGGATTTTGACCCGGAGAACAATATGACACATCGCGGTTACCTATGGAGTGATTGCAAGGGTACTTCGGGAACCCCATCCCGCATTGGTACTGCCAACACCAATAACCAATTTACCTTTACGTCAGCCAAAGCCAATGGCGACTCTACTTGGACATATCCAGGTTTGGCACAGAGGAATTACGTGATTGACAGCACTAACGTCGGCACATGTGTTTCTGGTAATTGCCCCCGTCAGACCTATGCCAATATGCGTTCCACGGAGGTTTCGTCACAGGATAAGTTGGACTATTTCAGTACCTTCGGTAACACATCGATGCCGCGGTACACCATTTATGTTTTCCAAGATGATGCCTACACTAATGCCAGCACCACGGCATGGGGCAATACCAATAACAGTACTAATTTCTGGAATTCAAAAACTGTTGAAAACGGCCGTATGGTCGGTACCATGGCGTTTTTAGATAAGGACGCCAACGGCCTTTACGCTGGTGACATTAAGTTCCGTAAACCAGATGCTGCGACTGTTGCAAGCTATCTTGGCACGACGCTTTCGACAATTGCGGCGGGTACCAATGTCAATGTGGGTTGGACCGTTCCCGACGGTGTGCAAGGAATCGACCGTTTTGGTGGAAAAGGCCAAGCCTATTTCAGCTCTGCTGGTAGCGAAAGGCTTATCGTCGCGTCTATCGCGCAAGTATCGAAGGGCTCACCGCGATCAGCCAGAAGCGGTGTACTGACCTTAAGTGACGAATGGCTTGGGAATGACGCGTTTAACACTACTAAGACCTATGCAGGCGTATCGTTTGCGGTGACTTCGGTCTACCGCGAAATTTGGGCCCGGTCCTATGATCTTGAGAATCGACAGATTCAGTACGTTTATACGCGGAAGAACAACGCCCCGCAATAAATTTTTCGGACAAGGTTCATTGGAATGCCGTTGAGTTTCGATGGGCCTTAACCGGAACAATTTTTGTAAACGGTGATGTGATTTTGAAGGCGGCCTCGATGCGTTTGTCGCTTTTGCAAAAAAGCGAATAAACAGCGGTCCTTTGATGGACCGCTGTTACTTCCGTCCCATCCGCACCAAGCGCCCCGGCCTGGCCCCGGTAACTTCCCCCTCAAGCACCACCGCCTCCCCCGCCACCCAAGTCCCAATATAGCCCTCTGCCTTCTGCAAAAACCGCTTGCCACCCGCAGGCAGGTCGCGCACCAGTTGGGGCGTGCCCACGCTCAGGCGCTTGGGGTCTATCAGATTGAAGTCGGCGCGCAGGCCGGGCTGTATCAGGCCGCGGTCTTGCAGGCCGAGGTAGCGCGCGTTGCGGCTGGTCATCATCTCCACGACGCGTTCCAGGGGCAGGCGCTCTTTGGCCCGACCTAGCACCCAGTGGCTGAGCATGAAGGTGGAAAAACTGGCGTCGCAAATCGTGCCCACATGCGCGCCCGCGTCGCCCAGGCTAAACAGGGCGCGCGGGTGTTGTAGCATGGTGTGCACCGCGTCCAGCGAGCCTTGGTTGTAGTTGAAGATAGGAAAGTAAATTAGCTGTGCGCCATCGCCTTCGCACAGGTAGTCGTACATGGCCTCTAGCGCCGTGGTGCCGCGCTGCTTGGCGCGTACCAAAAAGCTTTGCATCACATCGGGCTCGTAGTCCAGGCGCGCATCGAGCGGGAACATGCGCCCGGCGATCAGCTCGATACGCGATAGCAGCAAGTCCACCAGCGGCGGTATCGGCGTGCCGTCGCCCGCCATGCGCTCGGATTTTTCAGCCAAGATGCGCGCTCTGCGCGCCGGGTCGCGTAGGGCTTGTGCCCGCTCGGCCAAGGGCAGGGCCGCCACTTCTTTGTAGCCGGGGAAACCCATAAACGGATGAAAGCTCGCGTCCAGCCCGTTGATCACGCCAATGCCGCGCGCAGCGGTTTGCAAGTACAGCGGCAGGCCTTGCGCCACGGCTGCCTCCACGCGTTGTTGAATTTGCAAATACTGCTCGCCACCGGGGTCGCGTTGCAGCCAGGTCATGGACAAGGGCCGCCCGCTGGCCTGGGCCAGTTGTTCCACCAGCGCAAATTCGGCGTCAAAGCCTTGCGGGCCTTGCATCAGGTCAAAGTCGCTGACGACTTGCACCACGCCATGGCCCAGGCCTTCAAAAGCCTGGCCCAGCCCGTGCAACTCGGCGCCGCTGGCGATGGATGCCGGGGTGTCGTGGCCCTCGGCGGTGCGGTGGTTGTCGGATCGGCCAGTGGAAAAGCCTGCCGCCCCAGCTTGCAAAGCGCTGCGCAAATGGGCACGCATGGCGGCGACGTCGGCCTGCGTTGCCGCCTCACGCGCTTCGGCGCGTGCGCCCATCACCAGCATGCGCAGCGGGTCGTGCGGCACCATGGTCAAAAAGTCCAGGCTGTGCGGCATGGCGTCCAGCGCGTCCATGTACTGGCCAAAGCTCTCCCAAGAAAAGCGCACGCCTTCGCGCAGCGCCACGCCCGGAATATCTTCCACGCCTTCCATCAGCTTGATCAGTCGGTCTTCGCTGCCCGGGCGCAGCGGCGCAAAGCCGACGCCGCAATTGCCCATCAGCACCGTGGTCACGCCATGGTGGATGCTGGGGCTAAAGGTTTCGTCCCAAGTGGCCTGGCCGTCGTAATGGGTGTGGATGTCCACAAAGCCCGGCGTCAGCCAGGCACCTTGCGCGTTAATGGTTTCGCGCGCCGCGCTGCTGATGTGGCCCACTTGCGCGATGCGCCTGTCTTGTATGCCCACATCGGCGACAAAGGGCACGCCGCCGCTGCCATCGACCACGGTGGCGCCGCGAATCAGCAAATCAAGCATGTTCTTCCTTTGCAAGTGTTGCGCGGTCCATGCGCCGCCAGAGCAAGGCCAATGACATACCGCTAACGATATGCCAGATGCCCCAGAGGCTAGCGATGATGACCATGTCCAGATCGGCGTTGAACTGCACCGCAATAATGCCCAGCGCCAGCCCGGCGTTTTGCATGCCGCCTTCGATGGTGACGGCGCGCCGGTCTGCGGTGCTCAGGCCCATTACGCCGCTGGTGAGCCAGCCCATCAGCAAGCCGATAGCGTTGTGCGCCACCACCAAGCCCAGCGTGGGCAAAAGCCCCATAGTCAGAAGTTGCCGCTCTTTAATCAGCCCCAGCACGATAAAAGCCAATAGTGCGATCAGCGAAAAATTACCTAAAGGTTTGCGTATGCGCGCGCTGAAGTCGGGCAGGTGACGCGTAAGCGTCAGGCCCAGCGCCAGGGGCAGCGCGAGCAAAGCAAACAGGCTGATCCAAATGTCTGAAGGGTCGATGTTCAGGGTTTGCAGCCAACCGGCAGTCGCCGGATTGGTAGCCACCATCCAGCTGAAGTTAAACGGCGTGGCAAACAGCGCAATCAGGCTGGCCACCGCCGAAATACTGACCGACAGCGCGGTATTACCGCGCCCGAAATGCGTCACCACGTTGCTCAGGCTGCCGCCAGGGCAGGCCGCCACCAACATCATGGCCGCTTCCACGTTGGGCGGCAAGTCCAGCACCAGGGTGGCGGCCCAGGTGCCAACGGGCAGCAATATGAATTGGGGGATGAGGCCGACAACAACCGCCTTGGGGCTGCGCGCCACGCGCAAAAAATCGTCCAGCTGCAATTCCAAAGCCACCGAAAACACCATGGTGGCCAGCACCAGGCTCAGAACTATTTGTTGGGTCGTCATCGGGCTTTCCTAGGTGGCGGGGTGAAAGGTAGCCGGGCGCCCGTGGGGTGCGCTCAGCCCAGGCGCTGGCGGTGCAGCGCAATCTCTTGCAACACTCGCTCAGGCGCCGTGCCGCCAATCGTGTTGCGCGCGTCCAGTGAGCCTTGCAGGCTTAGGCACTCAAACACATCGGCCTCTATGGCCGCATGAAAACCTTGCAGCGTGGCCAGCGGCAGTTCGGATAAATCTTTGCCCGTGGCTTGCGCGATTTTGACGGCATGGGCTACCACTTCATGTGCGTCCCTGAAGGCCAGGCCTTTTTTTACCAAGTAGTCGGCCAGGTCGGTGGCAGTGGCGTAGCCGCGTGCGGCGGCGCCGCGCATGGCGTCCGGGTTGACCGTCAGGCCGCCGGACAGCTTGCCGGTCTGCGGATCCGGCTGGCCGCCAATCATTTCCGCAAAGATGCGCAGCGTGTCGGTCAGCGTATCCACCGTGTCAAACAGCGGCTCTTTGTCTTCCTGGTTGTCTTTGTTATAGGCCAGCGGCTGGCCTTTCATGAGCGTGAGCAAACCCATCAGGTGGCC
>CANFJQ010000110.1 GCA_947447615.1 Comamonadaceae bacterium
CTGCCGATGAAATGGTGCTGGAAGCCGCCGCCAATGCGCAGGCGCAAGCCATCGTCACTTACAACGTGCGGGACTTCGGCCCCGCAAAGCTTTTTGGTGTCCCGGTACTCAACCCGGAACAGACTTTTCAACACTTTCGCCTCAAGGCCGCAAGGAGTACCCAACCATGAGCAGTTACGCCCTACGCCTGCCCGAATCGCTAAAGCTTGCCGCTAAACGGATTGCCGCCGCCGATGACACCACCATGAACCAGTTTTTTGTGGTGGCCATTGCCGAAAAAATCAGCGCGATGGAGACAAGAAACGCCGCGAAGCCCCTAAGGGCAGGGTGCGGCTCGCTAGTGCATTGGTCGCAAATTCAAGGACTTTAGGCCGGCTCTAGGCTCTCTGGCATAGCCTGCACGGCCTGCGCGGCAATATCCAAGGCGCGCAGGCGCAGGGCGGGGTCATAGACATCGCAAACCAGCATCAGCTCGTCAGCCTCGGTGCTCTCGGCCAGGGCATGCAAGCCCTCACGCACCGTGTCCGGGCCGCCGACCACCGCCGCACCTAAAAAGTCGGCAATCGCTGCGCGCTCTTGCGGCAGGCATCGGGCGATGAAATTGGCCTCTGGCGGCTGCAAGCGGCGGCGCTCGCCACGCAAAATGCCCAGTACGCGCTGGTACACGCTGCTGGCCAGGTATTGCGCTTCCTCGTCACTGGGTGCGGCCAGTAGCGGTACGCCGATGGCTACATAGGGCGCCGCCAGGTGTTCGGAGGGTTGAAACAGGCGGCGGTAAATATCCAGCGCTTGGTGCAACAGGCGCGGCGCAAAGTGCGAGGCAAAGGCGTAGGGCAGGCCCCGCTGCGCTGCCAGTTGCGCCGAATACAGGCTGGAGCCCAGCAGCCAGATCGGCACTTGCGTACCCGCGCCGGGCATGGCCACCAGGCGCTGACCGGGCTGTGCGGGGCCCAGCAGGCGCTGCAACTCGGCCACATCGCGCGGAAAGTCGTCTTCCGTTTCCACCCGGTCGCGGCGCAGGGCGCGCATAGTCAGCGGGTCGGTGCCCGGCGCGCGGCCCAGGCCTAAGTCGATGCGGCCGGGGTACAACTCGGCCAGCGTGCCAAAAGCCTCGGCCACGACCAAGGGTGCATGGTTGGGCAACATGATGCCGCCCGAGCCGACGCGGATGCGCGACGTGGCCCCGGCCAGGTGGCCCACCAGCACGGCGGTGGCCGAGCTGGCGATGCCGGTCATGTTGTGGTGCTCAGCCACCCAGTAGCGGCTAAAGCCCAGACGCTCGGCGTGCTGCACGGTTTGGCGGGCGACATCCAGCGCCTGGCCCACGCTGGCGCCTTCGCGCACCGCGACCAGGTCCAGCATGGAGAGTTTGAATGAAGGGGTTGGCATGGTGGCTTCTTGGTGAGGGCGGTGTGGCGGTCAGCGGGAAAGGTGCACTGCGCACCTCAGTCCGATTATGCGCATGCAGCCCGGTCAATGCCAATGCCAAGGACAAAAGCGGGCGCATGGAGCGGCGCACAATGGGCCTGTCCATTTGTTCTCTGAGTACCCGCATGCATCCGACCACCTCCACGCCCACACCTGCCGCCCCGTCCCCCGTGGACCAGGCTGAACTCTTATTGCTACGCGCCCACCGCCGGGCGCACCGGCGCAGCCGCGCCAAAGTGGCGCCCTTGGTGCTGACCGACGCCGTGCCGCAAGAGGCGCTGCCGCTCACGCGCGGCCAGCGCATGGCCGATGCGGTGGCCTCCACCATAGGCTCCTGGCGCTTTATCCTGATCCAAAGCACGGCGATTGTTTTTTGGATCGGCGGCAACGTTTGGTTTGGCGCCAATTCCTGGGATCCGTATCCCTTCATCTTGCTCAATTTGCTCTTGTCTTTCCAAGCCGCCTATACCGCGCCGGCCATCATGATGAGCCAAAACCGCCAGTCCGAGCTAGACCGCCGCCACGCGCAAAACGACTATGAGATCAATGTCAAAGCCGAGCTGGAAATAGAGCTGCTGCACGAAAAAATAGACATCCTCAAAGAGCGCGAATTGCTTGCCCTGACCGAGGCGGTGCGCCACTTGTCACAACAACTCGAAGCGCTGTCGCAAAAAGTGCATTAAGGCGTGCTACCTAGCCCCTCAGTAAGATCGCCGCTATGCACGATACCGCTTTAGTTTTGTTTTCCGGCGGGCAGGACTCCACCACCTGCCTGGCCTACGCCTTGTCCAAATACGCGCGCGTAGAAACCGTGGCCTTTGATTACGGCCAGCGTCACCGGGTGGAGCTCGATGCACGCTTGCAGGTCATCAAAGCCTTGCGCGCGCAGTTTGCGCAATGGGCTGCGCGGCTGGGCGAGGACCATTTGCTCGATGCCGGTGTGCTCGGGGCGGTGAGCGAAACCGCACTGACCCGCGATACCGAAATCGCCATGCAGGCCAATGGCTTGCCCAATACATTTGTGCCGGGGCGCAATTTATTGTTCATGACCTTGGCGGCCGCGCTGGCCTATCGGCGTGGGTTGCAAGTCTTGGTGACGGGAGTGTGTGAAACCGATTTTTCAGGCTACCCGGACTGCCGCGACGACACCATGAAAGCCATGCAAGTGGCCTTGTCCTTGGGCATGGACACACGCTTTCTCATCGAAACGCCTTTGATGTGGATTGATAAAGCGGCCACTTGGCAAATGGCGCAGCAACTAGGCGGCCAGGCCTTGGTCGATGTGGTGGTGGAGCACAGCCACACTTGCTACCTAGGAGACCGCAGCCAGCGCCACGACTGGGGCTACGGCTGCGGCCAATGCCCCGCCTGCGAGTTACGCGCCAAGGGCTTTGCCGCCTTTCGCGCAGCCGCTGTAAAAAACTAATTACGTACGCCGCTGGCCACATGCCCAGCCGGCACATGGCGGGCGGCCGATTCGATATGTCCGGTCTGGTCGTCAAAGAAAAAATCGGGCTCAAACTCACGCAAAAAAGCGCCCTTGTCCAGGCCGCCTAAAAACATGGCCTCGTCCACCTCGATATTCCAGTCCATGAGCGTGCGGATGGCGCGTTCATGGGCCGGGGCGCTGCGCGCGGTAACCAGCGCGGTGCGTATGCGCATCGCGGGGCGGGCCGCTTGTTGCAACTGGTGCAAGGCTACCAACAAAGGCTTGAAAGGCCCGTCCGGCAGGGGCTGCGCGGCTTTGTCTTGCTCGTGCTGTTGAAAGGCGTCCAGGCCGTGCGACTGGTACACACGCTCGGCCTCGTCGCTAAACAAGACCGCGTCGCCGTCAAACGCAATCCGCACTTCATGCGGATGCGCCGCGCTGGCGTGTGCCGATTGCGGGTACACCTGTGCGGCGGGCACACCGGCGCTTAGGGCCGCGCGCACATCGCTCAAATGCGTGCTTAAAAACAAATTGGCTTTGAGCGGCTGCAAGTAGCGCCAAGGCGATTCGCCCCGCGTGAAAGTGCAGCGGATGATGGGCAGCTGGTAATGCGCGGCGGACTTCATCACCCGCAGGCCGCTGACCGGGTCATTGCGCGACAAGATAACCACCTCCACCCGCTTATTCGCGTCGCTACCTTCGTCGTTAAAAGCCAGCAGTTTTTTGACTAAGGAAAACGCCACGCCCGGCGTGGCCGGGGTGTCCAGGCGCTGGCGCTGCAATTGCATATAAGCGCGGTCGTCGCCTTGTTCAAACACCTGATTTTCTTCTTCAAAGTCAAACAGCGCGCGCGACGAAATCGCCACCACCAGTTTGCCGTCCAGGGTTGCCGCCATGTTGGCCCTAGCTTTGTAAAAACATGCGGTAGACCGGGTTGTCGGTCTCTTCCACATAGGGGTAGCCCAGCGCGCGCAAAAACTTAGCGAAGGCTTTGTCATCCGCCTTGGGTACTTGCAGGCCCACCAAAATGCGGCCGTAGTCCGCGCCCTGGTTGCGGTAGTGAAACAGGCTGATGTTCCAGCCCGGTCGCATTAGGCTGAGGAACTTCATCAGCGCGCCCGGCCGCTCGGGGAACACAAAGCGCAGCACGCGCTCCTCTTTAGCCAGCGCCGAAATACCACCCACCATATGGCGGATGTGTTCTTGCGCCAATTCGTCATGCGTCAGGTCAATGGCGCCAAAGCCATGCTTCACAAAACTGCGCGCAATGCGGCCCGACTCGCCCGGCCCTTTGGTGCTCAGGCCCACAAACACATGGGCTTGGGCCGCATCATTCATACGGTAGTTAAATTCGGTGACATTGCGCGGCCCGCCAGGCAGCGCGCCAATCAGCTCGCAAAAGCGCCTAAAGCTGCCGCGCTCTTCGGGGATAGTGACGGCGAATAGGGCTTCGCGTTCTTCACCCACTTCGGCGCGCTCGGCGACAAAGCGCAGGCGGTCGAAGTTCATATTCGCGCCGCACAAAATCGCGGCATAAGTTTTGCCGCGCGTCTTGTTGGCGGCGGCGTATTTTTTTATCGCCGCCACCGCTAGCGCGCCGGAGGGCTCGACGATGGAACGGGTATCCACAAAAATGTCTTTGATGGCGGCGCAGACCGCGTCGGTATCCACGGTGATGAACTCATCGACCAGGCCGCGCGCGATGCGGAAAGTCTCTTCGCCCACCAGCTTGACCGCCGTGCCGTCAGAGAACAAACCCACGTCTGCCAAAGTGACGCGTGCGCCGCTGGCCACCGATTGCAGCATCGCGTCCGAGTCGCTCATCTGCACGCCAATCACCTTAATCTCCGGGCGCACCGCCTTGATGTAATTGGCCACCCCGCTGACCAGACCGCCGCCGCCGATGGCGACAAACACCGCGTCCAAAGGCCCTTGGTGCTGGCGCAAAATTTCCATGGCAATGGTGCCCTGGCCGGCGATCACGTCCGGGTCGTCAAAGGGGTGCACAAACGTCATGCCCTGCTTTTTTTCCAGGGTCAGCGCGTGGTGATAGGCGTCGGTGTAGCTGTCGCCGTGCAGCACCACTTCGCCGCCAAAACCGCGCACCGCGTCCACTTTCACTTGCGGCGTGGTCACCGGCATGACGATGACTGCGCGCGCCTGCAAGCGGCTGGCCGCCAGCGCTACGCCTTGCGCATGGTTGCCGGCGGAGGCGCAAATCACGCCTTTTTTGAGTTGCTCGGCGCTCAAATGCGCCATCTTGTTGTAGGCCCCGCGCAGCTTGAAGCTGCGCACCTGCTGCTGGTCTTCGCGCTTGAGCAACACGGTGTTGTGGATGCGCTGGCTCAGGTTTTTGGCGGTTTCCAGTGCCGATTCGGTGGCCACGTCATAGACGCGGGCATTGAGAATTTTGATCAAGTAGTCGGCAGGCGACAGGTCGGGGGCTTTTTTCATGCGGTTTCAAGAGTGCAGCGCGGATGATAATCCTCGCCTTCGCCGCAAGCGGCTTTAATGCGTGATGCTTTAGGAGACTTGGTATGGAATGCACCGTCAGTTGGACCGGTAACAGCGGCACCCGCTCCGGCATGGGCTTTGTGGCCGAAACCGGCAGCGGCCACGTGTTGATGATGGACGGCGCGCCCGACGCCGCCAAACCCGAAAACGGCGGCCAAAACCTGGCGCCCCGGCCCATGGAAACCGTGCTGGCTGGCACTGGCGGCTGCAGCGCCTATGACGTAGTGCTCATCTTGAAGCGCGGCCGCCACGCGGTGCAGGGCTGTAGCGTCAAGCTCACGTCCGAGCGCGCCGAAACCGACCCCAAGGTGTTTACCAAAATCCATATGCATTTCAGCGTCACCGGCAGCAACATCCCGGCCAGCGCGGTAGAGCGGGCGATCGCCATGAGCCACGAAAAATACTGCTCGGCCAGCATCATGCTGGGCAAAACGGCGGAAATGACGACTAGTTTTGAGGTGAACGAGGCTTAAGCCCCGGGCCTGTAAAAGCCGCCGAGAGTGCGGACGGCTGCCCAAGCGGATGGCTAGAATGCATGAAACTTCAATGAAAATTCATGACGCATCCTGTGTTGGCAGATTTAACTACCGCACCGCGCGGCGCACTGGCCGTGCTGTCGGCGCGGATCGTGGCGGGCAAGGTCTACCGCCGCGAGGATTTGGCGCGTTGGACTACGGCGGTGGACCGGCATTTACGCGAATTGGTCGATGGTGGCGCGTTGCTCAAGCTGGCCCAAGGCTTGTATTACGCGCCAGAGCAATCGCCCTTTGGCCCGCTACCCCCTGCAGACGATCAGCTCGTGGAGGGCTTTCTGCGGGACAAAGAATTTCTCGTTTTTTCACCTTCTGCCTACAACGCAGTCGGTTTAGGTACCACCCAGCTCTACAACCGCACGCTGGTTTACAACCACAAGCGCCACGGAGTTTTCCAGCTCGGCAAGCGTCAGTTTGACTTTCGCGTGAAGCCTCGTTTTCCCAGCAGGTTGACCGTCGAATTTCTGTATGTTGACTTGCTCAACAATCTGGACGAATTGGCAGAAGACCGTCAAGCAGTCCTGATTCAGGCGCGACGCAAATTGAATCAATTGGATCCGGCGGGCCTGGAGCAGGCGTTACGTCGCTACGGCAATGTGGCAACGCGCAAGCGCCTTCGGGAGTGGGCTGGTGCTTGAGTTTTTACATCAGCGGCCCGATTTCGACCAACTTCTTTTGGCAATAGCCGATGCGCGGGGCCTGGACCCCATGCTGGTTGAAAAAGACTATTGGATCATGCACACCCTGTGGGGTTTGCAGGCCCAAGGCATGCAATTCGAGTTAAAAGGAGGCACATCCTTGTCCAAGGGCTTTGGCGTCATCCATCGTTTTTCCGAAGATATTGATATCCGGATCGAGCCTCCTGCGGGCATGCAGGTCGCCACCGGCCGCAACCAGGACAAACCTGCTCACATAGCGTCGCGCCAAAGTTATTACGATGCGCAAGCCAAGCGGATCAGCATACCCGGCATAGAAAGCGTGGAACGCGACACATTTTTTGATGATGAAAAAATGCGCAGTGGCGGTATTCGCCTGTCCTACACGCCCCGTACGGCCAGCTTGAAAGGCCTGAAAGACGGCGTGCTGCTGGAGCTGGGTTTCGACGACACCGCGCCTAACCGCCCCGTCACCATCTCGTCCTGGGCATGGGACTTTGCTCGCGAAAAGAGCGTTTCAGTTTTTGACAACCGAGCCATAGATGTGGCCTGCTACTTGCCGACACACACTTTTGTCGAAAAGTTGCAAACCATCTCCACGAAATACCGTCGCTTTGTGCAGGGCCAAGGCTTCCCGTCCAACTTCATGCGGCACTACTACGACGTCTATTGCCTGCTCGCATTGCCCGAGGTACAGGCATTCATGCAGGATAAGGCCTACCAAATCCGCAAGGCGGAAAGATTTCGGACGGACGACGAGTTGATGATTGCCAAAAACCCCGCATTTACCTTGAACGATCCGCAGCACCGAGCCCTGTTCGCCCGTGAGTACCGCAAGTCATCGGCCTTGTATTACCAGGGACAGCCCGATTTTGATCAGATGCTGGCCCGCATCTCCGAGCATATCGACGCTATGTGAACGCGATACCGCAGCCTTCGCCCTTGCAAGGACAGCGTTGTGTCCTTACACCCGGTGCGCCACCGTGGTCATGACTTTGGCGGCCCCGCGCATCATGTTGCCTACAAAACTGGGCAATTGCGCCGCCCCGGCGCTGCTGGCCTGGCGGGCGTGGCCTATTTCGTCATCGCGCATTTGGGCGACGATAGCGCGTGATGCATGGTCGTTGGCGGGTAATTGCTGCAAATGGCTGTATAAATGTGCGCCCACCTGGTTTTCGGTTTCCACCACAAAGCCCAGGCTCACCGCATCGCCCAGGCGCCCGGCCACAAGGCCCAGACCAAAAGCCCCGGCGTACCACAGCGGATTGAGCAGCGAGGGGCGGGCGCCCAATTCGTCCAGGCGCTGCGCCGTCCAGGCCAGGTGGTCCGTCTCTTCCTGACAGGCTTTTTGGTAATGGGCGCGCAAACCCGCGTTAGGCGTGGCCAGCGCTTGGGCGGTGTACAGCGCCTGCGCGCAGACCTCGCCCACATGGTTCACCCGCATCAGGCTGGCGGACTGGTTTTTTTCCTCTTGGGTCAGCTCGGTGGCCTGGTCCGCCACTGTGGGGCAGGCTTTGGAAGCGTGGGGCTGGGCAAACAGGGTGCGCAAAGCCGTATCTAAGGCAATGAAGACTTGGTCGGTGGTGGTAGTCATGTAGAGAGAGCATAGCCGTTAGTGGCGCCTAGTCCGAGGCTTATTGCCTGGAGCCCCCGCGTCCCCCAGGCACTTGTTATATAGGCCGTTGGGTCGGTTCGAAGCCCTGGAACTTTAATTTCCGTGGGTAAAAAACGACAAATTCGTGAAAAATGATAAATTTGTGACAGAGGATCGTTGTGAAAGACCAACGCTATGGTGAAATCGCATCAGCTTCCGAATAGGGGCCGGATGCCGTTACGGAGAGTTCAATAACGGTGTTTTTTTAACAACTATGGAGTTTTTTCATGAAAAAGACAATGATTGCGTTGGCTGCTGTTGCAGCAATGGGTTCTGCTTCTGCACAAGTTGCCTTGACAGGCGAGTTTGCTTGGGGTTATCTGGCTTCCAGCACCAATGGTGTTGAGACTTCCGGCGGCGGTATCGATACCTCGCAATTGGCATTCACTGCCAACGAAGATCTGGGCGGCGGAATGGCTGTCAAAGCCAAAATAGTATTCAACATTGGCGAGTACGGCGCTGGTAATGCCAACGCTGACGACCAGTCCCTGACTTTGACAACCCCCATGGGCGCGCTGTCTTTGCTGACTTACAAGCCAGGCAACTGGGTGACGGGCGCTTCTGGCGGCGGCACTTGGTACGGTCTTGATGGCAAGGCTTTGGCTGCACGCGCCAAGCGTGACGGCTATGCATTTACTGCACCTTTGATGGACGGCCTGACCGCTACCGTAGCCTTTACTGAGCCCGCTGGTGCTACCGGCGAAGGCGCAGGCAATGCAGGCCAATCTGGCCAGGGCATCTACAACGTTGGCGCCAAATATGCAACTGGCCCTGTTGTGTTGCAAGCAGCTTACTTGTCTTTGTCCAATCCTGGCACCTCTGATTCCACCAAAGACTCCGTGGTTCGCTTAGGCGGTACCTACGATCTGGGCGTTGCCAAGGTCGGTGCAGCTTATGAAGGCGCCAAATTGAGCGGTGGCGGTACCAATGTGGAAACTGCATACTCCTTGACCGCTCCTTTGGCGGCCAATTTGAGCGTTGCTGGAACCTATGCCTCGACCAACCTGACCAGCAGTGCGGCAGCCTATGCCGGCGTTGCCGGAACTCGCAGCGGTTATAGCGTGCAAGCCCAGTACAACCTGAGCAAGACCGCTTATGTAATCGGCAGCTACGGCTCATGGACTGGAACAACCACGACCAATGCATCTGACTTTGCTTTGAGCGCAAAGACCGGTGCGATTGCTCAGACAGCTACTGCGGCTGTAGCGGCAACCGACAAGAAAGACAGCACATTCATGGCGCTGACTTTGGTTAAAGACTTCTGATTCCCGGCTGGCTTAGAGCCAGCTTGAGAGTTTGAATGACTAAAGCCCCCGCTATGGCGACATAGCGGGGGCTTTTATTTGGTGCGCCCAGCATGGGCGCACACCTGCGGGTGCAAGTCCCGCTGCGAGCTGGTCACAGTGAGCAAAGTGAAGCGCAACTGCGTGAGGGTGACCGAGCGTGGGAAGGAAGCGTGGGGCGTAAATCGCGAGCCGATGGACAAGAACC
>CANFJQ010000111.1 GCA_947447615.1 Comamonadaceae bacterium
AAGCAACTGCTGCGCATCGCCGAAGTCAGCGACTTCACGTCCCTAGCCAAGTCCACCATTAACCTGTGGGTGGCGCAAGGCAAGTTTCCCAAGCCCATACTGCTGTCGCCGACCATCAAGGTCTGGCAACTCCAGCAGCTCCATGAATGGGTGGACCTGCACAGCGCCGGAAGCTCTGACCTTCAAGGGATACAGGCGGGGTGCGCCAATGCCTAGTACATCCAAACAAAAGTGGCGCTTGATCGGTGCCAAGCAGCACGTTGGTACGGGCTATCACATCCAGTTCAAGGCCCTACCCATGATTGACAGGGTGTTACCAATCGCTTGCGAATGGAGCCCCAAGATCCCGTGCGCAGGCGATCGGCGCGACAAAATTAACATGCAAATTTACGAAAACGAACTTGCTAAGTTTGTGCACTTAGCCGAACAAGCCTTGGGCGATGCATTGGAGGTCTCATGACCACATTCAATCATCCTAAAGGAAACGCCCCGCTGGCAGGCGAGGCGAATCAGGAATCAAAACTCAACGACCCAATTATAGAAGTTGCTAGCAATTCAAGCAAATCAAATTCCACTATCCGCAGGTTCGGCGAACTCGCCCCAATACTAGCCCAGATGGGTTATGACTCCGTTCCGATACTTCCCGGTACAAAGCGCCCGCGCCCAAAGAACTGGCAGGATGGTGGGTTTGTCGAAAAGTCCGCCGACTTCGCGGCAGACTACACCGGCATCTTGACCAAGCATTGCCCCGCCATCGACATTGATGTTAGTGATGAGCATCTGGTTTCGATGATTGTGGCCGCCGTCGGTGAGGTGATCGCGTGCCACCCAACTCAACTCCTTTCTAGGACTGGAAGTGCGCCGCGTATGCTGATGCCGTTCCGTACCGATCAACCGTTCCCAAAGGGTGCCACCTCGAGTTACAAACTTGAAACGGATCCCATCATTGGCGGTAAAAAAAAGCCTAGCAAGGTGGAAATACTCGCTGAAGGTCAGCAGTTTGTGGCCTACGCAATCCACCCAGACACAAAGCTCCCCTACACGTGGTCGCCTACAGGAGACCCAACTAATACCGCTAGAGATGACCTTCCGGTATTGACGTGGGAAAACGCGCAAGAAATTGTGCGTCGCTGTGAACAAATCCTAAGCGCAAACGGCACCAGAGTCGGCAAGGCCAAGATCACTGACGCGATGACTACAGCCCATGTATCCAATGCTGAATTGAAAGCTGAAGAACCAGAGGTTTGCAAGAGTGCGCTGGCTGAAATACCAAATGACGACGTGGACTTCGATGAATGGGTAGGGCTGCTGTACGCCGCGAAAGCGGCACTTGGTGATGACGGACGCTCGGCATTTTTACAGTTTTCACGCAAGTCAGAGCTGAAGCATGACGAAGAACATGCCAAGTCAACGTGGGCAAAGGCAATGCCTACGAAGTGCGGCGCAGGATCAATCTACTACTTGGCTCGCCAGCACGGTTGGCAGGACCCTCGGCGGGTTGCAAGCCTTAATGATTTTGTTGTAGTCGAACCTGAGCCCGGCGCGCGGGCGCCGCTCCCAGCGTTCAGGCGTCTTGAAAATGGTGATATCAAGTCGACCAAGGAGAACATTGCAATGGCTCTGCGACGTCCAGATGTGTGTGGCTGCAAGTTGCGTCACGACATGTTCAGGGGTGAGGTGATGCTGGCACTTCCGGGCACGGAAGATTGGAGGTCACTGAAGGACACAGACTACACGTGGCTATGCATCAACCTCGAGCATTGCAGTGTGGGGTTCAAGGAAATTTCGAAGGAACGCATCCGGGATGTAGTCGCCTACGTCGCGGAGGGGTATGCATTTGACTCAGCCCAGTACTGGCTCCGGTCGCTGAAGTGGGACGGCAAGGAGCGCGTCGCGACATCCCTTTCCACCTATTTTGGCGCCGTCGATACGCCGTACAAAAGAGCCATCTCCCAGTACCTTTGGAGTGCCCTTGCTGGTCGGGTCATGCGCCCGGGAATTAAGGCCGATATGGTGCCCGTTGCCGTTGGTGCGCAGGGCAAAGGGAAGTCGTCAACCATCAAGGCTATCGCACCCGCACCAGAACATTTTCTTGAGCTAGATATTGGGGGCAAGGAGGATGACATGGCTCGCATGATGCTCGGAAAACTGGTTGTCGAATTGGGTGAACTTAAGGGGTTGCGTACGCGGGAAATTGAACATATCAAGTCATTCATAACCAGATCCCACGAGGAATGGGTTCCAAAGTTCAAGGAGATGAAGGTAGCCTATCCCCGAAGATCCGTATTGATTGGCTCAACTAACAAGCTGGAGTTCTTGCAAGACGAGTCAGGCCATCGCCGCTGGTTGCCGTTTGAGGTTGGCGTGTGTGCGCCTGAAAAGCTCCGTGCGGACAGAGACCAGCTATGGGCTGAGGGGTTGGTAATGTTTAACCTTGGGGGAATCCGGTGGCAAGACGCAGAGCGGCTTGCTGGCGCGCAGCATGACAACTTTGTGGTCCGCGACCCCTGGGAGGAGCTTGTGGGTGATTGGATGCAAGAGGCCTGTAAGCTGACCGATAGATTGAACGGTGATGCCGTATTTTCAGCGGTGGATATCCTGCTCAAGGTGGTGAAAATGGATTCGAAGTCGATCACCCAAGTTCATAAAGATCGCATGGCCCGTGTCCTGAAGGAATTGGGCTACGAGCCAAGCAGAGAGATTGTCAACGGGATCCGCAAGAGGGTCTACAGGAAAATTCGCTGAGGGGACAGCTCGGGACGGCTACGGGACAGTGTGTTCTTAGTTGGCTGTCCCGTCTTAACCCCGCGTAGGCGTTGGATTTTCGATGGCATGGGACAGCCGGGACAGCTATTTATTTAAAAAATGAATATTCAATTAATGAGACTCTAAAGGTTGTGTCTACAAAAACTCCGCCTACCGCACAGCATGATTTGCTGTCCCGCCTGTCCCAATCAGTTTGACGAAGTTGCCGTCGTTGGGTACGGAACACACCCGCTCTATCCAAGGAGTCTTTTGTGAAACCTAAACAGCAATGCGGCGCACACGCCCGTACCACCGGCGCACCCTGCAAGGCAAAAGCACTGCCCAGCGGGCGGTGCAAGCTGCATGGCGGCATGAGCACTGGGCCTAAGACGCTGGAGGGCAAGCAGGCTATCGGCGCGGCTACCAAGACGCGCATGGCCGCTGGGCAATTACAGAAGGCTATAGAGGGCCGCAAACGGTGGCTGGACGCTGGAGGTAGAGAACACCTGTCGCGGCTGGCAAAGGCGCGCGCAGCGCGTTTGAAGTGGCTCAAACCAAGACATTAGTTAGGCGTATCGCGCCTGAGCGCGCGCCAGCGTCTTGGACTTTGAGAAAGCGGCTAGATTACGCCACCTGAATGCAATCCCAATTTCAGAGCTGGAATCAAATATCAAACTTCAAGTTAAAGTATTGCCAACCTCATACTTAACCCTAGGTGAGAATTACGAATGACATGACGCGTGCGCCCCATTAGGCAAGCACCCTGCACCGATGGTCTAAATAACCCACACAAGACATGGGCAAGAGCGCACAATGGTGGCTCCAATCAACTACCCGCTGAGGTGATCATGGCCAAACCCAGACAATTACTTGCACTGCTGGCATTGACCGCCTTCGGTTCAGCAGCCCACGCCGAGTGCAAGCGGGCTCATGTCTGCGACAACTATGGCCAAAATTGCAGCTACAGGGATATCTGCACCAGTACCTTGGACTTGCCTTCTGTAGGCCTCAATCCCCTGCCTTCGCTGCCGTCCATGGAGTTAAAGCCGCTGCCGTCCATGCAACTCCCGCCCTTGGGGACAACTCGCTGCGAATACAAACAGGTTAACGGGCAGTGGCGTAACGTCTGTCAGTAGTACCCCAGAGGAGCTGTTGCATCAGCTAAAGTGCTCCGATAAACCAAATCGGATGCATCATGCCAAAAGAGTTAGCTTTCCTGATACTCGGCGCAACTGCCATGATCTGCGCTCTTCCAGCAATCGCCGCAGATTTCAATCTGGCTCGCGGATCCAAAGGCGAAGAGGACACCATCACCATCAAAGGCGACTTCAAACTTGGAGATGAGAATAAGTTCCGGACGCTGGCACTTGCCAGCAAAAAGGCAACGATATTTCTAGATAGTTCCGGTGGAATGCTTTACCCCGCAATTGAGATTGGGAAGATCATCCGCATAAAGGGCTTCGCAACGGCGGTACAAGACACGGTTTGCTCGTCGGCCTGTGCTCTAGTGTGGTTGGCCGGGGAGCCTAGGATGATGAGCAATTTTACGTCCATTGGCTTTCATGCTCCCTACAAGGTTGATGCCGGAGGAAAGTCCAAATCTGACGCCGTCGACGGCGCTGTTGCCGGAAGTTACCTGACCAGTTTAGGGTTCAGTCCCAAGGTGGTGATGTTTGTGGTCAGCGCAGGCTCCAAAGATCTAAACTTGCTCAATATGGCTACCGCTGACAAGTTGGGGATCGCCGTCACCTTCACCACCGCAGCGCAGCGCCAACGGGCTTATGCAGCCTATTCTGAGGGGTTGAAAGCCACCAGAGGTGCAGCCCCAGATGTGGGAACCGCAGCGCAGCTATATCGACAATCAGCAGTGCTTGGGTTTGCTGGAGCGCAGAACAACTTGGGCGACCTGTATGAGACCGGTCGGGGTGTCCCCAAAAACGATAAAGCAGCAATTTATTGGTACACGCGTTCAGCAGAGCGTGGGGAGCCAACCGCATACCTGAGCCTGGCTCAGGTGCTTTCCGAGGACACCACAGATACGGAGCTGTTGGTGGAAGCACTGAAATTTGCTGCTCTAGCTTTTAACTTTTTACCAGCGGGGCATAACAAGACTGCGGCCGAGACATTGGCAAGGCAAATCAACGCTAAGTTATCCGATACGGATACAAAGCGAGTGCTCGAGCTAGTTGCGAG
The DNA here is from genome assembly GCA_947447615.1 of Comamonadaceae bacterium. Lineage (GTDB taxonomy): Bacteria > Pseudomonadota > Gammaproteobacteria > Burkholderiales > Burkholderiaceae_C > Allorhodoferax. The sequence continues at coordinate 4,939 of CANFJQ010000111.1, forward strand.
ATGGGTACCTTTGTACCAGGAGGAGCACTTGCTCGGCAATGCAGCGAGGTGACTTTCGCTTGGAATATGCGGCTGCAATACTAATGATTAAGCCCACGCCAAACCTTTACCAACTGCGCAGGCGTAAAGCAGTTGAGGTGTAGCGATCACCCCCCCATAAACCACTGCGTCAGATTGGCAGTCTAATTTTTTTCCGCGTTAACTAAAAACCATAGAGCAATACCACTATGGAGCCGTTATAACGTGATTTTAAGGTTTCCGGTAGCTTGGATTTTGCAGCCGTTGCAGAGTGTTCTGCATCCCATTCATCGAGTTCTCCAGTGACTGTTGGTTTTGTCGCTCAAATTGCTGCTGTTGCTGTTGTCGCTGTTGCTGCTGATATCTCTGCTCGTTTTGTTGGCACTGATCGTATTGATTTTGCGCGAGCTGATTAAGTTGTTGGTTGTTACCATACATTGGAACATTACAAAAAGCATGACTAAACAGTGGCAACATTAGAAAAATAATTACGGTAATACGCTTCATAAATTTCACCTAAAAATTTCCGAGTTAAAAAAGTGATCTGTAGAATTCGATTAGCCTTAAGCCTATGAGCTCATGATTGCTGACACCAATTAATGTCGCGCTGGTAATTGCCGTCACAGGCCCCGTTGCACTGCGAACTATCAGGTCTATTTACACAGCCTAACGAACAAAAAAAGTGTTTTGCCTGCACGTTGGCTAAACATTTTTCTTGTGGCGACGCCGTCGAACTAGCGCACCCACTGATACCAATCATTGCAAAGCTAATCAAAGTGCCTCTAAAAACATGGCGTATGGCGTTTAGGCTCATATGAACTCCAACGAAAAGAGTTAAATTTAACGTGGTTTTAATAGTACCACCCTGCCATCCTTTTGGCAATGGAAGCAAAGCTGAAGCCGGGAAGGCCTGCCGGGTCAAAGACGTTTGAACCTGAGATTGCGCGGGCTTTTGGCACGGTTGTTCGGGAATTCAGAGCCGAATTGGGGATTTCGCAGGAAGAACTGGCTAACAGGGCCCAGATCGAGCGGTCCCACATGGGCAAAATAGAGCGAGGGCAACACCTCCCTAATCTAGCCCTGATCCTGAAGCTGGCTGGGGCGCTGTCCGCCCCGCCCGGCAGACTGGTGGATCAAACCGCTCTAAAGGTGGCCAATGGGGACCAAGCCGCTTGCTAGGTCGGTGCTGCCGCCTTGATCCCAATTTCAGTAGGGTCTAAAAAAGCTAAGCTCGAGCAAATAGATGAAGACTTGAGGCAATCCGCCAGAAAGACGTGCTCAGTGCCGGAACAATCGATCTTGGTGAGTACGGAACTATGGTTCTGTGGTAACGATTGTGGTTACAGAACCATAAAAAGATGCTTGCAAGAGTGAAAAAACACTTGACTTGGCGGAAACGGAGGGATTCGAACCCTCGATGAGGCTCTACACCCCATACTCCCTTAGCAGGGGAGCACCTTCGGCCGCTCGGTCACGTTTCCAGTCGGGCGATTATGTCACGGTTTGCCGCGTGCTCAGGCGGCAGTGGGCTGGTCCAGGTCGAAGGCTTTGTGCAGGGCGCGAACGGCCAATTCGATGTATTTTTCGTCTATCACCACCGAGGTCTTGATCTCGGAGGTGGAGATCATCTGGATGTTGATGCCCTCTTCGCTCAAGGCGCGGAACATTTTGCTGGCGATGCCCACATGGCTGCGCATGCCGATGCCGACGATGGACACTTTGCAAATTTTGGTGTCGCCTTCCACATCTTCCACGCCCAGGCCCTTGATGACACTGGCGCGCAGCAAGTCCATGGTCTTGGCATAGTCGCCGCGGTTGACGGTGAAGCTGAAGTCGGTACGGCCATCCTTGCTGATGTTTTGGATGATCATGTCCACTTCCACGTTGGCCTGCGCGACCGCGCCCAAAATTTGGTAGGCAATACCGGGCTTGTCGGGCACACCGCGCAGGGCGATTTTGGCTTCGTCGCGGTTAAAGGCAATGCCAGAAACGATGGCTTGTTCCATGTGTTCGTCTTCCTCAAAAGTGATCAAAGTGCCGGATGCGGCTTCTTCGCGAATATCAATGTCCCAGGGCGTAAAGCTGCTCAGCACCCGCAGGGGCACGCGGTATTTGCCGGCAAATTCCACCGAGCGGATTTGCAGCACTTTGGACCCTAGCGAGGCCATTTCCAGCATTTCTTCAAAGCTGACGGTCTTGAGGCGCCGGGCCTCGGGCACCACGCGCGGGTCGGTGGTGTAGACGCCGTCGACATCGGTGTAAATCAGGCATTCCTGCGCCTTCATGGCCGCAGCTACCGCCACCGCCGAGGTATCCGAGCCGCCGCGCCCTAGGGTGGTGATATTGCCTGCGTCGTCCATGCCCTGAAAGCCGGTGACGATGACCACTTTGCCGGCGTCTAGGTCGGCGCGCACACGGGCGTCGTCAATCGATTCGATGCGCGCTTTGGTGTAGGCGTTGTTGGTGCGGATGGGTACTTGCCAGCCGGCGTAGCTGACAGATTGCAGCCCCTCGGCCTGCAAGGCGATGGCCAGCAGGGCGCTGGAGGCTTGCTCGCCGGTGGAGGCCAGCATGTCGAGCTCGCGCTCGTAGGAGGGTGATGCTTTGCTAGGGGCCAGTTCTTTGGCCAGGCCCAGCAGGCGGTTGGTTTCGCCGCTCATGGCGGAGGGGACTACCACCATTTGGTGCCCCGCGCGGTGCCATTTGGCGACCCGCTTGGCGACGTTGCGGATGCGTTCGGTCGAGCCCATAGAGGTGCCGCCGTACTTATGAACTATGAGAGCCATGGATGGTATTTGTACGAAGCTAAACCGGCGGATTGTACCAATCGAGCACCCCATTGCTGCGCCGCACAAAACCGTGTCCGACGCGAATATGCAGCTGGTGTCCGCGCGTGGTGCAGGCCGCTATTTGGGCCAATAACTCCTGCAATTGCGCGCTGCTGGCCTGGGTGTGGTGCACACTATTAAGCCAGTGGCGCAGCACATTAGCCTGGCGCGCCATAGACAAAGTTTGGAGTTGCGCAATCGCCGGGCTGCTGCTGCCAGGCGCACACAGGGCTTGCAAATCGGCCTGTGCTAACTCGGTTAACAAGGTCTGGGCCTGCGCCGCGTGCGAGGCGCTGCGCGGCAAGGTATCGGCGTAATGCGGAATGATGGCGCGCAGTACCGGCAGCAATTCGGCGCGCAGTCGGTTGCGCAAAAAGCCGGTGTGGGCGTTGCTGGGGTCTTCAATCCAAGGCAATCCCCGCTCGGTCAACCAGGAGCGAATATCCGCCGCGCTCACGTCCAGCAAAGGCCGAGCGTAATCCACCCCGTCACGCAGCCAGCGGGCCGGCATGGCGCTCAGGCCCGCCAGCCCCGCACCACGGCTTAAGGCCAGCAGTACGGTTTCTACTTGGTCGTCTGCGTGCTGTGCCAAGGCCACGGTGGCGCAAGGCGGCTCGGCGTTTTCAGGAAGGGCAAATGCGCGTAAGGCGCCATAGCGCGCCAGGCGGGCGGCATCTTCGGGGCTTTGTCCAGCGCGGGCATGGGCATCGACCGGCGATACATGCAGAGGCACTGCAAGTCCCGCACAAACCGCACGGCAATGCTGCTCAAAGTCGGCCGCGGCGGCTTGCAAGCCGTGGTTGACATGTATGGCCAGCACCTGGCCCGGCCAGCGCGCTGCGCAGGCATGCAAAAGTGCCGTGGAGTCGGCGCCGCCGCTGTAGGCAATTGCGAGCGGCAGGTGAGGTTCAAAGGCCGCAATCGCCGCGTCCAGCGAGCGGGTCATGCGCGTGCCACGCTCTATTTGCCGCTGGCCTTGGTGTCGGTAAAGCGGCCGTAGCTCTGCAGGCGCTCGTAGCGGCGATCCAGCAGCTCTTTCACGCGCAGGTCGCTCACCTGGCGGAAGGCATCGCCCAAAGCGCGCTTGAGAAACACTGCCGCTTGTTTGTGGTCGCGGTGCGCGCCTCCGACCGGTTCGCTGACGATTTTGTCCACCAGCCCCAGGGCTTTCAGGCGCAAGGCGGTAATACCCAAGGAGTCAGCAGCTTCCTCGGCTTTGTCCGAGGTTTTCCACAAAATAGAGGCACAACCTTCGGGGCTGATGACCGAGTAAATCGAATATTGCAGCATCACCACTTGGTCGGCCACCGAAATCGCCAGCGCGCCGCCAGAGCCACCCTCGCCGATGATGGTCGTGATGATGGGTACTTCCAGCTGGGCCATCTCAAAAATATTGCGGCCAATGGCTTCGGACTGACCACGCTCTTCGGCGTCAATGCCAGGATAAGCGCCTGGGGTGTCTACAAAAGTGAACACCGGCAGCTTGAATTTTTCCGCCAGCTTCATCAGGCGCAGCGCTTTGCGGTAGCCCTCGGGCTTGCTCATGCCGAAGTTGCGCAGGCCGCGCTCTTTGGTGTCGCGCCCTTTTTGCTGGCCCAGCACCATGCAGGGCGTGCCGTTAAACCGGGCCAGGCCGCCGACGATGCTTAGGTCATCGGCAAAGTGGCGGTCGCCGTGCAGCTCAATAAAGTGGGTAAAGATTTCGCTGATGTAGTCCAGCGTGTAAGGCCGCTCGGCGTGGCGGGCGATTTTGGTGATCTGCCAGGGCGTGAGGTTGCTGTA
>CANFJQ010000112.1 GCA_947447615.1 Comamonadaceae bacterium
GTGATTTACGGCCGCAGCGACGCCACCATCAACCGCCACGGCCTGCGCATGGGCACCAGCGAGATTTACAGTGCCGTCGAGGCCTTGCCCGAAGTGCTGGACAGCATGGTGGTGGACTTGGAATACCTGGGCCGCGAAAGCTATATGCCGCTGTTCGTGGTGCTGCGCCCTAGCGTCAATCTCGACGAAGCGATGACAGGCCGGATTCGCGACAGCATCCGCACCGCCCTGAGCCCGCGCTTCTTGCCCAATGGCATCTTCCAAGTGGCAGAAATCCCGCGCACCCTGTCGGGCAAAAAGCAGGAACTCCCCATCAAAAAGCTGATGCTGGGCCAGCCCCTGGAAAAAGTGGTGAACCGCGAAGCCATGGCCAACCCCGGCTGCCTGGACTGGTATGTGCAAATGGCGCGCGAACACCTGGCGCGCAGTACTTGAAGCGGCGGCCAGAAACCCCACAGCCTGGCTGATGGGAGCCAAAACCCGGCAAACGACTCCAATTTGCCCTGTACTTTTGCCTTCGGGGCGGAAAAAAGGCAAAATGGGGGGATGCGCGATAACACCACCACCAAGATCAGTCCCGACGGCCTCCGCTACCGCTCACGCGCCTCGGGGTCCCCATTTGCACAATCCTCTGGTAACGCCAGCATGAGCTGCGCCAAATGCGGCCTGCACAAGCCGCGTTCTTTGGGATCCTTTCGCAAGCTGGCAGGCAAAAGCATGTTTGTCTGCGGCGATTGCGTACCACCCAAGCCAGCTACCCCCGCAGCGGCGCCCGAGGCGCCCGCCAGCGAAAGCTAAAACGCCGCTAACGCGCTTCTGTTTCAGGAGCGCGCCTTTAGGCACAACATGCAGTGACGAAAACCTTAGCGTAAGGCTGGCTGCGTCGCTTGGTCTGTTCAGGAGGCGCCGCCTAGTCGACTGCCTTGAAGCTTTGCCGCATGGCTAGCAACTCACCGCCGTCAATACGCTGGGCCAAGCTGGCCAGGTCGGCATCTGTCACACCGCAGTCTTTGAAATGTTCGCGCCAGCGGTTGACGACGGCAATCACACCAAGCACCTCTTGCGAAGCAGTTGTAGTTGTAAGACCAAACAGGGCAGATTGCGACATGGCGTTGGCCAGCGTGCCGTCCCGCCCTGCTAGCCCCACGATGAACTCTTGATGGCCTTGGCCAGAATTAGTGGGCAGAACATCAAAAGCAGGTGCCAAGCGCAGCCGTCCGTTGCGGGAAGGCTCGGTGACCAGCAAGGCATGGTTTTTCTCATGGTCATCGGTGTTGTCTATCAAAATATTGAACACCATTCGGCGAAATAGCTCTTGCATGTCTTGCTGGTTGGCACCGTTGCGTGTCACCCCGGTCCGGCGTAGTAGCTGGGCCAGCTGAGGGTAGCCGAAGTCAGGGGCTTGGCCTTGCACGGCCTCAGCCAGCAGAGCCGTCGCGGCCGACAGGCAGTGGATGCGCTGTGAACCTTCGGATCCAGACTGGCGGTCAAAGCGCTTGACGGCCAGTGCGTTTTCACCCAGCAAGGGCAGCACTTGCGTTTCTGCAGCGGTGATGCCCGCCTGCTTGGCAAGCGTCATGGATGCATGCTCGACCAAGGGCACGTCAATCGGTTCACCGTTAAAAAACTTGATCACCCACTGCTCGCCGTCAATCTCTATCAGTGCTTTAGGTTTGGCGCCGCCAAAACTGCCACCCGCCGACAGCATTTGCCGCTCCAGCGCGTTGATGGGTTCTTTGGCATTGACTTTGGCGACCACCTCGCTCAAAGTTTGTGCATCTTGTAACCTTGGCAGCGGGCCGTTGCGGCTGGGCAGATAGACTGTGCTGGAGGTGGAAACCCCCAAAGCACCAAACCGATCGTCACCCGCGTAATACAAATACTCCATCAGCGACAGACGCTTGGGTTTGTTGATGTATTGAATCACCCTCTCCCCCCAACGGTCAGGTCGCGCATCGTCCACAGCGCCAGCGGCGACAGCTTTTGCACGGGGCAAATGCTCGATGTTGATCAGGGGCAGATCTTCACTCAACGCAAACCCCTGCACCAACCACGATGGTGCATAGGTCAGCGACACCCCTTTGCCGACCGCCATCAGGCGCAACTCACCCACCAATCGGGGCGACGCAGGGTCAGCCAAAAACCATAGGTACAACGCATCATGCATTGGCAGCACCCGCTTTTTTGGAGGCACGCGCGGGTTCTGGCTTGATCTCTGGTTTCATTTCTTGCGCTAAGCGTGCAGCTTTGGCCAACTTGGCAAGTTTTGAAGCGTTGGAGGCCTTAGAAGCATGTCGTCGCTGCTTCCCCAAGGCGACTGCTGCGCGTACATCAAGCTCCAAAGCGCCCCGGTCTGCCTCTGGCGCAGCCAGCGCAGCCAGCGCATCACAGCGGCCTAGCAACCACAGCGCGGTGGCGTAAATGCCCATGCTGACACCCGGTTCGCCCGCTTCCATACGCATCAGCGTGGGCACAGAGGTGCCCATGCGCAAGGCCCAAACCGCCAGCGACTCTTTGCGCCGCAACCGGGCCACCGCCAAGTCCGCACCCAGCTGCTGCAAAGCAGACAAGGTTGCGGGCGGCATTTGACTTAAGGCTAATGGAGACTTAGGCATAACAAAGACTATATTACAAATGTATTTTTTATACAAGTCTTTGTTTATATTCCTACATATTTCTGAATGTCATAACTATGCGCGCGACCTTCCCTCAGGAAGCCACAGCCACTCAGTAATGCAGCCTCAATTGCGCTATTTGCAGCTGATCGCCTTCCACGCGATAAACCATCCGGTGCTCTTCGTTGATGCGGCGCGACCAAAAACCAGAGAGTGCGTGCTTCAGTGGCTCGGGCTTACCAACTCCCGAATAAGGATCACGCGCAGTGGCCTCGATCAGTTTATTGATGCGCTCGACCAGTTTGCGATCCTGCTTTTGCCAGTAGAGGTAGTCCTCCCAGGCCAGTTCTGCAAAAACGAGTCTCACTTGACCAAAGCGCGTTCAGCGCCCTGCCCCGCATTGAGCTGCCCCACCGCCGCCAGCAAACGACGTGCATTGGCCGGCGTGCGCAAAAGATAGGCCGTCTCTTCCAGCGCCTTGTAATCTTCGAGCGAGAGCATCACTACCGATTGATCACCATTACGGGTAATGATCAGCGGCTCATGGTCCTCGCAGACGCGGTTCATCACACCGGCAAGATTTGCGCGTGCTGTGCTGTAAGTCATGGCATCCATAGGAACCTTATATGTACGTATATTGGTACAACTATAACACCCGATATGAATCGCCATAGCAGTGGCCGTGCGGCCAGCGCTTGCCAACGCCCTGCCGTAAGCCGCGCCTCAGTAATGCGGCGGCGTAATCACCCAGATAACCCGCACCGGCACGTCGCCCGGATTGGCGCAGCGGTGCACATCGGTGCTTTTGAAGGAAAAGCTGTCGCCTTCCTGCAAGCGGAAATGGCGGCCTGAGACCCATAAATCTAAAGTGCCGGACAAGACGTAACCGGCCTCGGCGCCGTCATGAAAATAGTCTTCGCTGTCCGAGCCCGGCTCGATGGTGCTGAGCAGCATTTCCAGTGGGCCGCTTAAATTGGGGGACAGTAGTTCCTCTTGAATGCCCAGCCCGGTAAAGGACATGCGGCGGCGGTGGGTGCTGCGCACCACCACGTCGCGCTCAGCCGGGTCGCCTTCGGTGTTTTGCTGGAAGAACCAGTTCATGTGCACGCCCAGCGCGTCGCTGATGCGTTTGAGCACCGCAATCGGCAGGCGCGAATGGTTGCGCTCTAGCTGGCTGAGGTAGCCCACCGAGATGCCGGCTTTTTCGGCGACTTCGCGCAGGGTCAGGTTTTTGACCTGGCGCAGTTCGCGCAATTGCTCGCCAATGGCCGCGCCCGGGTCGATGTCGGCCAGCACCGCCAGCGATTCATCGTTGTCTTCGGGAAGCGCAAGGCGGGGAGCTTGGATGGCCATGTTTGCTTCTATTTGTATTGGGTCAGATAGCCAGCGCGGTTTGCCGCTTAGACCTTGATGCGCGCCGAGCTGGGGTCATACAAGGGCGCCAGCGATGGCTGCGCGCTGTAGCGCACACCGGCGACTTCAATCTCGTATTTGCCTTGCAAAATTGCTTCAGGCGCTTCGCCCTGGGTTTGGCATTCGACATAGCCCATACCCAGCGACTTGCCCAGATGGTGGCCAAACATGCCCGAGCTGATGCGCCCGACGATGGCACCATCACGGCAGATAGGTTCGTTGTGATACAGCAAAGGCGTGGCATCGTCCAGCGCAAACTGCACCAGGCGGCGCGTGAGGCCGGCTTCTTTTTGCGCTTGCAATGCTTCCAGGCCGATAAAGCCGCCAGGCTTTTTCATGGCGACGGCAAAGCCCAGGCCCGATTGCAGCGGCGTGTCTTCGTCGCTGATGTCGTGGCCCCAATGGCGGTAGCCTTTTTCCATGCGCAGCGAATTGAGCGCGTGGTAACCAGCCAGACGGCCTCCAACCGAAGGCGCGGCTTGCATCAAAGCATCAAACACGCCGGGCGCGCACTCGGTGGGGATGTACAACTCCCAGCCCAGCTCGCCCACATAGGTAATGCGGCTGGCGCGCACACGGGCATAGCCCAGGTCGATAATTTGCGAGGTGCCAAAGGGGAAGGCGGCAGGGGACATATCGGCTTCGGTCAATTGGCTAAGCAACTCGCGCGAACGCGGGCCCATCACGCCCAAGACTGCCATGCTGGAGGACACATCGATGGCGGTCGCACGTGCATCGGCCGGGATATTGCGCTGTAGCCAAGAGAAATCGCGGGTCTGCGTGGCAGCGGCGGTGACGACCAGGTAGCGGTCAGGCGCCTCACGCGTCACCGTCAAATCAGCCTCGATACCGCCGCGCTCATTGAGCCATTGCGTGTAGACCACTTTACCCACAGGCACCGACATATTGTTGGCGCTGATACGGTTGAGCACGGCCTCGGCGTCCGGACCTTGCACTACAAATTTCGCAAACGAGGACTGGTCAAAAATGCCTACTGCATTGCGCACCGCTTGGTGCTCGGCAGCCGAGTAGTCAAACCAGTTTTGGCGGCCATAGCTGTATTCGTATTCGGCTTTGACGCCTGCGGGCGCGTACCAATTGGGCCGCTCCCAGCCAGCCGTTTCGCCAAAGCAGGCGCCTTGTGCGGCCAGGCGGTCGTGCAAGATGGAGCGGCGCACACCGCGCGCCGTCTCGGGCTGGCGAAAGGGCCAGTGCATGGCGTAGAGCAAGCCCAGAGACTCCACGGTGCGGTCGCGCAAATAACTGCGGTTGCGCTGGAAGGGCATGACGCGGCGGATGTCCACGTCCCACAAGTCCATGGGCGGGTGGCCGTCGAGCATCCAGTCGGCCAGCACTTTGCCTGCGCCACCGGCGGACTGGATGCCGATGGAGTTAAAGCCAGCAGCCACAAACAAATTGCGCACTTCGGGCGTTTCGCCCAGCAAATAGCGGTCGTCCGGGGTAAAGCTTTCGGGGCCGTTGAAGAACAAATTGATGCCGGTTTTTTCCAGCGCCGGGGTGCGGTGCATGGCAGCGGCCAGCAGCGGCTCGATGTGCTCCAAATCGTCGGGTAAAGATTCGAAGCTAAAAGTCTCGGGAATGCCTTTCATACCCCAGGGCTTGGCCACCGGCTCGAACCAACCGACCAAGAGCTTGCCCGCGTCTTCTTTGAAATAGGCGCAGCCGTCCGGGTCGCGCAGCACCGGCAGATTGGAGTGCAAGCCTTCCATCGGCTCGGTCACGATGTAGAAGTGTTCGGCGGCATGCAGCGGCACGGTGGTGCCGGCTTTGGCGCCCAGTTCATGCGCCCACATACCGGCGCAGTTGACCACCATGTCGGCGCGAATAGTGCCGAACTCGGTGCGCACGCCCACGGCTTTGCCGTTTTCAACCAAAATTTCCTGGGCCGCGCAATTTTCAAAAATGCGCGCGCCACGGCTCTTGGCACCTTTGGCCAGTGCTTGCGTGGTGTCGATGGGGTTGGTGCGCCCGTCTTTGGGCAGGTACACGCCGCCCACCACATCTGACACGGTAACGCCGGGCCACATGCTGGCGATTTCTGAAGGCGTGAGGGTTTGCACTTCCAGACCAAAGCACTTGGCCATGGACGCGCCGCGCTTGAGTTCTTCAAAGCGCGCTTGGTGCGTGGCAATGGCAATCGAGCCCGTTTGCCGAAAGCCGGTAGCCTGCCCGGTTTCCTGCTCTAGCGAGGCGTATAAATTGGTGGTGTACTGCGCCAGGCGCGTCAGGTTGTAGGTGGCGCGTAATTGGCCGACCAGCCCGGCTGCGTGCCAGGTCGTGCCGCAGGTAAGTTGCTTGCGTTCGAGCAGCACCACGTCCCGGCACCCGCGCAATGTCAGGTGATACGCCAAGCTGCATCCGACGATGCCGCCGCCCACAATGACCACACTGGCCTGATTAGGTAGATCCATACGACCCCCGTAAGTAAAAAAACTGTCGAAAATTATTTTAGTGTAAAAAAATCGCGCTAAATTTTAATTTTTATGCCTACAATCCAAAAAAATTCGCGTCAAGGTGCATTGTGACCCTTGGCCATGGTGTGAGACCGTCTTCGGAGCTTGATTCATGACAGAACATGCGCGCGTCGTTGTAATTGGGGGTGGCGTTGTAGGCTGTAGTTGCCTCTACCACTTGGCCGCTTTAGGGGTGAAAGACGCCCTGCTTTTGGAACGCGACGAGTTGACTTCAGGCTCCACCTGGCACGCCGCGGGCAATCTGCCCACGTTTTCCAGCAGCTGGAGTATTTTGAAGCTGCAAAAGTATTCCGCAGCGCTGTACCGCAAGCTGGCCGCATCGGCGGAGAACCCTATTAATTACCACCTGACTGGTTCGGTGCGCCTGGCCCATGGGCGTAACCGCATGGACGAGTTTCACCATGTCAAAAGCATGGCCAAGGCCAATGGCCTGGAATATGAAATCCTCTCGCCCTCGGACCTGAAAAACCGCTACCCGCTCATTGAAACCCACGACTTGCAAGGCGCGCTGTGGGACCCGCTCGATGGCGATATCGACCCCTCGCAATTGACACAAGCCTTGGCGCGCGAAGCGCGCTTACTGGGCGGCACCATCCGCCGCCACACCCGCGTCACTGCGCTGGCCCAAAAGCCCAATGGCGAATGGCTAGTCACCACGGATAAGGGCGAAATCACCGCCGAGATCATCGTTAACGCCGCAGGCTTTCGCGCCGGTGAAGTGATGGCCATGGTGGGACGCCATTTGCCTATCGTCGTGATGTCGCACCAGTACTTGGTGACCGAAGACGTGCCCGAACTCACTTCGCGCGGTGACGCGCGACTGCCGCTGTTGCGCGACCCGGATACCTCGTATTACCTGCGCCAGGAACGTGAAGGCTTCATCCTCGGGCCGTATGAATGGAAGGCCACGCCGATGTGGCTGGACGGCATGCCTGACGACTTCGCCAACCAGTTGTGGAACGACGATTTCGAGCGTTTGGAAAAATACATTGAAGACGCCATGGCCCGCGTGCCCGCACTGTCGCGCGCCGGCATCAAGCGCGGCGTGAACGGCCCTATTCCCTACTCCCCGGACGGCAACCCTTACATCGGCCCCGAGCCAGGCTTGCGCAACTTCTTTCATTGCAACACCTTCAGCTTTGGTATTACCCAGGGCGGCGGCGCTGGCAAAGCACTGGCCGAATGGGTGGTGCACGGGCAGACTGAGTGGGATTTGTGGTCGCTCGATAGGCGCCGCTATGGCGACTACGCCACCACCGAATACACCGTGGCCAAGGCCATCGAGGTGTACCAAAACGAATACGCCTCGTCCTTCCCGTACGAAGAACGCCCAGCCGGACGCCCGCTGCGTACCTCGCCGTTGTACGAAACGCTGAAGGCCAAGGGCGCCCGTTTTGGCGCGCGCGGCGGCTGGGAGCGCGCGGTGTACTTGGATTTGAAGGGCGACATACCCGCCGACACCCATTCTTTCCGCCGCGAAAACGTGTGGCATGGCGCAGTGGCCGAGGAAGTGAAAGCCGTGCGCGAGCGCGTGGGCATTTTGGATTTGCCTGGCTTTACCAACTACGAACTCAAAGGCCCGGGCGCATCCAAGCACCTGGATTATTTGTCTTGCTCCAAGCTGCCTTCGCAAGGCCGCGTGTCGCTGGCCTATGCGCTCACGCCCACCGGCAAACTATGGAGCGAGTTCACCATCACGCGCTTGGGCGAAGACCATTTCTACATCATCAGCGCAGCCATTGCCGCCACGCACGATATGGACTTGCTGCGCCAAGGCTTGCCCGAGGGCAGCCCGATTAGCGTGACCGATGTCACCGCCGATTTCGGCACCCTGATCATCGCCGGGCCCCGTGCGCGCGATGTGCTCGGCCAAGTCACCAAGGCGGATTTGTCCAATGCCGGTTTCCCCTGGCTGACGGCGCAATACATCCAAACCGTGGCGGGCCGCTGCCTGGCGATGCGCGTCAACTACGTGGGCGAACTGGGCTGGGAATTGCACGCACCGGTCGAGCAACTGCCGACCTTGTACGCTGCCATCTGGGCTGCGGGCGCGGCCCACGATATCCGCGACTTCGGCCTCTACGCCATGGACAGCTTGCGCGTTGACAAATGCTACCGCGGCTGGAAGAGCGATCTGGAAAGCGGCTACACGCCTTTAGAGGCTTCTCTGGACCGTTTTGTGGATGTCAACAAGGCCGACTTCATCGGCAAAGCCGCGCTGGTCGCCGAACATGCACGCGGCGCGGCGCAACGTTTTGTACCGCTGATATTTGATGAAGACGGCGACGCCGAGAGCCCGTACTGCGCACAAGTGTTTGACGGCGAACACAATGTAGGCTTGACCACCTCGGGCGTGTGGAGCCACACCTTAAAGAAGAGCGTGGCCCTGGCCTATGTCAAAGCCGACAAGGCTACGCCCGGTACCAAGCTGCAAGTCAATGTGCTGGGTACGATGCGCAGCGCCACCGTGCACGCCGAGCCTTTGTACGACCCGAAAAATGAAAAGCTGCGCGCCTGAGCCCTAGCTGCTCACTGCACAGATAAACAAACCGAATCACAGGCATTTAACCGAGGTACCCCATGAGCGCAATTCTTGAGAAAACCAACCCCCGTGGCGGTGCCCGCGATGCCCGCCGCGCAGCGCGCTCTGCGCCTCTGCCCGACAGCCTGCGCCCCGTCCGCCCCGGCATGAATGGCGGCGCCTACAAAGCGCTCAGCGATGCCGATGTGGTCAAAATCCATAACGCTGCTCTGGACGCACTGGAGAACATTGGCCTGGCCGATGCGCCCGAAAGCGGTATCGAGCTGATGACCAAAGCCGGTGCCAAGCTCACCGATACAGGCCGCTTGCTGTTCCCCCGCGCGCTGATTGAAGACACCGTGGCCAACGCCGCACGCCACTTTGTGCTGCACGGGCAAGACCCTAA
>CANFJQ010000113.1 GCA_947447615.1 Comamonadaceae bacterium
CGCAGCAGTCCTTGCAGGCCGCCGCCGACGCGGCGCGCCGCGCAGGACTGGCGGCCTACATACTGAGCGATGAAATCGAAGGCGAGTCGCGCGAAGTAGCCAAAGTGCATGGCGCACTGGCGCGCGCTGCAGCCAAAGGCTTGGGGCCGCTTCAAAAGCCCTGCGTGATATTGAGCGGCGGCGAGACCACCGTCACCATTGCGCCGCAAGCGCCAGGCCAGCCACGCGGACGCGGCGGGCGCGCAGGTGAGTTTTGTATGGGCCTGGCGCAAACCCTGCAAGGACAAAGCGGCGTGTGGGCACTGGCAGCCGACACTGACGGCATCGACGGCATAGAGGACAACGCCGGTGCCCGCCTCAGCCCCGACACCTTGCAACGCGCCGCCGCGCTGGGCCTGTCGCTTAGCAGCTACCAGCAGCGCAACGACGCCTATGGATTTTTTGCAGCCTTAGACGACCTGGTCGTCACCGGCCCGACGCACACCAATGTGAACGACTTTCGGGCGATTTTGGTGTTGTGAGCGCCGGCCTTATTGCAAGGCCCTGAGCACATTTTCCGCCGTCGCCGGAGCGGTCAATTGCACCGGCTCTTGACCGCTGCGCGTTTGGGCGATGGCGTGGCGCAATGCCTCGTAAACACTGACGGCCAGCATGAAGGGCGGCTCGCCTACGGCTTTGGAGCCAAAGACGTTGTCTTCGCGGTTGGGCTCGGGCCAGAGCGACACTTGGAAGTGCGCGGGCACATCGCCCGCAGTGGGTATTTTGTAGGTGCTGGGCGCGTGCGTAGTCAGCAGGCCTTTGTCGTTCCAAACCAGTTGCTCACTCGTCAACCAGCCCATGCCCTGCACAAAGCCGCCTTCGATTTGGCCGATGTCCAGCGCCGGGTTGATGCTGCGGCCCACGTCGTGCAATATGTCCACCTTGAGCACGCGGCTCTCGCCGGTCAGGGTGTCGATGACGACTTCGGTGCAGGCCGCGCCATAGGCAAAGTAGAAGAAAGGCCGGCCTGTGAGCGTGGTTTTGTCGTAATGGATTTTGGGCGTGCGGTAAAAGCCATCGCTCCACAACTGGATGCGGTTGGCATAGGCCATTTGCACCACTTCGTCAAAGCCGCGCGTGGTGCTGGGCGAACGCACTTGCCCGCCAAAAAACTCCACTGCGCCAGCGCCACAAGCATCGAGCCCGGCCACAAACGCGGCCAGGTTGTCGCGCACATGCCGCGCTGCAAATTGCGCGGCGCGGCCATTGAGGTCGGTGCCCGCAGAAGCGGCAGTGGCTGACGCATTGGGAATAGTGTGCGTATCGCTGGCGCTGCACAGCACGCGCTCTAGCGGCACGCCCAGTTCATCGGCCACGATTTGGGTGACCTTGGTGTACAAGCCTTGGCCCATTTCGGTGCCGCCGTGGTGCACGCGCACACTGCCGTCTAAATACACATGCACCAAAGCACCGGCCTGGTTGAACAGCGTGGCGGTAAAGCTGATGCCAAACTTCACCGGCGTGATGGCAATGCCACGGCGCAGCACCGGGCTCTTTGCGTTCCACAGGTCAATTTCTTGCACGCGCTGGCGGTACGCGCAATGCTTTTCCAAAGTGCTGAGCAGCGGCTCCAGAATGTTGTCTTCCACCTTCATTTGGTAATGCGTGGTGTCGCGCAGCGCGGGCCTAGTGCCTGCTACCACCGAGCTTGCCAGTGGCTCGTCGCTATAAATATTGCGCAAGCGTACATCCAGCGCGTCTTTACCCAGCGCGCGGGCGATATCGCCCATGATTTTTTCGATGACGATGACACCCTGCGGCCCACCAAAGCCACGGAAAGCGGTGTGGCTTTGGGTATTGGTTTTGCAGCGGTAGGAACTGATTTCCAGATTCTCTAAAAAATAGGCGTTGTCAGTGTGAAAGATGGCGCGGTCGGCCACCGGGCCGGACAAGTCCGCACAAAAACCGCAGTTCACCGCCATTTGCAATTGCAGCGCAGTCAAGCGACCGCTGTTGTCAAAGCCTGCGGTGTACTCGTAAGCAAACGGATGGCGCTTACCCGTAATTAAAAAATCGTCGTCCCGGTCCAGCCGCAGCTTGACCGGTGCGCGCACCAGCTGCGCGGCCACGGCTGCCCAGACCGCCACATGGCCAGCCTGGGTTTCTTTGCCGCCAAAACCACCACCCATGCGGCGGCATTCCACGCGCACCGCGTGGTTGTGCAAACCCAGCGCATGCGCCACCCAATGCTGCACTTCGCCGGGATGCTGGGTGCTGCTATGGATCAGCCACTGCCCTTGCGCTTGGGGCACGGCATAGGCCACCTGGCCTTCGAGGTAAAAGTGCTCCTGCCCGCCCACTTCCAGACTGCCGCGCAGCGTGTGCTTGGCGGCTTGCAAGCCTGCTTGCACATCGCCCCGGCGCACAAACACCGGAGGCAGCACATAGCTTTGCGCAGCCAGCGCTTGCTGCACCGACAGCACGGCGGGCAAGGCTTCGATATCCAGCACCACTTTGCGCGCGGCGCGGCGCGCTTGCATCACGCTGCGCGCCACCACCAGGCCCACTACCTGGCCGATGTGTTGCACCGTGTCGCGCGCAAAAATCGGTTCGTCCCCGGCAAAGGACGCGAGCATGGGGTCACCAGGAATGTCCTCTGCCAGCAGCACCGCCACCACGCCGGGCATAGCCCGTGCGGCGCGGGCGTCAATGGCCTTGAGCTTGCCGTGGGCCACGGTGGACAAGATGGGCGCCGCATGCAAGGTGCCTTGCAGCTCGGGCATGTCGTCGATGTAAGTGGCGGCGCCAGCCACCTGGGCGCGGGCGCTTTCGTGCGGCGCGTCACGGCCACTGACCGGGGAGCGAACGGCTTTGGGTTTGCGGCGGGCTTGCGGGGCGCTCATGCTTGCAACTCCAAGTCCAGGCGGTGGATATCGGTGGCGAATTGGCCCTGGCTTTCGAGCCAAAAGCGCCAAAGCAAATTGCCCAAAACCTGGCGGCGGTAGTCGCCGCTGGCGCGCATGTCGGAGATGGGCGAAAACTCGGCGCGCAGCGTGTCCATGGCAGCACGCACCGTGGCCTCGGTCCAGGGCTGGCCGCGTAAAGCGGCTTCGGTAGCCCGGGCGCGGGCCGGGGTCGCGGCTACGCCGCCTGCGCCTACCGAGGCATGCGTCACTTGGCCTTTGTGAATCTGCAACTGCAGCGCCAGGCAAACGGCAGATATATCGTCTTCAGTGCGCTTGGAAATTTTGTACACCCGGGCCAGCGCTCCCCGCTGCGGGCGCGGCACTTTGATGTAGGCCAGCACCTCGTCCGCGGCCATACAGGTTTGGCGGTAGCCCGTGTAGAGCGACTCCAGCGGCATTTCACGGTAGCCGCGTGTGCTGGCCAGCACGATGTGGCTACCCAAGGCGATCAGCAGCGGCATGGAGTCGCCGATCGGCGAGCCATTGGCCACATTGCCACCCAAGGTGCCCGCGTTGCGCACCGGCAGACCGGCAAAGCGATCGGCAAAGCTTTGCAACTGCGGGCGGTCTTTGACCAGCGCGGCAAATGCATCTTGCAGGCTGACTGCGGCGCCTATAGCGATGTGGTGCGGATAGCGGTCTACCTGGCGCAGTTCCTCTACCCGCGTGGTGTCCAGCACGCGCGCAAACTGGCGGTGCTGCTTGGTCACCCACAAACCGACGTCGGTGCAACCTGCGACCAGTTGGGCATCTGGATGCGCTTGGCGTAAGGCCAGTAAATTGGGCAGCGTAGTGGGGGCGAGGTAGGCGGGGTGAGCAGACCGCGTGGACGCAGCATCCGCCGCTACCGATTTCGCCAGCGCCTTGAGTTGCTGTCGCAGCGCGGGGCTGTCCAAGGGCATGGGCGGCAAGGCTTGCATCTGGCAAGCGGCGTCCAAAATCGGGCGGTAGCCGGTGCAGCGGCACAGGTTACCCGACAAGGCCTGCTGCGCGCTTTCGCGGGTGATGGGCTTCTGGCCCGCCTGCTCGCACAGCGCCGCCATGCTCATCACAAAGCCGGGCGTGCAAAAGCCGCATTGCGAACCGTGGCACTGCACCAAGGCCTCCTGCGCCGGGTGCATACGGCCACCAGGCGCAGCCAGGTCTTCCACCGTCCACAAGGCCATGCCATCAAGCGAATGCGCCAGTTTGATGCAGCTATTGACGGCATGGGTCTGTAATTTGCCGCCTTGCAAATAGCCCACCACGACGGTGCAAGCACCGCAATCGCCCTCGCCGCAGCCCTCTTTGGTGCCGGTCTGGTGCAGGTCTTCGCGCAGTACCTCGAGCAAGGTGCGATCGGGCGGGACATCGTGCAGCGTGTGCAGCACGCCGCCCTTGATAAAGCGGATGGGCTGAGGTAGTGCTTTGGATTGGGTCATGGAGCTTGGCGAAGCCTCAAACGGGTGCAAGGGTAAATCAGGACAGCTTGCGCTGGCCTTGACGTTAGCATACGCACTCTTTTGAAAACCCCAGCGCCCTACCCGCCCCACCGCCCGCCGCATGACTTTCCCCCGCCTTGAACTGACCGGCATCACCAAAGCCTACCCTGGGGTGGTGGCCAATAGCGAGGTGTCGCTCACGGTGCTGCCCGGCCAGACGCATGCGGTGCTGGGCGAAAACGGCGCAGGCAAATCGACGTTGATGAAAATCATCTACGGCGCGATCAAACCCGACGCCGGCCAAATGCGCTTTAACGGCCAGCCGGTGCATATCCGCAACCCCAAAGAGGCGCGCGCCCTGGGCATCAGCATGGTGTTCCAGCATTTCAATTTGTTTGACACGATTACCGTGGCCGAAAACGTTTGGCTGGGGCTGGACAAAAGCCTGAGCCTGGACCAGGTGAGCGAGCGCATCAGCAGCAAAGCGCGCCAATACGGCCTGGACATCGACCCCTCGCGCCCAGTGCATACCCTGGGCGTAGGTGAGATGCAGCGGGTGGAAATCATCCGCGCGCTGCTGACGCAGCCGCAATTGCTGATCTTGGACGAACCCACCTCGGTGTTGACGCCGCAGGCGGTAGAAAAGCTGTTTGTGGTCTTGCAGCAGTTGGCCGCCGAAGGTTGCAGCATTTTGTACATCAGCCACAAGCTGCACGAGATTCGTGCCCTGTGCAAGGCCTGCACCGTGCTGCGCGGCGGCAAGGTAACCGGCGTGTGCAACCCGGCAGAAGAATCCAACGCATCGCTTTCCAAGCTGATGATTGGTGCGGAGCCGCCGCAACTCAAACACGAAGTGCGCGAACCTGGCGCGGCGCGCCTGACGGTGCGCGATTTGCGCCTGGCGCGAGAAGACCAGTTTGGCGTGGACTTAGGCGGCATCAACCTAGAGGTGCGCGCGGGTGAGGTGCTGGGTATTGCGGGCGTCTCGGGCAACGGGCAGCGCGAACTGCTGTATGCCTTGTCTGGCGAAGACCGCCGCGCGCCCAAGGGCAGCATACGCATGGGCGAAGTCGATGTATCAGCCCAAGACCCGGCGGCGCGGCGGGCCTTGGGTCTGCATTTTGTGCCGGAGGAAAGGCTGGGGCGCGGCGCCGTACCCACCCTCAGCCTGGCGCACAACCTGCTGCTCACGCGCACCGAGGCGATTGCCTGGCCGGGCTTTGCCGGGGGCTGGTTGCAACTGGCCCAACTGCGGGCGCAAGCGCAGCGCATCATCGAACGCTTTGGCGTCAAGGCCAACGGGCCGGACTCGGCGGCGCGCTCGCTATCGGGCGGCAATTTGCAAAAGTTTATTGTCGGGCGCGAGATCGACGCCAAGCCCGCGCTGTTTATCGTGTCGCAACCCACTTGGGGCGTGGACGTCGGCGCCTCGGCCCAAATACGCGGCGCGATATTGGCTTTGCGCGATGCCGGCTGCGCCGTGCTGGTAGTCAGCGAAGAGCTGGACGAGTTGTTTGAAATTTGCGACCGATTGCAAGTGATTGCGCATGGCAAGCTGTCGCCCTCAATTGCCGCAGGCCAGGCCACGGTAGCGCAAATGGGCGAATGGATGAGCGGATTGTGGGAGGCGCCGGCATGATTAAGCTGCAAGTGCGCGCCCAGCCTTCGGGTTTTTGGACTTTTGCCTCACCGCTGCTGGCGCTACTCATTACCGTGCTGCTGGGCGTGCTGCTGTTTAGCTTGCTGGGCAAAGACCCGGTGCGCGGACTGCAAATGTTTTTCTGGGAGCCTATAAAAAGCACTTATGCGCTGGGCGAGCTGGTGGTCAAGGCCACGCCATTGCTGCTGATAGCGCTGGGCTTGGCGGTGTGCTTTCGCTCCAATGTG
Organism: Comamonadaceae bacterium; assembly: GCA_947447615.1. Lineage (GTDB taxonomy): Bacteria > Pseudomonadota > Gammaproteobacteria > Burkholderiales > Burkholderiaceae_C > Allorhodoferax. The sequence continues at coordinate 6,254 of CANFJQ010000113.1, forward strand.
TGGAATATCGGCGCAGAGGGGCAGTACATCATCGGCGCGGTGTGCGCCAGCGGTGTGGCGCTGTTGGCCGAGAAAGACACCGGCAGCTGGATCGTGGTGGCCGTGGTACTGGCCGGGGTGCTGGGCGGCATGGTCTGGGCTGGGATTACCGCACTCCTGCGCGACCGCTTTAACGCCAATGAAATTTTGGTCAGCCTGATGATGGTCTATGTGGCGGTGCAGGTGCTCGGCCTTTTGGTCTATGGTCCCTGGAAAGACCCGCTGGGCTACAACTTCCCGCAAACCAAAAATTTTGATGCGGTCACCCGCATTCCGCGCCTGATGGACGGCTCGCGTATGACGATTGGCGTGCTGTTTGCGCTGCTGGGTGTGGGCGCGGTGTGGGTGTTTTTGTTCCGCACCCGCGCCGGTTTTGCCCAGCAAGTGGGCGGGCTGGCACCGGCGGCGGCGCGCTATGCCGGTTTTTCGGCGCGCCAGGCTTTGTGGACGGCGCTGCTGGTTTCGGGCGGCATGGCCGGACTGGCCGGTGCGCTGGAGGTGGCCGGGCCCATCGGGCAACTCACGCCCTATGTGCCAGCGGGTTATGGATTTGCCGCCATCATCGTGGCCTATGTGGGGCGGCTGCACCCGGTGGGGCTGGTGTTCTCCAGCCTGCTGATGAGCATGTTTTATATCGGCGGCGAGCTGGCGCAATCGCGCCTGGGCCTGCCCAAGTCGCTCACTGGCGTGTTCCAGGGCCTTTTACTGTTTAGCCTGCTGGCCTGTGACACGCTGGTGAACTACCGGCTGGTACGCCAGGCGCAGGCCGCCACCGGAGGGAGCCGCTGATGGAATCCTACGCACTGCTGATCGCTGCCACGCTGAACGCGGGCACGGTGCTCGCCATTGCCTCGCTGGGCTTGTTGATCAACGAGAAGGCGGGCATCGTCAACTTGGGCGCCGAGGGCATGATGCTGTGCGCCGCGATTGCCGGTTTTGCCATGGTAGTGCATACCGGCAGCGACACCCTGGGTTTTGCAGCGGGCATGCTGGCCGGGGGGCTGATGGCGGCTATTTTTGGCGCGCTGGTCATCTGGCTCAATACCAACCAATACGCCACCGGCCTGGCGCTCAGCCTGTTTGGCGGCGGCTTTTCGGCTTTTGTGGGCGTAAGTTATGTACAGGCAAAAATCCCCGAGCGGCCTACGTTTGCTATCCCCGGCTTGTCGGATATTCCCTTGCTCGGTTCGGCGCTGTTCAAACACCACCCGCTGGTGTATCTGACCATTGCTTTTGCCGCCGGGCTGGTCTGGTTTTTGTACCGTACCCGCAGCGGCCTGATTTTGCGCAGCGTGGGCGAAAGCCCGGAATCGGCCCATGCCCTGGGCTACCCGGTGCGCTGGATTCGGCTGGCCTGCGTGGTCGCCGGAGGCGCGCTATGCGGGCTGGCCGGGGCCTATATTTCGGTTATTTACACCCCGCTATGGGTGGAAGGTATGGTGGCCGGCAAGGGCTGGATCGCGCTGGCGCTGACCACCTTTGCCACCTGGCGGCCCGGGCGTGTACTCCTTGGGGCGTATTTATTTGGCGGCGTCACCATGGTCCAATTCCACCTGCAAGGCATAGGTGTGGACGTGCCCAGCCAAGTGCTGAGCATGCTGCCTTATATCGCTACCATCGTGGTCTTGGCGCTGATTTCCCGCAATCCGGCCTGGATTCGGATTAATATGCCAGCTTCGATTGGAAAACCGTTTTACCCCGGCTCCTGAAGATTTTTTCTCCTCCCCTGACCTTACTTTCTAAAAAGGAAATGACATGACAGATGTGCAAAAACGTTCGCTGCTGAAAATCGCCGCGATAAGCGCCGTAGCGGCCGCCGTGCTGATTGGCTGCGGCAAAAAGCCTGAAGCAGCAGCACCGGCAGCAGCGCCAGCGGCAGCCAAGGCCGAACCGCTGAAAATTGCCTTTGCCTATGTCGGCCCCGTGGGCGATGGCGGCTGGACCTTTGCACATGACAACGCCCGTAAAGCCTTGGAAAAAGAGTACGGTGACAAGATCGTCACTTCCTTTGTAGAAAACGTGCCCGAATCGGCTGACGCTGAGCGCGTGATCCGCGACATGGCCAGCCAGGGCAATAAAGTGATTTTCGGCACCACGTTTGGCTACATGGAAACCATGCTCAAGCTGGCCCCCGAATTCAAAGACGTCAAGTTTGAACATGCCACCGGCTACAAAACCGCCGACAACATGCGCACCTACGACAGCCGCACCTACGAAGGTGCGTACATGGCTGGCGTGATCGCGGGCAAGATGAGCAAGACCGGCACGCTAGGTGTGGTCGCTTCGGTGCCAATCCCTGAAGTGATCCGCAACATCAACAGCTTCACGCTGGGCGCGCAAAGCAGCAACCCCAAGATCAAGACCAAAGTGGTCTGGGTCAATGAGTGGTTTAACCCGCCAAAAGAAACCGAAGCTGCCACCAGCCTGATCAATGGCGGCGCGGACGTGCTGTTCCAAAACACCGATTCACCCGCTGTGCTCAAAACCGCACAAGACAAAGGCAAGCGCGCTTTTGGTTGGGATTCGGACATGACCGCCTACGGTCCCAAAGCCCACTTGGCATCAAGCATCATCAACTGGACTCCCTATTACATCAAAGCCACCAAAGACGCCTTGGAAGGCACCTGGACCACCGGCGGCGTATGGTGGGGCGTGAAAGAAGGCGCGATTGACATTGTCTCTATCGCCGAAGACGTGCCCGCAGAAACCAAGGCCAAAGTCGATGAAGTGAAAGCGGGCCTGAAAGCGGGCACCTTCAGCATCTGGAAAGGTCCCTTGGTAGACAACACCGGCAAGACCTTGCTCAAAGAAGGCGAAGTCGCTGACGACAAATTCCTGAGCGGCGTGATGTTCTACGTCAAAGGCGTGGAAGGCAAAGTGCCAGGTAAGTGATAGCGTTGTAACCCTGTGAGAAAGGCCGCTGCGAAGCGGCCTTTTTTATTGGTGCGCCCAGCATGGGCGCACACCTGCGGGTGCAAGTCCCGCTGCGAGCTGGTCACAGTGAGCAAAGTGAAGCGCAACTGCGTGAGGGTGACCGAGCGTGGGAAGGAAGCGTGGGGCGTAAATCGCGAGCCGATGGACAAGAACCG